>NZ_JBUEQF010000010.1:0-129806 GCF_054979605.1 Rhodococcus sp. AZ1
GACGCAGCCGCCTCGCCGACAAACACGCACGCCGCCGCACCCAACGCGCCCACAACCGCGCCGCACTCGACGCCCTCCACACACCCACCCCACACGACCCACCCCCGTTCTGACGTCGGTGGAACGCGGTCCCGCCGTGCCCGGAAACGAGAAAACCCCGACCAGGTTGTCCCTGGTCGGGGTTTGTTTCGTGTCTCAACCACGAGTCGGGGTGGCGGGATTCGAACCCACGACCTCTTCGTCCCGAACGAAGCGCGCTACCAAGCTGCGCCACACCCCGTGATCTCAGACCGAACTCTAACGCACCACCGCTTCCGAGCGCGAAACGCCCTGTTCAGCGGTGGTATCGGAACGGGAGTGGCTCGACGGCACCAGGGTCAGGAGAGTGGCCTCCGGGCGGCAGTTGAAGCGGTACGGAGCGTACGGTGAGGTCCCGATGCCGGCCGACACGTGCAGCTGGGTGTGGGCCCCCCAGCGCGACGGGCCCTTCACACGCGAGCGATCGATCTCGCAGTTGGTCACCAGCGCGCCGTAGAACGGCAGACACAGCTGGCCACCGTGAGTGTGACCGGCGAGCACCAGGTCGTAGCCGTCCTCGGCGAACCGATCGAGCACACGCGGCTCGGGCGAGTGCGTGAGCCCGAGCGTGAGGTCGGCCGAGGGGTCGGGTGCACCGGCGATGGTGTCGTAGCGATCGCGCTTGATGTGTGGATCGTCGACCCCGGCGACGGCGATTCGGATACCTCCCACGCTGATCTCGCGGGTGGTGTGCGTCATGTCGAGCCACCCGCGCTCGGTGAACGCTGCGCGCAGGTCCTGCCACGGCAACGGGTCACCCAGCACGCGCTTGTGGTTCTTGCGGAAGTACTTGAGCGGGTTCTTCGGCCGCGGGGCGAAGTAGTCGTTGGAGCCGAAGACGAACAACCCGGGACGTGCGAGGAGGTTGCCCAGCGCCTGCACGACGGCCGGGACGGCCTTGGCGTGGGAGAGGTTGTCGCCGGTGTTGACCACGAGGTCGGGGGCCAACCCGTCCAGTTCGCGTAGCCAGTTCTGCTTGAGCCGCTGGCCGGGCAGCATGTGCAGGTCGCTCAGGTGCAGCACCTTCACCGGGTTCGAGCCGGGGGCGAGCACCGCCATCGTGGCCTCGCGCAGGGTGAAGGCGTTGCGCTCGATGAGGGTGGCGTAGCCGATCCCTGCAGCAGCGGAGCCGACGGCGGCGGCAGCGACGCGATTTCGGGTGCCGGACATGGCCCGATCGTACCGGCGGCGATACCGGTCCCGCACCACCGAAACTGTGCGGCCGATACCGTGGGGGCCATGTCCGATACCAGCGAACTCGAACAGCGCCTGCGGGCCGACCTGACCACCTCGATGAAGGCCAAGGACACACGTCGAACCGCGACGCTGCGCATGCTCCTCGCCGCGATCGGAACCGAGAAGGTCTCGGGCAAGGCCGCTCACGACCTCACCGACGACGACGTGCAGACCGTGTTGGCCCGGGAGGCGAAGAAGCGGGCGGAGTCGGCGCAGATCTACACCGACAACGGCCGCGCCGAACTCGCCGAGACGGAGAACGCCGAGGCCGCGATCATCGCCGAGTACCTACCCACCCCGCTCACCGACGACGAACTCGACGCCGCCGTGGGCGAGGCGATCTCGACCGTTGCCGGCGAACTGGGTGAGCCGCCGACCGTCCGCCAGATGGGTCAGGTGATGAAGCTCGCCAAGGCGAGCGTCGGTGGCCGAGCGGACGGCGCTCGCCTCTCCGCCGCGGTGAAGGCGCGACTGCAGTAAGAGCGACAGCAGGAGGCGCGGCTGCCGCGGGCGCCCCGGGTCAGTTGCCCGGCGGCGGTCCTGGCGGCGCCGGCGCCACCGGCACCGTCAGTCCCGGAATGGCCGGGATCGTCACACCCGGCAACCCCGGAACGGGAATCGGCGCACCGGGTGGCGGCGCTGCGGGCACCGATCCGTCGCTGACCGTGATGGTGATGGTGGAGCCGGGAACCGCCGACCCGGACGTCGAGACACCGACCACGGTTCCGGCGGGTGCGGACCCGGCGCTGGTGACGGCCTGGACACCGAAGCCCACCGCTTGCAGACGAGCGGTGGCCGCCGACTGGCTCAGACCGACGACGTTGGGCACCTGACCGTTGGCGGATCCCTTGACGTACTTCGGGTCGGCGGGCGGCAGGGCGATGTCGCCGAAGTTGGTCGCGATCGGCTTCATCGCCTCGAACCACGTCCGTGCGGGTTCGTTTCCACCGAAGAGGTTGCCGGAGCCGCACGGTCGGAGCGGGTACGAGCAGATTTCACTGGGATTGGGCGAATCGCCGTACGTGTAGACGGCCGCGGCGTAGCGATTGGTGAAGCCGAGGAAGCCCGACGAGCGGTGTGATTCGGTGGTGCCGGTCTTGCCGGACATCGGCAGGTTCCAGCCGACGGATCCGGCGGACGCGGCGGACGTTCCGCCCCGCTGGTCGTCCTTGCTCATCGCGACGGCGAGGGTGTTCGCGAGCCCCGGATCGACCACCTGGTTGCACGCTTCCTGGGTGATCGGCACAGGCTTGCCGTTCCGATCGAAGATCGAGTCGATCGGGGTGGGTGGGCACCACTTGCCGGCGGAGGCGATGGTCGCGGCCACGTTCGAGAGCTCGAGCGGGTTGACGTAGGTGGGGCCGAGGGTGAAGGAGCCGAGGTTCTGCTGCTTCTGGTAGTCGGCGAGGCTCTGGTCGTCGCCCTGTCCGGCCGTGCCGGGGGCGGTGTAGGAGCGCAGGCCGAGCCGAACCGCCATGTCGACCGTCGGGGTCACGCCGACCGATTCGATGAGTTTGACGAAGGCCGTGTTGGGCGACTGTGCGAGTGCATCGGGTACCGACAGCGAGCCCGGGTAGGACCCGGCGTTGGTTACGCAGTAGGTGTTGGGCGGGCAGTTGGCCGCGCCGCCGCTGCCGAGGCCCTTGACCTCCACCCGCGCGGGTACCTGCAGCACGGCGCTGGTTCCGAGCCCCTTCTCCATGGCCGCCGCGGTGGTGAAGATCTTGAAGATCGAGCCCGCTCCGTTGCCCACCAGTGAGTACGGCTGCGGCTGGACCGTCTGCTTTGCGCCGCCGTCGAGTCCGTACGCGCGCGAGCTGCCCATGGCGAGGACGCGATGCGAGTCCTGGCCCGGGGCAACGACGTTCATCACCGTGGCGACGCCGTCGAGGGTCGGGGAGCTGTTGTCGGCCAGGGACGCGACCGTGGAGTTCTGCACGACGGGATCGAGGGTGGTCCGGATCAGGTAGCCGCCCCGATCCACCTGGTCCTTGCTGATTCCGGCCTTGGCCAGGTACTGCAGCGCGTAGTCGCAGAAGTAGCCCCGGTCGCCCGCCGCGATGCAGCCGCGCGGGAGCGTCTTGGGCTGCGGGAGCACCCCGAGAGGGGTCTGCTTGGCGGCGGCGATCTCGTCGGCGCGAGCGGGGATGTTCTGGATCATCGTGTCCAGCACGGTGTTCCGACGCTCGAGAACGCCCTGCGGATTGGTGTAGGGGTTCAGCGCCGACGAGCTCTGCACCATGCCGGCCAGCATCGCGGCCTGGGTGAGGTTGAGCGCGCTGGCGTCGATGCCGAAGTAGGTCTGCGCAGCGTCCTGGATGCCGAAGGAGGAGTTACCGAACGGCACCAGGTTGAGGTACCGGGTGAGGATCTCGTCCTTGGTGAGCTTCTTGTCCAGGGTGAGAGCCATGCGGATCTCGCGGATCTTGCGCGCCGGGGTGGTCTCGATGGCGGCGCGGCGTTCGGCGTCGGTCTTGGCGACCACCAGCAGCTGGTAGTTCTTCACGTACTGCTGATCGATGGTGGAGGCGCCCTGCTGCACCTGTCCGCTGGTGGTGTTGGTCAGGAACGCGCGCAGAGTTCCCTGCCAGTCCACGCCCTGATGCTCGGCGAAGCGGCGGTCCTCGATGGAGACGATGGCCAGCTTCATCTCGTTGGAGATCTTGTCGCTGGGCACCTCGAAACGGCGCTGCTCGTACAGCCATGCGATCGGGTTGCCCGCGGCGTCCACCATGGTGGAGACGGCGGGGACAGCGCCCTCGACCAGTTCTGCCGAGACGTTGTCGACTGTGTCTGCCGCCTTGTTGGACGCATATCCGAATCCGCCCGCGAGGGGGAAGAGGACACCGGCGACGAGGGCACCGGCGAGAACGGAGCATCCTGCGAGCTTGGCGACTGTTTTTCCTACTGACACGAGAACAGCGTACGTGCGCGAACCCCCCTGCGAACAACCGCGCCGGGAACCGGTTCGTAGCTCTAACAGACCTCCCGTCTTGCACCGGCCGCGACCTTTACCCTAGATTGACGGTCATGCTGTGATTCAGCTAACAATCACGCAGGAAAGTGGGGTGCCGCGCAGCTCGGTGTGTTGTCCGAGCCCAGCAGCATCCGGGGTGTCGGCCCGCGAGGCCGACGCTCATCG
Organism: Rhodococcus sp. AZ1; assembly: GCF_054979605.1. Classification (NCBI taxonomy): domain Bacteria; kingdom Bacillati; phylum Actinomycetota; class Actinomycetes; order Mycobacteriales; family Nocardiaceae; genus Rhodococcus; species Rhodococcus sp. AZ1. The sequence goes on from NZ_JBUEQF010000010.1 coordinate 4,457, forward strand.
GGACGCAAGTAAGGGGTCTATCCATGCAGTCAGCGACGGTGCACGCGGCAGTGGACGTCAACCAGGCGGAGGCGCGGATCGCCTGGGTTTCGCAGGCGAGGTGCCGCGGTGTCGATCCCGACCAACTGTTCGTGCGCGGCGCCGCGCAAAGAAAGGCGGCGACCATTTGCCGCCACTGCCCGGTTCTGATGCAGTGCGGCGCGGACGCCCTCGACAACCGGGTGGAGTTCGGTGTGTGGGGCGGTATGACCGAGCGTCAGCGACGCGCCCTCATCAAGCAGCACCCCGACGTGGTGTCGTGGGCCGATTTCTTCGAGGCCCAGCGCCAACACCAGAGCGCCTGACTGCGCCGCATCAGAGCACCTGACGGTCTTTCTCGGAGCAATCGTGCCGGTCAGTCGCCCACTGCGGTGAGCTGGTCGGCCACCGCTCCCAGAGCGGTCAGATCCGATACTTCGAACGGCAGCGACGGAACCCCGACCACGGCCACCGTCGGGTGCGCTGCGGTGAACCGCCGCAGCAGGCTCAGTTCGCGTTTGGCCGTGGTCGCCCGCTCGGCATGGACCCGCAGGACACCCGCGGCGAGCGGGTGCGATCCGTCGGCCTCGAGCCGCTCCGCCGCCGAGACGGCGGTCTCCGGCGAGAGACCACTGAGCGTGGGATGCGTCCGGTTGAGCACGAGCCCCGCCAGGGGCATGTTCTCCGAACCGAGCCTGTCGACGAAGAACGACGCCTCGCGCAACGCGTCCGGCTCGGCCGAGGCGATGACCAGGAAGTGGGTGCCCTCGCGTCGCAGCATGTCGTAGGTGTGCTTGGCCCGCTCGCGGAACCCGCCGAACATCGAGTCCAGTGACTGCACGAAAGCCGACGCGTCCAGCAGCATCTGACCGCCCACCACCGTGGCCACCCCGCGCATGGCCAGGCTCACCACCCCGGTGACCACCCGGGTGATGCCGCGGCCAGGTGCCATGAGCAGCTTGATCATCCGCCCGTCGAGGAACGACCCCAGCCGCTGCGGCGCATCGAGGAAGTCCAGCGCATTGCGCGAGGGTGGGGTGTCCACCACCACCAGGTCCCAGGTCCCGCTGGTGACCAACTGGCCCAGCTTCTCCATGGCCATGTATTCCTGCGTGCCCGAGAACGACGACGCCACGGTTTGGTAGAAGGGGTTGTCCAGGATCTGCTGTGCCTTCTCCGGCGGTGAGTGCTCGATGACCATCTCGTCGAACGTGCGCCGCATGTTCAGCATCATCGCGTGCAACTCGCCCGTCGCGCCCGGACCCAACGTCACCGGCTGCGGGTTGTTGTCCAGCTCGCCCACGCCGAGCGCCTGGGCGAGACGGCGGGCCGGATCGATGGTCAGCACCACGACCTTGCGCCCGCGCTCGGCAGCGCGCATCGCCATGGCCGCCGCCGTGGTGGTCTTGCCGACGCCGCCCGAGCCGCAGCACACCACCACCCGCGACGACGGGTTGTCGAGGATGGCACCGATATCGAGATGCGAGCTCATTTCACGCCCTGTTCGGTCAGGTGTGCGGCCAGTTCGTACAGACCACCGAGGTCGATGCCGTCGGCGAGGGCGGGCAGGGTCATGCGGGCGACGTCGAGCTCGTCGAGCGCCTCGGCGCTGGTGACCTGGGTCGCGAGAACTGCTGCGTGCTGGATGGATTCGGTGAGCAGGCCCGCGAAGTCGCTCTCGGACAGCGTCAGTCCTGCCGCGGTGAGCCCGTCCTGCACGGCGGCGGCGTCGATCGTGCCCACGGCGGCGTCCGCGAGGTCCTCCGGCGGTAGGTACGAGGCGCCCGTGCGGTTGACGATCACCGTGCCGACGCGCAGATCCGCCGCACGCAGTTCGGCCACCGCGTCGACCGTCTCCTGCACCGGGAGTGCCTCGAGCAGAGTCACCAGGTGCACCACCGTGGCGTCGGAGTGCAGCAGGTTCACCACGCCCTCGGCCTGGCCGCGCACCGGCCCGCCGCCGGCGAGGTCGGCCATCGCCTTGGTCACGTCGAGGAAGGTGCCGATGCGGCCGGTGGGGGGTGAGTCGACGACTATCTCGTCGTACACCCGCTTGCCGGTGCTGTCGGTGCGGACCGCGCACTCCTTGACCTTGCCGGTCAGGAGCACGTCGCGAAGGCCGGGGGCGATGGTGGTGGCGAACTCGATGGCCCCCACGCGCCGCATCGCCCGGCCCGCGAACCCGAGGTTGTAGAACATGTCCAGATACTCGAGGAACGCCGTCTCGATGTCGATGGCCAGCGCGAACACCTCGCCGCCGCCGTCTGCCGCGGCGATCCTGGTCTCCACCGGCTCCAGCGGGGGATGGTCGAAGAGTTGGGCGATGCCCTGGCGACCCTCCACCTCGACCAGCAGAACCTTTCGTCCTCCGGCGGCCAGTGCCAGCGCCAGCGCGGCGGCGACCGTGGACTTACCGGTGCCGCCCTTACCCGAGACGTAGTGCAGACGCGCGCGCTGCGCTGCGGTGGGCCAACCGGTCGACGTGGCGGCGGACGTGGGAGTCGAGGACACCTCGCCAGCGTAGCCACTAGGGTTGTCCGCATGAGCGAATCGACCGCCTGGGAGTACTTCACCGCACCGCTGCTGATCCACAACACCACAGCGATCCTCAACAACTTCGGGGCCGACGGGTGGGAACTCGTCACGGTCATGCAGGGCGCCAGCCCCGAGCAGCTGGTCGGGTACTTCAAGCGGCCGAAGGGCTGACATGACCGAGATCACCGCGACCGAGCGTCTCGCCGAGCTCGGGATCGCGCTCCCACCGGTGGTGGCTCCGCTCGCGTCGTACGTGCCCGCGGTGCGCACCGGCACCCTGGTGTACACCTCCGGGCAGTTGCCGATGGTCGACGGTCGAGTGACCACTGCCGGGGTGGTCGGTGTCGACGTCACCGCCGACGAGGCCGCGGCGGCGGCGCGCACGTGCGCGCTCAACGCGCTGGCGGCGGTGCACGATCTGGTCGGGATCGACGCGGTGGTCCGGGTGATCAAGGTGGTCGGATTCGTGGCCTCCGCAGCAGATTTCACCGGTCAGCCCGCAGTGGTCAACGGCGCCTCACAGATCATCGGTGAGATCTTCGGCGACGCCGGTCGGCACGCACGGTCCGCCGTCGGGGTGGCGGCGCTGCCCCTCGGCGCCGCGGTCGAGGTGGAGTTGATCGTCGAAGTCACCCCGTGAGCGAATCGCTGCCCGAGCACCCGGCGTACGGGCAGCTGCGCGCGGTCACCGAGTCCGCGTCGGTCGTTCTGGCCCACAATCCCGGCCGAATGACGTTGGAGGGCACCAACACCTGGATTCTGCGAGCGCCGGGTCACCGGTCGTGCATCGTTGTCGATCCGGGTCCGCGGTCCAAGGCCCACCTCGATCTCGTTGCCGCACAGGGTCCGGTGGAGCTGGTGTTGATCACCCATCGGCACGCCGATCACACTGCCGGTATTCGTGGTCTGTACTCGCGCACCGGTGCGCCCGTGCGGGCGGTGGGCACGCGCTTCGTGCGGGACGCGGCCCCACTCGCGGACGGTGAGGTGATCGACGCGGCGGGTCTCGAACTTTCGGTGCTGCACACCCCGGGGCACACGGCGGACTCGGTGAGTTTCGTACTCGACGACGCCGTGGTCACCGGGGACACCATCCTCGGTCACGGTACGAGCGTGCTCGACGGGCGCGACGGCTCGTTGCGCAGCTACCTCACCTCGCTCGATCGGCTCGCCGGGGTGGGCGCCGGCCGTACTGTCCTGCCCGGTCATGGACCCGACCTACCCGACACCGCCGAGGTGGCACGCACCTACCGCGCGCACCGGGAGGAGCGGCTCGATCAGATCCGGGCTGCTCTGGCGGAGCTGGGGCCCACCGCATCGGCGACGGCGATCGTGCGACGGGTGTACGCGGATGTCGACATCAGGCTCTGGCCTGCGGCGCGACAGTCCGTGCGCGCCCAGCTGGAGTACCTGCGGGGCTGAGCACGTACGGAAGTTCAGCGCGCCCGGCGGGCGAGGCGCTCGGAGTCCGAGATCAGCACGCTCTTGCCCTCGAGACGCAGCCACCCGCGGTGTGCGAAGTCCGCGAGAGCCTTGTTCACCGTCTCGCGGGACGCGCCGACCAGCTGTGCGATCTCCTCCTGCGTCAGGTCGTGGGTCACCCGAAGCGAACCGGCCTCCTGGGTGCCGAACCGCTGGGCGAGCTGCAGCAGCGCCTTCGCGACGCGTCCGGGGACGTCGGTGAAGATGAGGTCGGCGAGGCTGTTGTTGGTGCGGCGCAGGCGGCGTGCGAGCACCCGGAGCAACTGCTCGGCAATCTCGGGCCGCTGATCGATCCACGACTTGAGCGCGTCGCGGTCCATGCTCACCGCGCGCACCTCGGTGACGGTGGTGGCCGACGAGGTGCGGGGCCCCGGGTCGAAGATGGAGAGCTCACCGAACATGTCGGACGGGCCCATGATGGTCAGCAGATTCTCGCGGCCGTCGGGGGAGCGGCGTCCGAGCTTGACCTTGCCGGAAATGATGATGTAGAGCCGATCGCCCGGCTCGCCCTCGTTGAACACCACGTGCCCGCGCGGGAAGTCCACGGGCTGTAGCTGTTTGGCCAGTGCGGACACCGCCGACGGCTCGACTCCCTGGAAGATACCGGCGCGTGCCAGAACCTCGTCCACGTGTTCTCCTTACGAATTCGGCACGAACTCGGCCGATATGCCGACAGTCACTGTTTTCCCGACAGGTGATCTTGTCAGAAGTCTACGTCCCCGGTGCTGTTCGGACAGCGATCTGCGCGGCAACTCGGCCAAATTCTCGCCCCGCCGCGGGCTCGCGGCGAGCAGTGCCGATCAGCTGGCGCGACGGTTGGCGTCGTCGAGCAGAACCTCGGACTTCTCGCTGTTCTCGCTGATGCGCCGCTCGCGTCTGCGATTGAAGCGATCGAGTGCACTGGGGAATCCGTCCGCGGCGAGCGCGGCGACATCGGAGCTGCTGGCCGCATCGAGGAACTCTTCGACGTCGTGCTCGCGGACCGCGATCCTCTTCAACCGGGATTCGACTCTCTCCATCGCGAGAGCGAACAGCATCAACATGACGGGGAAGAGGACCACCGCGAGTGCCTGCATGGGGAACAGTGAACACCACCGAGGTCTCGAAATGAACACGGTGCTACCACGCAGTAGGTAACAGTGTCGCCGTCGGCGGGTCGGTGTCGGGCTCTTCCGTAGACTTTGCAGGTGCGCACACGCGATGACGAGACCCCGCTCGGGCTGACCCGCCGGGCGCGTCGGATGAATCGAACTCTCGCGACGGCGTTCCCGCACGTGTACTGCGAACTCGACTTCACCACCCCCCTCGAGTTGGCGGTGGCCACCATCCTGTCCGCCCAGTGCACGGACGTGCGCGTCAACCAGACGACACCGGCCCTGTTCGCGAGATACCGCACGGCCCGCGATTACGCCGAGGCCGACCGGACCGAACTCGAGGAGTACATCCGCTCCACCGGCTTCTACCGCAACAAGGCCACCTCCCTCATCGGGCTCGGTCAGGCACTGCTCGAACGATTCGACGGGGAGGTTCCCGACACCCTCGACGAGCTGGTGACGCTTCCGGGTATCGGCCGCAAGACCGCGAACGTGGTGCTGGGCAACGCCTTCGACATCCCGGGAATCACCGTGGACACGCACTTCGGGCGCCTCGTGCGTCGGTGGAGGTGGACGGCGGAGGAGGACCCGGTCAAGGTCGAGCACGCGGTCGGCGCGCTCATCGAGCGCAATGAATGGACCCTGCTCTCACATCGCGTGATCTTTCACGGCCGGCGCGTCTGCCACGCGCGCAAGCCTGCGTGCGGGATCTGCGTGCTCGCCCGCGACTGCCCGTCGTACGGGGCCGGGCCCACCGACCCGGCTGCCGCCGCCCCTCTGGTCAAGGGTCCCGAGGCCGCCCACCTGCTCTCGCTCGCGGGTATCGACACGTGAGCCGCTCGGCGGCAACGCGGTGGTCCCTGGCAGCGCTGGTGGTGGTGATCGCGCTGGTGGTGGCCCTGTGGCCGCGTGGTCGGGATGCCCCGGCCACGTCGTCGTATCAGGACTTCCTGAACTCGAAAGCGTCGGCGACGGCCGCGCCCTCGCCGGTCTCGGACGCCGCTCTCGCGCCCCTGCGCACAGCTGCGGCCCTCCGGGCGTGCCCGGTTCCGGCCGCGGGCGTCACCCCAGCCGGTCCGCTGGCCGGCATCGCGCTCGACTGCCTCGGTGACGGCTCCCGCGTAGACCTCGCCGCGGCGCTGGCCGGGCGCCCCGCGGTGCTGAACCTGTGGGCCTACTGGTGCGCGCCGTGCGCCACCGAGCTACCCGTCCTGGATCGGTTCGCCGCCAGGGCGGGCGGGGCGCTGACGGTGCTCACCGTCCACGAGGACCCACGCACCGACAACGCGCTGACGCGTCTGACGGACCTCGGGGTTCGCCTACCCGGTGTGCAGGACTCCGGCACATCCGTCGCAGCGGCGGTCGGTGCCCCCAGCGTGCTCCCGGTGTCGGTGCTGCTGCGCGCCGACGGCAGCGTCGCGCGCGTGCTGGCTCAGCCGTTCGAGTCCGAGGACCAGATCGCCGACGCCGTCGCAACCTTCCTGGGGGTGCGGGTGTGAGCGCTCTCCCCGGCTGGCTCGCCCCGGTCACCGCGCCCGTCGACCTCGCGGCGATCCTCGGCCCGAACCCCGTCCCCGAGCGTCGCGTTCCCGACGGCGTGATCGCGCGTCCGGCCGCGGTGCTGGTGCTGCTGTGCGGGGGCGCGGCCGAATCGGTCGCCGTTCCTGCCGACGCGGAGGTGGTGCTGACGGAGAGGTCCTCGTCGCTGCGCCAGCACAGCGGGCAGATCGCCTTCCCCGGCGGCGCCGTCGATCCCGGCGACGAGGGTCCGGTGCACACCGCGCTGCGCGAGGCGCAGGAGGAGACGGGTCTGGACCCGTCCGTGGTGCGTCCGTTGGCCACGCTGGACCCGATCTTCGTGCCGCCGTCCGGCTTCGATGTGACACCGGTGATCGCCTGGTCGGCGCACCCCGGGCAGTTGCAGCCGATGGATCCGGCGGAGACGGCCCGCGTGGCGAGGGTACGGTTACGCAGCCTGCTCGATCCGGCGCATCGCTACGTGGTGCGGCACCGGCTGGGATACCGCAGCCCCGCCTTCGAGGTGGACGGCATGCTCGTGTGGGGCTTCACGGCCGGAGTTCTGGCCGGATTGTTCGACGCGTTCGGGTGGACGCGGGAGTGGGACGTCACCGACGTCCGAGATTTCGACGAGGCGGCCGCCGCGGTGGCGTGGGCACGGGAGACGGGAACCAGATGACAGGCTCGAACATCCTCGACGTCCTCGTCGTGGTGATCGCCCTGGTCGCGGCCGCGTCGGGGTGGCGTCAGGGTGCGGTGGCCTCGTTCTTCGCGTTCCTGGGTGTGGTGCTCGGCGCGGTCGCCGGCATTCTGCTCGCCCCGCGGGTTCTCACCCACATCGACGGCACCCGCCCCCGTGTGCTGGTGGGTATCGGCATGATCGTTCTGCTCGTGGTGATCGGTGAGATCGCCGGGATGGTGCTCGGCCGCGCGCTCCGCAGCGGTATCCACAGCCGCCTCGCACGATCGCTCGACAGTGGAACCGGGGCCATTCTGCAGGCGGTTGCGGTGCTGGTGGCGGCGTGGCTGCTGGCGATACCGCTGACCGCGTCGTCCCAGCAGGAGGTCTCGGCCGCGGTGCGCGGGTCGACGGTGCTCTCCACCGTGGACTCCCTGGCACCGGAGTGGATGCGCGAGGTGCCCAACGAGTTCTCCGCGCTGCTCGACACCTCCGGACTGCCGGACGTGATCGGCCCGTTCGGTCGCACCCCGGTGGCCGAGGTGCCCCCACCCGACGGGAACATCCTGAGCCTGCCCGTCTCCGCCGACCTGCAGAAGAGTGTCCTGCGGGTGAGCGGTGTGGCGCGCAGCTGCCAGAAGGCACTGGAAGGGTCGGGTTTCGTGGTCGCCCCCGAACGGGTGATGACCAACGCGCACGTGGTCGCGGGCACCTCGACCGTCAAGGTCGACACCGTCGACGGCACACTCGACGCCGACGTGGTGCTCTTCGATCCGCTCGAGGACATCGCCGTGCTCGCCGTGCCGGGACTGACCGTGCCCGTGATCCCGTTCGCCTCCACCCCGGCCACATCCGGCAGCGACGCCATCGTGCTCGGCTACCCCGGCGGCGGTCCCTACACCGCGGCGGCGGCGCGAGTGCGCGAGACGCTCGACCTCACCGGACCGGACATCTACCGCACGGGCACCGTCAACCGCGAGGTGTACACCGTGCGCGGCAGCATTCGTCAGGGCAACTCCGGCGGACCGCTGGTCACCACCGACGGCCAGGTGCTCGGCGTCGTGTTCGGTGCGGCCGTCGACAATTCCGACACCGGCTTCGTGCTGACGGGCAAGGAGGTTGCCGACGAGCTCGAGCGCGGGCGCACCGCGAGCGTTCCCGTCGGCACCGGCAGCTGCGTGGTCTGAGGGTCCCCGGTACGTCAGCGACCCCGGGCGAGCCAGTTCAGCAGTATCTCGTCGACCGCGTCGGGTGCCTCCTGGTGTGCGTAGTGCCCGATCTCGTCGAGGGTGTGGAACTGCATCGACGGGGCCCAGGTGGAGTCGGAGCTGATGGTGCCGGCCAGCACGTAGGGATCGCGCGCACCGTGCAGGTGCAGCGCCGGGATGTCGAGGCGGCGGTCCATCGCGTGGACGAAGCGCCGCCCCTCCGCGCGGAACTGGCTGCGGAACGCCCACCGCTGGTACTCGAGCGCGCTGTGCGCGGCACCCGGGATCTGGATGGCCGAGCGAAGCTTGCGCGTCGTGTCCGCGAAATCGGCGGTGCGGGGCCACGAGCGGCCCGACCGGTCTCGCATCATCGTCTCCACCGCGGCGCCGTCGTCGGCGATCAACGCGGCCTCGGCGCGGCGCGGTACTTGATGTCGCAGGAACGGCCCGAGCAGCGCCTCGCGTTGCGCGGGGTCGACGATCGTGCGCCGCCGCAGGGCCACCGGATGCGGTGAGCTGATCAACGCGATGGCCTCGACGTAGCGGGACTGCAGCGCTGCCGCCGCCCAGCACACCAGACCGCCGTCCGCGTGCCCGACCAGCGTGCCGGAGCTGTGTCCCATGGCCCGGATCAACCCGGCCACATCACCGGCCAGGGTCCACCCGTCGTAACCACGCGGTGGCTTGTCGGTGTCGCCGTACCCGCGTAGATCCACGGCCACCGCGTGGTAACCGGCCGCGTCGAGGGCGGCCAGCTGGTTGCGCCACGAGTACCAGATGTCGGCGAAGCCGTGCAGCAACACCACCAGTGGACGGTCCGGTCCGCCCACCTCGGCAACGTGGAACCGGATGCCGTTGGCGTGCACGTCGAGGTGCTGCCACTCGCCGTCGTATCGGACGGTGGAGGGGTCCGGCGCTCCCGCCGACCGCGTCACCGTGAAAGGTCGACGTCGAGCTTCTTGTCGAACGTGATCGGACCGGAGATCTTCGAGGCCTCGTCGGACGAACCGGGGATCAGCGACGAGGTGGCCTTGAGCGACTCGATGGTCTTGGTCGGCGCGCGCAGCTTCTTCACGCGCAACCATCCGACGAACGCGAGTGCGGCCGCGAACACCACCATGAACAGGAAGACGATCAGGAATGCCAACCACCGGTCCAGCCACACGTTGAGCAACTCGGCCAGGAAGAAGAAGAAGAAGAAGGCGCTGAACACCAGAACCGCGAGCGCCAGGATGAACAGCACGCTGCCCTGCAGAGCCTTCTTGACCTCGCCCGTCACCTCGGCCTTGGCGAGTTCGACCTCGGCGCGCACCAGCGTCGAGACCTGGGCGGTGGCGTCCTTGACCAGTGTGCCGATACTCGCCGTCCCCGGTGCATGGACATCGGGGTCGGAGAGCGGGATCGAGACGCTCGACGAGGGCAGGTCCCGGTTGTTGCTCACTACTGTTGAACCTTTCGGTCGATGGCGGCCGGGGCGGGCCGTGCGACTCACACTAGCGGTCGACGTGGGCCCCTACCGTGCGGCCGCCGAGATGGCCTCGAACACCGCCGGGTCGACCAGCGTGGAGGTGTCACCGAGGTCGCGGCCCTCGGCCACATCACGCAGCAGGCGTCGCATGATCTTGCCCGAGCGCGTCTTCGGCAGCTCGGGCACCACGGTGATCTGGCGTGGCCGCGCGATCGGCGAGATCTCCCGGGAGACCTCGGCCTTGAGTTCGTCGACGAGTGCGTCGCCGGTGTTCTCGACTCCGCCGCGCAGGATCACGAACGCCACGATGCCCTGTCCGGTGGTCTCGTCGGCCGCGCCGACCACGGCTGCCTCCGCCACGGACGGGTGCCCCACCAGCGCGGACTCCACCTCTGCCGTGGAGATCCGGTGGCCCGAGACGTTCATGACGTCGTCGACGCGGCCGAGGATCCACAGGTCGCCGTCGTCGTCGAACTTCGCGCCGTCGCCGGCGAAGTACCACCCCTCGGTGGCGTAGCGCGACCAGTAGGTGTCCTTGTAGCGCTCCATGTCGCCCCAGATCCCACGCAGCATCGACGGCCACGGCTCGTCGAGAACCAGGTATCCGTTGCCGCCGGGGCCGAGAGGATTGGCGTCGTCGTCGACGATCTTCGCCGAGATACCCGGTAGCGGGGTCTGCGCCGATCCGGGTTTGGCGGCGGTGACGCCGGGCAGCGGGGAAACCATGATGGCGCCGGTCTCGGTCTGCCACCAGGTGTCCACGATGGGGGTTCGACCGCCGCCGATCACGTCCCGGAACCAGCGCCATGCCTCGGGATTGATCGGCTCGCCGACGCTACCGAGCAGACGCAGCGTGGACAGGTCGTGGGCGTCGGGGATCTCGCGGCCCCACTTCATGAAGGTGCGGACCAGCGTCGGCGCCGTGTAGTAGATGGTGACACCGTACTTCTCGATGATGTTCCAGTGCCGGTGCTCGTCGGGCGAGTTCGGGGTGCCCTCGTAGACCACCTGGGAGACCCCGTTGGAGAGCGGTCCGTACACGATGTACGAGTGCCCGGTCACCCAGCCGATGTCGGCGGTGCACCAGTACACGTCGGCCCCGGCCTTGTGGTCGAAGACGTAGTGGTGGGTGTAGGAGGCCTGCGTGAGGTAGCCGCCGGAGGTGTGGATGATTCCCTTGGGCTTACCGGTCGTGCCGGAGGTGTAGAGGATGAACAGCGGCTGCTCGGCGGGGAAGGCCTGCGCGGTGTGCTCGGGGGAGGCGACGTCGACCACCTCGTCCCACCACAGGTCGCGGCCGTCGGTCCAGGTGACCTCGATGCCGGTGCGCCGCACCACGAGGATGTGCTCGACGGACTGCGCGGCGCCGTCGCCGGAGCCGACGGCCTCGTCCACGGCGTCCTTGAGGGAGGCGGCCTTGCCGCGCCGCCACTGCCCGTCGGTGGTGATGACCAGCTTGGCCTGCGCGTCGTCGATGCGTGAGCGCAGCGCGGTGGCCGAGAACCCGGCGAAGACGACGCTGTGGGTCAGTCCCAGGCGCGCGCACGCCAACATCGAGACGATGGCCTCGGGAACCATGGGCATGTAGATCGCCACGCGGTCGCCGGCGACGAGGCCGAGGTCGGTGAGGGCGTTGGCAGCGCGTGAGACCTCCGCGAGCAGGTCGTCGTAGGTGATCGCCCGGCTGTCACCGGGCTCTCCTTCCCAGTTGATGGCCACACGGGCGCCGTTGCCGGCGAGTACGTGCCGGTCGACGCAGTTGTAGGAGACGTTGAGGGTGCCGTCGCCGAACCACCGGGCGACCGGTGCGTCGGACCAGTCCAGCACCTCGGTGAACGGGGTGTGCCAGTGCAGGCGCCGCGCCTGCTCGGCCCAGAATCCGAGGCGGTCCGCTGCGGCCCGCTCGTAGATCTCGGGCCCGGCGTTGGCGGCGGCGGCGAACTCCGCGCTCGGGGGATACGAGGCCTGGTGGTCGTGTCCGGTCACCGTGTCGGTCATGTCTGCGAGCCCTCTTCCGTTCCGTTGCGCGTGCGTACCGTTGCGCGTGCGTACCGTTGCGCGTGCGCCGAGAGAGCGTCCCGACGCTGGTTGTGAGGGTAGTCACGTGTGATGGCGATCGCACCGTCGCATCGGCCGATCGCGGTTGTCGCTGCGCCGATCGGTCCCGGGCCTGCGACGGGCGGTGACTTCGCTCGGTCGAGAGGTATGTTCTTCTCGCGCAGCACGGCTGTCCGGCTGTCGGACCGGTAGCTTTCGCCCGCGGAGGTTACGGTCATATTTCCGGACCCGCGGCCGGGTCGCGTTTTTGTAGCGACTGGCGACATTGTGCACAACCTGTGTCTACAGTCGAGCCATTATCCGGGCCCCGCAGCGTCACCACCGCTGCCGGACGGTCCGCTCGTCGACCGTGCCCCGCCACCCGCGGTGCACGGACTTCACCTTGGAGGAACAGCGCACGTGAGAATCAGAAAAGCAGCGGCGATCGCCGCTGTCCTCGTGGCAGCGACAGGCGTGCTGGCGGCCTGCGGTGGCGGGAGCTCGAGCACGTCCGGCAGTGGCTCGTTCAGCGTCTACATCGGCGAGCCGGAGAACCCACTCATTCCCGGCAACACCACCGAGAGCGAGGGCAACCAGGTTCTCAAGGCTCTGTTCACCCCGCTGGTCACCTACAGCGATGCCGACAACTCGTTGCAGTACAACGGCGTTGCGCAGTCGGTGGAGTCCACCGACAACATCAACTGGACCATCAAGCTCAAGCCGGGCTGGACCTTCCACGACGGCACCCCGGTCACCGCCTCCTCGTACACCAAGGCCTGGAGCTACAACGCTCTGAGCACCAATGCGTACGGAGCGTCGTACTTCTTCGAGAACATCGACGGGTACGACCAGTTGCAGGCACCCAAGGACGCCAAGCCGGCGGCCACCGAGCTCTCGGGTCTGAAGGTCGTCGACGACACCACGTTCACCGTCAAGCTCAAGAACCCGTTCGCGATCTTCCCGATCACGTTGGGCTACACCGCCTTCTACCCGCTGCCCGAGTCCTTCTACGCCGACCCCACCGCATTCGGTAAGCGTCCGGTGGGCAACGGGCCGTTCAAGGCCGACCAGGACTTCGTGCAGGGTCAGGGCATCAAGCTGACCCGCTACGACAACTACTCGGGTGAGAACAAGGCCAAGGCCGAGGGCGTGGAGTTCCGCGTCTACACCGAGATCGCCACCGGCTACACCGACGTTCAGGCGGGCGGGCTGGACATCCAGCTCGATCTCCCGCAGGACGCCTACGCCAGCGCGAAGACCACCTTCGGTGATCGCTACACCGAGCGCCCGCGCCCGGACATCACCTCCCTCGGATTCCCCACGTACGACCCGCGTTTCGCCGATCCGCGCGTGCGCAAGGCGATCTCGATGGGCATCGATCGCGCGGCGATCACCTCGGCCATCTTCACCAACACCCGCGTGCCGGCCGACTCGTACGCATCGCCCGTGGTCAGCGGGTACCGCAAGGGCGCGTGTGGTCAGACCTGCACGCTCAACGTCGCCGAGGCGAACAAGCTCCTCGACGAGGCAGGGTTCGACCGCAGCAAGCCGATCGATCTGTGGTTCAACGCCGGCGCCGGCCACGACCAGTGGATGACGGCGGTGGGCAACCAGCTGCGCACCAACCTCGGACTGCAGTACAACCTGCGCGGCGACCTTCAGTTCGCGCAGTACCTGCCCCTGCAGGATCAGAAGGGGATGACGGGTCCGTTCCGGTCCGGCTGGATCATGGACTACCCGTCGATCTACAACTTCCTGTCCCCGCTGTACAGCAAGGCGGCGCTGCCGCCCGCCGGGTCCAACGCCACCTTCCACGACAACCCGGCGTTCGATGCTCTGCTCCAGCAGGGCAACGCGGCGCCGTCGGTGGACGCGGCGACCGCCGAGTACCAGAAGGCGGAGGATCTACTCCTCGGTGAGCTGCCCGCCGCGCCGCTGTTCTACGGTCTGAACCAGGCCGTGTGGAGCGACCGGGTGAGCAACGTCAAGATCGACGGCTTCGGTGACATCGAGGTCGCGGACGTCACCGTCAAGTAGCACCCACCGGCGGGTGGGGGCGGTCCAACACGGCGGCCGCCCCCACCCGTTGTCAGTCCCGGTGACCACTCGAGGAGGGCCTACGTGGGCCGCTACATCACGCGCCGATTGTTGTTGACCATCCCGGTCCTGATCGGTGCCTCGTTTCTCATTTTCGCCATGGTCTACGCATTGCCCGGTGACCCGATCCGGGCCCTGGCCGGTGATCGCCCGCTGGCCCCAGCCGTCGTGGCTCGGTTGCGCGACCAGTACAACCTCGACGATCCGTTCCTCGTCCAGTACGGCAAGTACATCGCCGGGCTGCTGCGGGGCGACTTCGGAACGGACTTCGCCGGCCGACCGGTGCTCGACACCATCGAGCGTCGCCTGCCGGTGACCGTGCGCCTGACCATCGTCGCAGTGCTGTTCGAGACCATCATCGGCATTGCGGCCGGTGTGCTCTCGGCCCTGAGGAAGAACTCGTTCTTCGACAACCTGGTGCTCGTGTCCACCACGTTCCTGGTCTCGATCCCGGTCTTCGTTCTCGCGTTCGTCATGCAGTACGTGCTCGGGTTCAAGCTCGATCTGTTCCCGATCGCGGGCATAAGCCAGGGCTGGTACAGCTACATCCTTCCCGGCCTGGTCCTGGCGTCGCTGTCGATGGCGTACGTCGCGCGGCTGACGCGCACGTCCATGGTCGAGGCGCTCGATGCCGACTACATTCGCACCGCCCGCGCCAAGGGAATCGGGTATCGGCGAATCGTGACGCGGCATGCGTTGCGCAACAGTCTGATTCCGGTCGTCACCTTCATCGGCGCCGACGTCGGCGGGCTGCTCGGAGGCGCGATCGTGACCGAGTCGGTCTTCAACATCCCCGGCATCGGCCGCGCGATCTTCGACGCCGTCAAGAATCAGGAGGGCGCCGTGGTGGTGGGGATCGTGACCCTGCTGGTGTTCTTCTACATCTTCTTCAACCTCGTCGTCGACGTTCTCTACGCCGTCCTCGACCCCCGAATCAGGTACTGACACATGAGCGAATCAGGTACTGGCACATGAGCATCGACAAGGCCGCGGAGATTCCTCCGCTCGACGCCTCCGCGCAGGACAGCCTGTGGGGCAACGCGTGGAAGTACCTACGCAGAAGCCCCTTCTTCATCATCGGCAGCGTGCTGCTGACCCTGTTGATCCTGATGGCCCTCGTCCCGTCGCTGTTCGCGCGCGGAATCGATCCGAGGGCGTGCGATCTGTCCCGCTCCAAGTTGCCACCCAGCTCCGAGCACTGGTTCGGCACCGACATCCAGGGTTGCGACTACTACGCCAACGTCATCTACGGCGCCCAGATCTCACTGGCGATCGGATTGCTGTCGGTGATCGGGGTGCTGATCATCGGTGTCGTGGTCGGGGCGCTCGCGGGATACTTCGGGGGCGTCCTCGACAGCTTCCTCGCACGGTTGACCGACATCTTCTTCGGCATTCCGCTGATCCTCGGCGCGCTGATCCTGCTCACCGTCACCAGCGAGCGCACCGTCTACACCGTGTCGTTGGCGTTGATCGCGTTCGGGTGGATGACGGCGATGCGACTGGTCCGCTCGAGCGTCATCGCCATCAAGGAGAGCGAGTACGTCCAGGCTGCTCAAGCCCTCGGCGCGTCCACCTGGCGCATCCTCGTCCGGCACATCCTGCCCAACGCGCTCGCGCCGGTGATCGTCTACGCCACGATCTCGGTCGGCATCTTCATCGCCGCAGAGGCGACGCTGACCTACCTCGGCATCGGTCTGCAGGCGCCCGCGATCTCGTGGGGCCTGCAGATCAACGTGGCGCAGAACCTGATCAGCAGCGCGCCGTACCTCGTGCTGTTCCCCGCCGGGTTCCTGTCGGTGACCGTCCTGGCATTCATCATGATGGGCGACGCGCTGCGCGACGCACTCGATCCGAGACGGAGCTGAGCCCGTGACCGAACCGTCAACCCTGCTCACCGTCACCGATCTCACTGTCGAGTTCCAGGTCGGCAAGGTCTGGTCCACAGCGGTGGACGAGGTGTCCCTGAGTATCGGTCGGGGCGAGATCCTCGCCATCGTCGGCGAATCGGGGTCGGGCAAGTCGACCACCGCCATGGCCGTGCCCGGCCTGCTCGCGGCCAACAGCCGCGTGTCCGGCAGCATTGCACTCGACGGCCGTGAACTGGTCGGACTGGACGAGCGTGAGCTGCAGGGCGTCCGCGGCAAGAACGTCGCGGTGATCTTCCAGGAGCCGATGACGGCGCTCAATCCCGTCTACACGATCGGGTGGCAGATCGTCGAGGCCGTGCGCGCCCACAGCGATCTGGACAAGAAGGCTGCCCGCGAGCGCGCGGTGGAACTGCTTCGGCTGGTGGAGATGCCCGATCCGGAAACCCGGGTGGGCTACTACCCGCACCAGCTCTCCGGCGGCCAACGTCAGCGAGCCATGATCGCCCAGGCCCTGGCCTGCGATCCGCGACTGCTGATCGCGGACGAGCCGACCACGGCACTCGACGTTACGGTGCAGGCCGAGATTCTCGAGCTGATGCGCGATCTGCGTGGACGCGTCGACGCGGCGATCCTGCTGATCACACACGACATGGGCGTCGTGGCGGACATGGCCGATCGCATCGTCGTCATGAAGGACGGTCGGGTGGTCGAGACCGGAACCTCCGATGCGGTCTTCAACCGTGCCGAGCATCCCTACACGCGCCAGCTCCTCGAATCCGTGCCCCACCTGGGTTCGACCATCGGGCGCAAGGTCGACGAGGTCGAACGCACCGCCGACTACGCACTCGAGATCGTCGACGCGGTCATCGAGTACCCCGGGCGCGGTCGTGACGGTGCCTTCCGGGCGGTCGACGAGGTCAGCCTCACCGTCGAGCCCGGTGAGATGGTCGGCCTGGTCGGCGAGTCCGGCTCGGGCAAGTCGACGGTCGGCAAGGCCGTCGTTGGGCTGCTGAAGCTGACCTCGGGATCGCTGAAGGTGGCGGGCACCGATATCACCACCGCGTCGACCAAGGAACTGCGCCCGGTGCGCAGCAAGGTCGGCATCGTCTTCCAGGATCCGGGCTCGTCGCTCAACCCGCGGTGGCCGATCGGGCAGTCGATCGCCGAGCCGATGCTGTTGCACACCGATCTCGATCGCGGCGAGCGGAACAAGAAGGTCACCGACCTGCTCGATCGCGTTCATCTCGATCCGAGCATGAGGAACCGGTATCCGCACCAGCTCTCGGGCGGTCAGCGTCAGCGCGTCGGAATCGCCAGGGCGCTCGCGCTCGATCCTGCGCTGCTCGTCGCGGACGAGCCCACGTCGGCCCTCGATGTGTCGGTGCAGGCTCGCGTGCTCGAGCTCTTCCAGGAGCTGCAGCGCGACCTCGGTTTCGCGTGCCTGTTCATCAGCCACGATCTCGCGGTGGTCGAGGTGCTCGCGCGCCGCATCGCCGTGATGAACGCGGGGAAGCTCGTCGAGTTCGGCACCACGGATCAGATCCTGCGCTCGCCCACCAACGCCTACACCAAGCGTCTCCTGGCGGCCGTTCCCGTGCCGGATCCGACCCAACAGGCCGAGCGTCGCAAGGCGCGGGCCGAGCTCCTGGCGTCCGGCGGGCAGGCGTAGCAGCGGTACCGTCGGGCCTGTGAGCATCGACCCCCTGGCACCTCTGCTGAACCTGCCCGGAGTTCGGGACGCGGCCGATCGGGCGCGTGATGCCCTCTCGGCCGTACACCGGCACCGCACCAACCGCCGTGGATGGCCGGCGTCGGCGGCGGAGGCGTCGGTGCGGGCCGCGCGAGCATCCGCAGGTATCGACGGGGCCTCGCTCGATATGCCCGCCGACGGCGAGTCCGCCGACCCGTTGCTGGCCGGTGCGTTGCGTGTGGCGCAGGTACTCGACGGTGATTCGCTGCCGATCATGGTGGGCACCTGGCAGCGGGCGCCCCTGCAGGCGCTCGCCCGGCTGCATCTGCTCGCAGCGGCAGATCTGGTCACCGACGCATCCGAGCTCGGTCGACCGCGTGACGACTCGTCCGTCGGGCAGCGGCTCGGGCTGCTCGCCGACCTCGTCACCGGTGGCACCTCGGCACCCGCGCCCGTGCTGGCCGCCGTCGTACACGGGGAACTGCTGACCCTCGCACCGTTCGGGACCGCGGACGGGATCGTCGCCCGCGCGGCGTCGCGGCTGGTGGCGGCATCGAGCGGGCTCGATCCGCACAACCTCGGCGTCCCGGAGGTGAGCTGGCTGCGCCGAGTGGCCGCCTACCGGACGGGCGCTGACGGTTTCGCCGCCGGAACGGAGCAGGGCGTCGGCAGCTGGGTGATGCTGTGCTGCGGTTCCTTCGAAGCCGGCGCCACCGAGGCACTGTCCATCGCCGACGCCGGGGGCTGAGCGGATCGGGACTCAGAAGGGTTCTCACACGGAAGGGGCGGCCGGGCCGATGTGATCGGTCCCGCCGCCCCTGAGCACGGACTGCCCGGTTACCAAGCGTGCTGACTGTGGTTGCGGTGAAGTCCTTCTTCACGTGGCCTCGGCGCAGAGTTCGGGGAGAACGGTTCGTCCGCCGCAAGCTGTGCGGTCACCTTGCCGTACTCGCCGAATTGCGCAGGCCCACAACGCTTGTGCCTTCATAGCGGCGCGCTACGCGTGGGTGCCTGACGTCCGTGCTGGGAAAGCTCGGCTGGGAGGGCGACCCTTCTCTTCCGACTCGTCCTTGGCCTTCCGTCTTTCCGTACCTCATTCATACCCTGTGATCTGCTTCACAGCAAGGGTCGAAATGTACGACTTTTCCGGCGCACAGCGGCATACGTCAGGGCCCCGATCGCAACGGCGGCAACCCCCGCGGCGACCGCTGCGGATGTCGGCGTCGGAGTGCTCAGCCGCGCCTGCAGCGAGACGGGATTGGAGAACGTCAGTATCGGCCAGCCGCGCGCGGCGGCCTCCTTGCGCAGGGCGCGGTCCGGATTCACTGCTGTGGGATGACCCACCGCCTCGAGCATCGGAAGGTCGGTGATCGAGTCGGAGTACGCGTAGCAGTCGGCCAGGCGGTACCCGTCCCGTTCGGCGAGCTGTGTCATCGCCTCCACCTTGCCGGCTCCGTAGCAGTAGAACTCGATGTCCCCGTTGAACTTTCCATCCACCACGGCCATGCGAGTGGCTGCAACCTCGTCCGCGCCGAGCATCGCCGCGATCGGTCGAACCATCTCCTCACCGGACGCCGACACCACCACCACCCGATGCCTGCGCTGCCTGTGATCGGCGATCAGGTCGGTCGCCTCGGCGTAGACGAGAGGATCCACCACGTCGTGGAGCGTCTCGGCCACGATCGCGCGCACCTGCTCGGCGTCCCACCCGGTGCACATGTTGGCCAAGTTGGCTCGCATCCGCTCCATCTGGTCGTGGTCGGCACCGGACACCAAGAACAGGAACTGGGCGTAGCTGCTCTTGAGCACTGCCCGCCGATTGATCAACCCCTGATCGAAGAACGGCCGGCTGAACGCGAGCGCGCTGGACTTGGCGATCACCGTCTTGTCGAGGTCGAAAAAAGCTGCCACAGGTCTGCTATCAATCGTCATAACAGGATTGTGGTCTGCTTTGTCTGCGGGTGCACTCACAGCCCCGAGGATAGGGCGAAAATGCGCGCACGGGTTGTCATGGATGGGCGCGAAAGGTGGATGCACGGGTGTAGGCTTACAGACATCCCGGATCCGTCCGGGCGTGATCAGCCCACCCCCCCGGGGCTGATCACTGACGACCCCCGCCACCCCCCCTGGCGGGGGTCGTCCCTTTGCGCGAGCTGATCGTGGCAGTCGGCGTCGATCATGGAAGTAGCTCGTCCGGGTGGTGGAAGTGGTTCACCCGACCGGTCCGGTCGGGATCCAGCCCGACCGGGGGATGCCACAGCGTTCGCCCCGCGAACGGATGCCCCTGCGGTGCCATCGAAGTGGCCCAACTGCTGTCCTCGTCGCCGACTAGACCGTGGTGGCGCGGGCAGGCGAGGGTGAGCTGGTCCATGTCCGTGGTTCCGCCGCGGGCCCACTCGGTGCGGTGGTGCACCTCGGTCTCGGTGGCGGGCCGGCTGCATCCAGGGAACGTGCACCCGCGCTCGCTCGCGTAGAGCGCGAGGCGTTGGTCGACCGACGCGATCCTCCTCGTCCGGCCGAGGTACAGCGGCACATTCCGGTGGTCCAGCACGAGCAGGTACGGGTGTACCGATGCCGCCATTCGTATCGCATCGGGAATGGAGATCGATGATCCCGTCGCCGTGAGCGCGAGGCCGGTTGCATTTTCCAGATCTGCAAGCGTCATCGTAATGATGGGAATGACGGGTGCGCCGCGATTGCGCCCCAGAATTCCCGACGAGATCACCGATGAGAACAGCATTTTGACTGCATCATGGGCCCGCTGTCCGCTGGTTCGAGTGTCGCGTCGCGCGCGTGTCTCCTCGGTGTCGGTGTCGGTGTCGGTGTCGGTATCGGTATCGGCCGACGGGTCCGGGTCGTCGGGATTGCAGAAGCCGGGGCGTGCATATTTCGCAAGCACGGACTCGAGGTACGCACGCAGCTCCGCGTCGATGCAGAACGAGCCGGTGCTCAATCCGTCCGGTCCTTGTTCGCCGAGGCGGAAGAAGCGCTTGCGGGCTGTGTCGGGACCGATGATCGGCTCCGGGCCGTCGGCATCGATGCGTTGCAGCAGTCGATTGGCGAGTGCTCGCAGCTGCTCCGGTGGAAGTGCCGTGGCGTAGTAGGCCAGAGCCTCCTCGGCCTCGGCGCGCACGACCGGATCCGTCGCAGTGGACAGATGGTTGAAGAAGTCCACGATCACGGTGACGTTGGACGGGCTGATGGTCCCGCTGCGTACGCCTCGGGCAGTGTGCTCGAGGACGGGTGGCAGCTCCTGGCCGGTGATGGACCGTCCGGGCGTGAGCAACTGTGCGAGTCGCAGACGCCTGCTCGCGTCGGAACCCGTGATGTGAATGAGGTCGGCCAGCGCGTTGCGGGTGGTGTGCGGGTGATCCTGCAGCGCTTCGGTGTCGACGATGTCCGCCAGAACCTGGTGCCCAGCACCAACGAGAAGTCTGGTCAACGAGTCGATTTCGCGGTAGAGCGTCACCAGATCAGGCGCGGTGAGGTGGCAGCGCTCGGTGGACATCAGTGCCTGAACTCCATCTCGCGCGGCACCGATGGCCGAGATGAGCGCATCGTCCATCGCGGTGGGTCGCTCCGGAACGACGCCGTCGGCGGTGAAACCACCGGGTGTATACCCGCTGGCTCCCGAATATGTTGTGGCCGAGCCGTGTTCGCTCGTCGGTCCGCCCGATTTCATACCCTCGACCCTACTGCTGATCCCTCGATCATAGAACATATGTTCGATAACAATTCCGTTACATGTTCCGCTCGGCGCTGCGGTGCGGTTCCCTACACCACCACCCGAGGGGCCGCTCGCAGTTATCCACAGGACGTGAATCATCCACAGCCTCAATGACTGTCACTGGATCACCGGCCACCCTCGGGTGCACGATGACGCCATGACACCTTCCCGACCCGTGCTTGCGATCTGCCGTGACCGCGCGCTGCTGACCGCAGCTCGCCGTGTCGCGGCGGCCGTCGACCGGGAGCTGGTCGAGCGGTCGGAGCCGTCGAACCGCGCCGAGTGGGAGTCGGCCGCGCTGGTCCTCGTCGACGTCGAATCCGCCGAATTCATTGCGGAACAGCGCTTTCCTCGCCGACACGGCACGCTGCTGCTGGCGAACGAGCAGGCCGACGTCGAACACTGGCGAGCGGCAACCGAGGTGGGCGCCGACGCGGTGTTCGTTCTTCCCGAGCACGAGACCCACCTTGTGCGCGCGCTCGCCGAGTCCGTGGACGACGGAGGTGACGGAACGGTCGTGGCCGTCGTCGGTGGCTGCGGAGGTGCGGGAGCGTCTACGTTCGCTGCAGCTCTCGCCCTCGCCAACGATCACGGTCGAACGCTGTTGGTCGACGTCGATCCGCACGGCGGGGGTTTGGATCTGCTGCTGGGGTGGGAGGGCCGCAGCGGGCTGCGCTGGCCCGACCTCGTGCTCGACGGCGGTCGGGTCAGTGCCGCGGCGCTGCACGGCGCACTACCGAACCGTGGTTCGGTGTCCGCTCTGACCACCAGGCGGGATGCGGTGGGCCTGACCCATCCGTCCCCGGCGGCGGCAGCGGCCGTGGTCGACGCCGCCCGTGCGGCAGGTGACCTCGTGGTGTGCGACCTGCCACGCACTCGCACCGAGACCGCGGATCTGGTTCTCGAGCGGGCGGACCTCGCCGTGCTGGTGGTTCCGGCACGCGTGCGCGCCGTCGCCTCGGCCGCACTGACCGCAGAGCGGCTCGGCCGTATGACCGCGCACGTGGGGTTGCTGGTGCGCGGGCCGGCGCCAGGGGGCCTCGCCACGTCGGACGTCGTCGACATTGTGGGGCTCCCCCTGTTGACCTCGATGCGACCACACCGCGGCCTCGACGCTGCAGTCGACCGTGGTGGTCTTCGTCTGGTCGGCCGTTCGGCGCTCGCGGTCGGAGCACGCGAGGTTCTGCAGATCCTCGGGGCACGCCGATGACCGCATGGATCTCCACCGACCTCCTGGACAGGGTCAGAGAACGCCTGGCTCAGAGCACCGAAGCGCCCACCCCGGCTGTGCTCGCGGCCGCTCTGCGCGCCGAAGCGGGCGGTGTACTGGGCGATACGGAACTGCTCTCTGCGCTGCACCTGCTGGACACCGAGCTCACCGGGGCGGGACCGTTGGACTCGCTTCTGCACGACGGTGCGGTCACCGACGTCCTGGTGACCTCGCCCACGGACGTCTGGGTCGATCGGGGCGGCGGTCTGGTGCGATCGCCTGTGACGTTCCCTGACGAGGCAGCGGTTCGGCGGCTCGCTCAGCGGCTCGCGCTCTCGGCAGGTCGGCGGCTCGACGATGCACAGCCGTGGGTCGACGGCCGCCTGCCCGGTGTCGGACACGGCAGCTTCGGAGTGCGACTGCACGCAGTTCTAGCGCCGGTGGCGCAGGGTGGAACCTGTCTGTCGCTACGGGTCCTGCGCCCCGCGACCCAGGGCCTGGCCGCGCTCGAACACCGCGGCACCATCGCGCCCGAAGCCGCAATCATGCTGCGCCGCATCATTGCGGCCCGGTTGGCGTTCCTCGTCGTCGGTGGGACCGGTGCAGGAAAGACGACGGTGCTGGCCGCCATGTTGGGCGAGGTGTCCGCGGACGAGCGCATCGTGTGCGTCGAGGACGCCGCCGAGCTGGCGCCCACCCATCCGCACGTGGTGCGGCTCGTCGCGCGACCGGCCAATGTCGAGGGTATCGGTGAGGTGACGATCCGCGATCTCGTCCGGCAGGCCCTGCGGATGCGCCCCGATCGCATCGTGGTGGGTGAGGTGCGTGGGGCGGAGGTGGTCGACCTGCTCACCGCGCTCAACACCGGGCACGACGGCGGCGCCGGAACAGTCCACGCCAATTCGCCCGACGAGGTTCCCGCTCGCCTGGAGGCCCTCGCAGCGCTGGGAGGACTCTCCCGTGCGGCCCTGCACAGCCAGCTGGCGGCCGCAGTGCAGGTGGTACTGCATGTGCGCCGTGACGCCGATGGTCGGCGGGAGCTGGCCCAGATCGGGGTTGTTCGGCGCGGATCGAACGCCATGGTGACCGTGGTGCCGGCGTGGCGCGCGGACGGGTCCGCGGTCGATCGTGATGCTCTCGAGCGTGTCATCGCAGCGAGAACGCCGTGAGTGCGGCCCTGGCTCTGATCGCCGCAGCCGTCCTGGTCGTTCCCGCGCCGTCGGTGCGCGGGCGGCTCGCACCGATCGCCCCGAGGCAGCTCCCGGTGATCGCGCCGGCAGTGTGTGCCGCCGCGGCGGCAGTGGCGGGAGGGGTGCTCGCCTGGTTGGCCGGCACCGCGGTGGCAGTGGCGGCGGCGACCCTCGCGGGCACTCTCTACCTGCGCTACCGGCGGGGTCGGGCGCAGGCCGAACACGATCGGGCGGTAGAGGCGCTCACTGCCGGTCTCGAGGTTCTGATCGCCGAACTGCGCGTCGGCGCTCATCCTGCTGCGGCATGCGAGAGCGCTGCACGCGAATCGAACGACGACGGGGTCTTCGCCGCGGCGGCCGCACGCGCACGGTTGGGAGGATCCGCGGCGGCGGCGGTCGGTTCCGCCGACGGTCCGGCCGCTGCGGTGACAACCCGAATCGGGCGTGTCTGGGCGCTCGCCGAGTCGCACGGCCTGGCGCTGGCGACCCTGCTGGACGCCTCGCGCGCCGACATTGCCGGGCGGCGTCAATTCGCCCGTCGAACCCACGCTGCTCTGGCGGGCGCGCGAGCGACGGCGCTGGTGTTGGCCGCACTGCCGGTGCTGGGGGTCGTGCTCGGCCAGATGATCGGCGCGGCGCCGCTCGCCGTGCTGTTCGGCGGAGGACTCGGTGGGATTCTGCTGATGATCGGGACGGCACTGGTGTGCGCCGGCCTGCTGTGGACCGACCGGATCACCGACGTGGTGGCGCAGTGATGGTGGTGTTGGTTCTCCTGGCCGCAGCGCTGGTGGTGTTGCCGCGGTCGACGGGTGGTCGTGCGCGGCTTCACGCCGTGGAGACGGTGATCGCCCCTCCCGACGCCCCCGGTGCGCCCGACCCTCTCGCGGTGGCGGGTGCTCTCGACCTGCTCGCGGCGTGCCTTCGATCGGGGCTGGACGTTGCGGCGGCGGCGCAGGCGGTGTCCACGTCGGCGCCGGAGCCGCTCGGGCGCAATCTCGTTCGCGCTGCGGACCTGCTTGCGATGGGTGCAGATCCGGTGGCGGCGTGGGAGTCGGTGGCCGACGACCCCGAGACCGAGGCACTGGCCAGGATGGCCCGTCGATCGGCGAGGTCGGGATCCTCACTGGCAGAGGGTATCTCGGAGCTCGCCGCCACTCGCCGTGCCGAGGCCGAGGACGCTGCCGCGGCAGCCGCCGAACGAGCAGGGGTCTTGATCTCCGGCCCGCTCGGGCTGTGCTTCCTACCCGCCTTCCTGTGTCTGGGCATCGTGCCCGTGGTGATCGGGTTGGCGGGCACCGTTCTACGTGGGGGTCTGCTGTGACCGCCGCGTCCACACGTCGACGCAACAGGGCGTCGCGAACACATGAGGGGGACAGTGATGTCGGAGACGATGGGAACGACGAAGTGGTCGAACACGACGAAGTGGTCGAACATGCTGGACGAGATCAGGATTCGAACGATGACGTTCGCTGCCGAGGACGACGGGATGTCGACGGCCGAGTACGCGATCGGCACCATCGCAGCCGCAGCGTTCGGGGCGGTGCTCTATACCGTTGTCACCGGCGACAGCATCGTGACGGCGTTGACCTCGATCATCGACAAGGCGCTGAACACCCAGACCTGACAGCGCCGAGTCCCATCCTTTCGGGGCCCACCCGTCCGGACCCGGCCGGCGATTGTGGCGCGGTGACGGTGGAGGCGGCGATCGCGTTGACGTCGATCATCGCCGTGGTGGTGCTGTGCCTCGGCGCCATCGCCGCCGTCGTGGCCGATGTGCGGTGCATCGATGCTGCACGAGAAGCAGCGCGATTGGCGGCGCGGGGAGATGCGTCGTCGGCGGTGTCGGCGGCCGAGCGGGTGGGGCCGCGGGGTGCGCGTGTGGTGCTGCGGGAGGAGGGGACGACGGTGGTGGCCGTGGTGTCGGCGCCGTCGCCCGTTCCGTGGTTCGAGGTCTCGGCCGAGGCCGTGGCGGCCACCGAACCACGCACCGCTGAGCCCCTCTCCGCCGGGAGCCCGCCGTGACCGGGGAACTCGCGGCGGAGGAACTCGCGGCGGAGGATCTCGTGACCAATGACAGCGGTTCGGCAACCATCGTCGGGGCATTGGTGGTGATGGCGCTGGTGGTGATCGCGGCGCTGGTCATCGGGGTCGGTGGCGCGGTGGCATCTCGGCACCGAGCGCAGTCGGCCGCGGATCTGTCGGCGCTGGCCGGTGCGTACGCGGTCGAGCGGGGCGTCGAGGCCGGGTGTGCCGCCGCGCGCGCGTCGGCCGCGCGGATGCGGGCGCGAGTTCAGGACTGTCGAGTCGACGGGTGGGACGTGCAGGTTCGGGTGAGCGTGCCCACCGTCCTCGCGCGGCTCGGGGTGCGTGATGCGATCGCGTCCGCTCGGGCCGGGCCGGACGAATCGGGCCCCTGATTATTGTTCGTTGTTTTCACGACGAAACGGAGTTCGGTCGCCGTGTCGGTGGTTAACGTCCCAAGTCGCACCAGCCGCGCACCGCCGAGGAGTCGCCCCGTGTCCCAGCAACCGCAGGCCCAGCAGCGGCATGCCCGGCAACCACAGGCCCGGCAACCACAGGCCGGGGTGGCGCGAACGCCCACCAGCACCGGTCGGGCGGTGTTCAACACTGTGCGCGGCTCATTGGGCAACCTCGTCGAGTGGTACGACGTGTACGTCTACACCGTCTTCGCCACGTACTTCCAGGGCAGCTTCTTCGCCGACGGGGAGCCGAACGCCGGGATCTACACGTCGGCGATCTTTGCGGTGACGTTCGTGATGCGACCGGTCGGGTCGTGGTTCTTCGGCCGCTATGCCGACCGGCACGGACGCAGACCCGCACTGGTACTGAGCATCTCGGTGATGGCGGCGGCTTCCTTGGCCATCGCTCTCACCCCCACTGCGTCGACCATCGGGTCGTCGGCCGTGGTGATCCTTGTGCTCTGCCGCCTGCTGCAGGGTTTCGCCACCGGCGGGGAGTACGGCACCTCTGCGACGTACATGTCGGAGGCGGCGACACCGGGTCGCCGTGGCTTCTTCTCGTCGTTCCAGTACGTCACCCTCGTCGGCGGCCATGTACTGGCCCAACTGACCCTGCTCACCCAGCAGTGGTTGCTGACCGACGAGCAGATTCGATCGTTCGGGTGGCGGATCGCGTTCGTGATCGGTGCTGTGGCCGCGGTGGTGGTGTTCTGGCTGCGGCGCAGCATGGACGAGTCCCTCACCGTCGACACCACCGGCCGTCGCAGCGGATCCATGACCGAGTTGCTCACCGCGTATCCGAAGCAACTCCTGATCTGCTTCCTGGTGACCCTCGGTGGAACGGTCGCTTTCTACACCTACAGCGTCAACGGCCCGGCGATCGTGAAATCCGCGTACAGCGGTCAGGGCATGACCGCGACGTGGATCAATCTTGCCGCGCTGGTCCTGCTGATGCTCATCCAACCGCTCGGCGGCCTGCTCAGCGACAAGATAGGACGCAAGCCGCTGCTCGTCGGATTCGGTGTGGCCGGGGTGCTGTGGACCTGGACGTTCCTCGACCTGCTGCCCCGGGTGACCACACCGCTGGCGTCGTTTGCGCTGCTTGCCGTGACCTATGTGATCCTCACCGGATACACATCGATCAACGCGATCGTGAAGGCAGAACTGTTCCCTGCCCATGTGCGCGCCCTCGGTGTCGGGCTCGGATATGCGTTGGCCAACTCGATTTTCGGTGGAACCTCGCCGTTGATCTACGAGGCAGCCAAGAAGCGCGACGCGCTCGACGCGTTCTCGGTCTACGTCATTGCCGCGATCGGGATCTCCCTCGTGGTGTACGCGGTGGTGCTGAAGAACCGGCCGGTCACCTATTTGGACACGGAGGCGGACAACTACTCCGCATCGGTGAAGCAGCGATGACGTTCCTCATCGTTACCCATGCGTAATGAATGGTGTGCTCACGCGTCATGTGACATGGATTGGCTGGTGAGACGAGCCTGAGAGCCGGGCCTCGTTTCACCGATTTCCGGAGGTACCACGTGTCCGATCCGATCCTGCGACACCTCACCGAGGACGCCATTGCCGCCGTCGGTCGGCGAACGTTCTTCAAGGCCGTGGCGGCTATGGGGGCCGGCGCAGGGGTGGCCGGTGTTGCCGCCGGATGTGGCCACGGCTCCCCGTCCGCCCCCGCCGCGGGCCGGGGTGAGAGCGCAGTTCTCCAGCCGGGGCAGGGAACACGCGGTGGGGATCTCTACCTTTCATCGGAACCGGACCAGGTGCTGTGGGGGTACGTCCCCACCGTGCACGCCTCCCCGGTGATCCGCATGCGGTCCGGTCAGACCATCACCATCGATGCCGTCTCGCACGAGGGCATCCTCGAGGACCAGGGCCGCGATCCCGTGGCCTACTTCGGCAGTCACGGGGTGTCCGCGGACGCAGTCCTCGAGGACGCGAAAGCGATTGCTGCGCAGTACCGACGCACACCACGAGACTTCGTCGTCGACGGCCCGCACGTGGTCACGGGTCCGGTCTTCGTAGAGGGCGCCGAGCCCGGCGACGTCCTGCGCATCGACACACTCGAGGCCATCCCGCGGGTGCCGTACGGGGTGGTGTCGAGCCGGCACGGCAAGGGTGCGCTCGCGCGAGCGGCGAGTGGTGGCCCGCCCGCCGGGATCGAGCTGTCGGAGGTGATGCCGCCCATCGGCACCGACAACCGTGCCGATCCGGATCCGACGGGTCGCGGCAACGTCTCGGTCTTCACTCCGATCGAGGACGGCAAAGGTGTTCTGCCCGTCGGCTCGTCGGGCAAGGTCCGGTTCCCACTGCGTCCGTTCATGGGGATGATGGGCGTTGCCTTCTCGCAGGACACCGATCCGACGGCCGACTCGGCCAACTCGATTCCCCCGACGCTCGGGGGCGGCAACATAGATATCCGCCAACTCGGTCCGGGCTCGTCGTTCTACCTGCCCGTCGTCGCGCCGGGAGCGCTGTTCTACGTGGGTGATCCGCACATGGGGATGGGCGACGGCGAGGTGGCCCTCACCGCCATGGAAGGGTCACTGCGCGCGACGTTCCGACTGACCGTGTGCAAGAAGGGTTCCGGGGATGCGCCGAGCGTGGCCTACCGGTACCCCTTCGCCGAGACCGCGGACGCGTGGATCCCGATCGGCCTCTCCGATCCCGACGGTTCGGTCGGCGGTCAGGGAACCGACCTCGGTGTCGCACTGCGCCGAGCCGTGGTCAACGCCCTCGACTACCTCGAGAACGACCGCGGCATGGACCGGGCGACGGCGTACGCCTACCTTTCCGCAGCGTCGGACTTCACGGTGTCCCAGGTGGTCGACCGCACCGTGGGTGTGCACGGAATGATCTACAAGGACCACTTCGCCTGACAGGCGATCGCCACCCCGTCCGCAACGCGTCACTTCTCATCGCCACAGCACCCCTCAGCGCCGCATCACCCGTGCAACGAATGCGTCCGAGTCGGGCAGAGACTGCACGAGCACCCCGGAATGGTCGGCCGACGGGTAGACGTGCAATTCGAAGGGCTGTCGGTTGGCCGTCATCTGCGCTGCCAACGACAGGGTGGCGGGCGCGGGCACCGTGACGTCCACCAGGCCCTGGCCGAGGAACACCGGCTCGGCGTAGCCAGAGTCCGGAGTGCCGAGGTACGCGCGAACGATGTCGTAGATGCCGGGGATGGTCGACAGCGGTGCACGGAACAGGGTGCGCAGATCGAGATCCTGGGCGTACGGGCGAATGTCGGTGCCGCACGCCGATTCCGCGATGTCGGCGAGTTGGCGCCCCCGGTCGGTGAGGAGAGCGTCGATGTTCAGGTCCGGTCGGGCATCGCGCAGACCCGCCAGAATGTAGAGCGTGTAGCCGTTGAGCGAGCGGGGGAGCGTCACCGGGGGGAACGTGGGGCCGCCGTACTGGATGATCGTCTCGAGGTTGGCCGGGGCGCCCGTGGCGACCACGCCCCGAAAATCCAGCCCGGAACCGCGGGAGAACTCGTCGGCGTAGCGGGCGGCGTTCAGTGCGGCCCCGCCCCCTTCCGAGTGGCCGATGGCCAGCCACGTCGGCGAGAGTGCGACGGGCAGTTGCCGTGCGGCGATCACCGAATCCACCACCGAGTGCGCGGCGCTGACCCCGTCGAGGTAGTTCAGCAGGCCCGGCGTGCCCATGCCCACGTAGTCGGTGGCCACGATCGCGTAGCCGCGTCCGAGCCAGTGATCGAGGTACGCGGCCTCACCGGGATCGCGCGGTTGAACGGAGGGTGCACAGTCGTCCCCGGTGCCCACGGTTCCGTGCGCCCATGCCATCACCGGCCAGCCACCGGCCGGGGCGGTGCCTGGTGGCAGGAACACCGCGCCCGTGCTGGTCGCCTTCTCCCCGCGGGCGTTCGTCGTGGAGTAGAGGATGCGAAAACTCGACGCCGCGCCGGCGAGCGACACGCGCGTGTCGAGGGGACGGAACTGCATCAACTCGCCGGTGCTCGCGGGAATCGACCCCGAATAGGTCGCGGCCTCCAGGCCGGAGAGGATCGGATCGGGAATCGACGACGCGTGTGCGGTCGGCGCGAGCGCGACCGAGACCGCGGCAACCATGGCGACGGCCGAGACACCGACAGTGGACCGCAGGCGAGCCGAGAGATCTGTCATCGTCGCAGCCTAGATCCTCGCCGAACCGCCGCCACCGAGTTCGCGGGAGCTACCTCAGGCTTGTTTCTGACCAGTCAGGTCCTCGATCGCACCGCGCATGTGGAACCTGATCGCGGATTCGAGATCGGCGAGATCGCCCGCGAGCAGCAGGTCGAGCAGCTTCTGATGCTCCTGCACCAGCACACCCACGCGGGGATACGACACTTCGAGGTTGAGGATGCACATGCTCGACTCGGCTGCGAGGGTGTCGTAGATCCGCAGGAGCCGCGAGTTCCCCGTGCCCTCCACGAACGCTGTGTGGAACTGCATGTCCAATCTGGTGAGCGCCCGCCAGTCCGACGCCTCGACCGGCGCCGCCATCTCCGCGAGGGTGCTGCGCAACGCATCGGCGGTTGCCGCGATCGCCTCGGGGCCGGCCGCGAGAAGAATGCGCGCCGACGCGAGCTCGACGGCTTCACGCACCGAGTAGATCTCGCGGATGTCGTGGTCCGACAGATCCGGCACGAAGACACCGCGATTGCGATGACTGACCAGAATGCCCTCCTGGGACAGCCGTTGCAGCGCTTCGCGAATGGGTCCGCGGGATGTGCGCAGTTGGCTCGCGAGCGCCGACTCGTTGATCTGCTGCCCTGGCCGGTAGACACCCAGCACGATCTGCTCACGCAGGTGATCGGCGATCAATTGCGCAGTGGGTCTGCCTTCGAGGACGAGCGCCACATCGGTTTCGGTCATGACACGCCGTCCCCTCGTTGTGAATGTCGGGTTGAAGACTCTGAATTGCGGATCGAACGCGGTGAGTTCAGGGATCGAGACCGGGCCACGGCGGTGTACTTGATTTCCAGGAATTCGTCGATCCCGACCTTACCGCCCTCGCGACCGAGGCCCGAATGCTTGACGCCGCCGAACGGTGCCGCGGGATTGGAGACGATTCCGGTGTTCACTCCGACCATTCCCACTTCCAGTGCCGCGGAGAAACGCATGGCCCTGTCGATGCTCTCGGTGATGACGTAGCCCACCAGTCCCCAGCAGGTGTCGTTGGCCAGAGCGATCACCTCGTCCTCGGTGTCGAAGGCCGTGATTGCGGCAACAGGACCGAAGATTTCGGTGCTCATCAACTCGGCGTCGGCGGACACGTTCGTCAACACGGTCGGCGCGTAGAAGTAGCCGGCTGCTTCGGGTGCGTATCCGCCGGTGACGACGGTGGCACCGCGGGCGACGGCGTCGTCGACCAGGTGCGCGACCTTGTCCAGGGCCGACTGCTCGATCAGGGGACCGACCTCCACACCCGGGGTGGCACCGTCCCCGACCCGCAGGGCCGCCATTCGGGCGGTGAAGGCCGCGGTGAACGAGTCGACGAGTGAGCGGTGCACGAAGAAGCGGTTGGCGGCCGTGCACGCCTCGCCCATGTTGCGCATCTTCGCCTTCAGGGCGGCGTCGACGGCGGTGTCCAGATCGGCGTCGTCGAGCACGATGAACGGTGCGTTCCCGCCCAGTTCCATCGACGAGCGCATCACGTTCTCGGACGCCTGGCGCAGCAGCAGCTTCCCCACCTCCGTCGAGCCGGTGAAGCTGATCTTGCGGGCGATGCCGCTGCTCATCCACTGTTCGACCACCGGTGCGGGGTCACTGGTGGTGACGACGTTGAGAACGCCGTCGGGCAGCCCGGCCTCGCGGAAGATGTCTGCGAGGGCGAGCGAGGTGAGTGGGGTCAGCTCGGCGGGCTTGAACACCATCGTGCATCCGGCGGCGACGGCGGGCGCGATCTTTCGGGCGCCCATCGCGAGGGGGAAGTTCCACGGCGTGACCAGAACACACGGCCCGACCGGCTCCTTGGTGACCAGGATCGTGGTGGCACCGTCGGTGGAGACGGTGCTGTCGCCGCCGATGCGGACGGCTTCCTCGGCGAACCAGCGCAGGAACTCGGCGCCGTACGCCACCTCGCCGCGGGCCTCGGCGAGCGGCTTGCCCATCTCGGCGGTCATCAGTGCGGCGAGGTCGTCAGCGCGGTCGGTGACGATCTCGAACGCCCGCCGCAGGATGTCGGCCCGACGTCGGGGCGTGGAGTGCGCCCACGACGGCTGGGCGCGATGGGCGGCGGCGATCGCCAGTTCGGCGTCGGCCACCCTCCCGTCCGCCACCCGGGCGAGAGTTACGGCGGTGGCGGGGTTGTCCACCGCGAAGGTCCCGGCGTCGACTGCAGGTCGCCACACGCCGTCGATGAACAGGTCAGTGCGAATTCTGCGGAGTGGCGAGGTCTCCGCCGGCGCTTCCGTCGCCACCGGCGCGTGCGGTGCGGTGGTCACGACGTTGCCACCTTCAGAGCCTGGCCGAACCGGGAGAGGCCGTCGGCGATCTCCGTAGCGCTGACCGTCAGGGGCGGGATGATGCGAATGACGTTGCCGAACGGTCCGCAGGTGAGCACCAGGAGCTCGGCCTGCACTGCGGCCTGCTGCACGGCGAGAGCCGTTGCGGCGTCCGGGGTTCGACCGTCACCGCTGAATTCGACGCCCTGCATGAGGCCGTAACCGCGAACGTCGCCGATCACCGGGTACTCGCGCTGCAGGTGCTCGAGTCCGGCGCGCAGTTCGTCGCCCCGCGCCGCGGCGTTGGCCACCAGGCCTTCTCGCTCGATCACCTCGAGGGTGGCCACACCGGCGGCAGCTGCGACGGCGTTGCCGCCGTAGGTTCCGCCCTGCGATCCGGGCCAGGCCTTGCTCATCAGGTCGGTGGAGGCGGCGATCGCCGAGATCGGGAACCCGCTGGCGATTCCCTTGGCGGTGATGAGGATGTCGGGCCGTACATCGGAATGATCTGCGCCCCAGAACTTGCCGGTACGTCCGACGCCGGATTGAACCTCGTCGATGATGAGCACGATGCCGTGGCGGTCGGCGCGCTCACGCAGGCCGCGCAGGAACGCCGCCGGGGCGGGTAGGTAGCCGCCGTCGCCGAGGACGGGTTCGATGATGAATCCGGCCGTGTCCGCGGGTGCGCTGGTGCCCTGCAGGAGAGCGTCGAGCTCGCCGAGGGCGAAGGCGACGGCCGTGTCCTCGTCCCAGCCGTAGCGGTACGCCCACGGGAACGCGGCGATGTGGACCCCGCCCATGAGAGGGGCGAAGCCCGATCGGAAGCGTGTACCCGCGGTCGTCACCGACGCGGCTCCGACTGTTCGGCCGTGGAAGCCGCCGTTGAACGCAATGATGTTGGGGCGCCCGGTTGCCATGCGCGCCAGGCGAATCGAGGCTTCGACGGCCTCGGCGCCGGTGGTGGCATAGAAGACGCTGTCGATGCCGTCGGGCAGGTGCGGCCCGAGCTTGTCGGTGAGTTCGAGAAGCGGGGTGTGCATCACGGTCGTGTACTGCGCGTGGATGACCTTGCCGACCTGCTCACGGGCCGCTGCGACCACGTGGGGGTGGCAGTGACCGGTACTGGTGACGCCGATTCCGGTGGTGAAGTCGAGGTACTTCTTCCCGTCGGTGCCGTGGATCCAGCTGCCGACGGCGTGATCGACGACGACGGGAGTGGCCTGCTTGAGAACGGGACTCAGTGTTGCCATGGCGAACATTCTTTCCAGGTGATTGTCGATTGTCAACAATATTGCTACGTGGTGAGAGCTGAGAGGGCGCCGGCTACGAAGCGATCGGGACGCAGATGCTGCGGTGCCGCACCAGTGCCGAGCGCCGCGGCCGCCGCCAGGTCCCCGAGTCCGCTCGCGATCTTGAAGCCGGCTCCCGAACAACCTGTTGCGCAATGGATCCTGCTGCCGGGCGACGTCGGACCGATGAGTGGATCCTGGTCGTCGGTGTAGAGGTCGGACCAGCAGTCCGAGCGCACGATGCTCGGGATCAGGCCGGGGAAGAACTCGGTGACGGTGTCGAGC
Organism: Rhodococcus sp. AZ1; assembly: GCF_054979605.1. Classification (NCBI taxonomy): domain Bacteria; kingdom Bacillati; phylum Actinomycetota; class Actinomycetes; order Mycobacteriales; family Nocardiaceae; genus Rhodococcus; species Rhodococcus sp. AZ1. The sequence continues at coordinate 38,792 of NZ_JBUEQF010000010.1, forward strand.
GTCTCGGATGTCTCGGCTGCGGTGAGCTCGCGCCCGAGTGTGTCGGGGTTGTCGGTGGGCGCCGATCGCCCGTCGAGAGTGGCTTTGACCGTGACCCCGTCCACCGACGGTGCGCCGTACATCGATCGCTCGCCGGAGATGCGAATGAAGACGGGGAACCGGTCGGGGGCGAACTCGGCCGGCTCCCGGGCGACGAACCACGTCAGATAGATCCGTCGCGGATGGGTATGTGCGCGAACAGTGTTCGGCAGCAGACTCGACGACCAGCTGCCCGATGCCACGATCGCGGAGTCGAAGGTCCAGGACCGCGTGCCGGAGGTCAGCGTGACCCCGTCGGCGTCCTCACGGATCGAGTCGATCGGCGTCCCGGTGTGAACCTCGGCTCCCCGTGCGCGCGCCGCCTCCACCGCGGCGGTGACTGCCAGATCGGTGCGCAGCGCGCCCGCTCGCGGGTCCAGCACCGCGACGTCGTTCGCGCGCAGGTTGTGCTGGGGAAATCGGTCGGCCATCTCTGCGTGGTCGAGCAGAACGTGTTCTGCGCCGGTGGCGGCCGTGGTGGACAGCAGCGCAGAGATGTAGGGGCCGCCCGCGGATCCGATCGAGAGGCCACCGGATCGGATCAGGACCGAGCGTCCGGACTCCTGCTCGAGCTCGTCCCACACCTGCCGCGATCTCACCAGGGTCGGGTAGAGCTCCGGTGATCCGCGGTAGAGCATGCGGAACAGCCGTGTGTCCCCTCCGGCGGCACTGCGTCCATGGCCGGGTGTGTGAGCCTCGAATCCCACGATGTCGCCGGGCTCGGACACCCGGGCCGCCCGCCAGAGCGCCATGCTCCCGACGCTGCCGAGTCCGATCACGGCGAGACGTCCGTCGCGCGCCATCTAGAGCACCTGCTTCAAGAACGCCTGCGTACGTGATTCCTTCGGATTGGCGAGCACCTCGCGCGCATCGCCCCGCTCGACGATGCGTCCGTCGTCCATGAACAGCAGGGAATCCGCGACCTCCCGGGCGAAACCCATCTCGTGGGTCACAACGATCATGGTCATGCCCTTCTTCGCCAGATCCTTCATCACCGCGAGTACCTCACCGACCTTCTCCGGGTCGAGCGCGCTGGTGGGCTCGTCGAACAGCATGATCTGCGGATCCATGGCGAGTGATCGTGCGATCGCAACCCGTTGCTGTTGACCGCCCGACAGCTGCGCGGGGTAGTGCCTGCCGAAACCCTTCAGCCCGACACTGGCCAGCAGAGCTTCGGCCCGGTCGCCGGCGGTCTTCTTGTCCACCTTCTTCACCAGCACCGGCCCGGACATCACGTTCTCCTTGGCGGTCATGTTCGGGAACAGGTTGAAGTTCTGGAAGACGAAGCCGATCTCGGTTCGCTGCATTGCCAGGTGCTTGCGACTGAGCGGGTGATAGGCGGTGGGCGTCTCGTGGTAACCGAACGGTTCGCCGTTGACCTCGAGTACACCGAGGTCCACCGTCTCGAGGCCGTTGATGCAACGCAGCAGCGTCGACTTGCCCGACCCGCTGGGGCCGATGATGCAGCAGATCTCACCGCTGGCGATGTCGAGATCGATGTTCTCGAGTACGGTGCGACTGCCGAAGCTCTTCTTCAGTCCGCGTGCGAGTACTGTTCCGTCGCAGGTCATTTCGCCTCCACGGCAGGGACGGTGGGATCGAGGTTCTTGACCTTGCGTGGAATCCTGGCGCTCGAGCGCGAGTAGTACTGCTCGAGTTTGGACTGCGGGTAGGACAGGATCAGCGTCATCGCCAGGTACCACAGGCTGGCCACGATGAGCAGCGGGATGGTCTGGAAGTTGCGGGCGTAGAGCAACTGCACGCTCTGCAGCAGTTCGGCGACGCCGAGAACACTGACAAGCGAGGTCTCCTTGAGCATGCCGATCGCCTGGTTGCCGGTGGCCGGGATGATCGAGGGCATCGCCTGCGGGATGATGATCTTGCGCATCTTGGTCATCGACGACATGCCCAGCGAGTCCGCAGCCTCGATCTGCCCCTTACCCACCGAGGAGAACCCGCCGCGAATGATCTCGGCCATGTAGGCGGCCTGGTTGAGCGTCAGACCGATGATCGCCGCGGTGATCGGGGTGATGAGCGCATTGGTGTCGATGGCCCGGTTGATGTCGGTGAACGGGATGCCGATGGACAGATCGGGATAGAGCGCGGCGATGTTGAACCAGAAGATCAACTGCACCAGGACCGGCGTGCCACGGAAAATGGTGATGTACACCGTTGCGGTGGCTCGCACCGGCGCGACGGTGGACGATCTCATGACGGCCAGGATCAACCCGATGAGAGTGCCGAATACCATGCTCACCACGGTGAGATAGATCGTCAGACCCAGCCCCCGCATGATCGACTCGTTGGTGATGTAGCGGCCGACGACATCCCACTTGAAGTTCTCGTTCGTTGCGACGGAATAGATCACCCCCACCGCGACGAGCGTGAAGATCACCCACGCCACGTACTCACCCATGCTGCGCCGTCGCAGCCTCGGCTTGAGCGCCGGGTCGCTGCCACCGACGGTCGATGTCGTCGTCATCACGTTGGCCATAGTGGCCCCTCTCTCCGTTGTCCCTGCCCGTCAGCCCTGGTTGAGGGCTGCTTCGGTGACCGCGCCGTCGGACAGGCCCCACTTGGCGAGGGAGGTCTTGTACTCCGGGCTGTCGAGCACCGACTGCACGGCGGCCTGCAGGGCCGGTGTCAGCGGCGAACCCTTCTTGACACCGATGGCGACCACGGAGGGCTTCTGAGTGTCCACCTGCGGGCTCAGGACTGTGAACGTGCCGGGTTGCTGCTTGTCCGCCCAGGCCAGCGCGGGGGTGTCGTAGAAGACGCCGTCGACGCGCTTGGAGGCCAATTGGGTCAGAGCGTCCTGCACGTTGGGCAGGGTGACGCCGGTGATCGCCGGCTTGCCCTGTGAGGTGCACGTGCGCTCGGAGAGGTTGGGCAGGTGCGTCAGCTGCGCGGTCGAACCCTGGGTCACCGCAATGTTCTTGCCGCACAGTGTGTCGTTGGTGAGCTTCTCCGGGTTGCCGTTCGCCACCGCCACCGACACCCCGTCGTCGAAGTAGTTGATCATGTCCAGTACCTGCAGGCGCTCGGGTGTCGGTGACATGGTGGTGGCGGTGAAGTCGTACCGTCCGCCGTCGATACCGGGGATGATCGTGTCGAACCCGGTGTTGACGAACTCGAGACCGAGACCGAGCTTCTTGGCGATCAGTCGTGCGATGTCGGGGTTGAGGCCGATGGCCGTCTTGTTGTCGTCGGCCAGGAAGGTGGTGGGCGGGTAGTTCAGGTCCATCGCCACGGTGAGCTTGCCCTTGTCCTTGATCGACTGGGGGAGCAGGGCGACGGCTTTCGCGTCCGCCGAGACGCCCTCGGAGATGTCCGAGGTGTCGCCGGTGGGGTTGCCGGTTCCGCTCGCACCCGCATCGCTGTCGGCGTTGGTGCACCCGGTCAGGACGATCAGCAGCGCGGCGCCCAGCGCGACCGCGCGAGCGCGGGCCGAGCGGGTGATGAGGGTGGTGGTCATCGGTGTCCCTTCGCGAGTGTGGCGCGGATTACATGTCGTCCGCGAGATGTTTCGATCAAACCACCAAGGTCCGTAGATTGTCGACAGTTCACAGTTAATTTCTCGTCACGGACAACTGTTGACAATCGACAATCAGTCCCAATAGTGTCGCTTGCAGCACAGACGATCAACGGAACGGACGACGATGGCCGACACCTCCTTCAGCCCCACGTACATCTCCTTCGACTGCTACGGGACGCTGATCAACTACCAGATCGAGCCCACCACTCGTGAACTCCTGAACGGGCGCGTACCCGAGGCGAAGATGAACGACTTCATGCGCACGTTCCGGAACTACCGCTACGACCAGGTCTGCGGCGAGTACTACGCGTACGAGCAGGTTCTGCAGGATGCCTGGGAGCGCACGTGTCGGGCCTGGAACCTCGAGTTCGACGACACCGCCGGCCGGAAGTTCGGCGACGCCGTGCGCAGCTGGGGCCCCCACGACGACGTTCCCACCCCGCTGAAGGCGATGGGCGAGCGCTTCAAGCTCGTCATCCTCTCCAACGCCGACACCAGCTTCCTCGACATCTCCGTGCCCAAGCTCGGGGCCGACTTCCATGCGGTGTTCACCGCCGAGCAGGCCGGCTTCTACAAGCCTCGCTACGGGGCCTTCGAGTACATGGTCGAGCAGCTCGATGCCACTCCGGCCGACTTCCTGCACGTGTCCTCGCACACTCGCTACGACCTCATGCCGGCATTCGATCTGGGCTTTCCGAACCTGGTGATGCTCGACCGCGGCTACGACCCGCACAGCCCGGCCTACAACTACACCACCGTCGACTCTCTCGACGAGCTCAACGGGCTCCTCGGAATCTGACATCCCAACGCTGAGAGGACATCTGACGTGAAGCTCGTTCCGTACTGGCTCGACACCGCCGAACCGTCCGGCGACTACCGCACCACCGAGGTTCCGCAGAAGGTCGACGTGGCCATCATCGGAGCGGGTTTCACCGGTCTGTCGGCCGCCGTGGAACTGTCGAAGCAGGGTGCCACCGTGGCGGTGCTCGAGCGGCACACCGTGGGCTGGGGCGCGTCCGGCCGTAACGGCGGTATGGCCACCACCGGCCTGGCCATCAGTTTCGCCCAGGCCGTCAAGCGCTACGGCGGCGACCGCGCCGTCGAGATGTTCCGTGAGTACGGCGACGCCATCGACACCATCGAGAAGCTGGTGGCAGACAACGGGATCGACTGCGACTTCCAGCGATTCGGCAAACTGTCGCTGGCCTTCCACCAGTCGCACTACGACGGGTTCCTGAAGTCACAGGCACAGCTGAAGCAGTACGCCGACTACGACGTGACCGTGATTCCCAAGTCCGAGATTCATTCCGAACTCGGCTCGGACTTCTACCATGGCGCCATGCTCGACCCGCGTGGCGCGGGTCTGCATGTGGGCAAGTTCGTGCACGGCCTCGCGCAGGTCGCCGTCGACGCCGGCGCCACGGTGTGCGAGAACGCCGGGGTGACCGAACTGCACCGCGTCTCCGGCACCGTCCACGACGTCCACACCACCCGCGGAATCGTCCGGGCCGCACAGGTCCTGGTCGCCACCAGTGGGTACACCGGCGCCGTCACCCCGTGGTTGCAGCGGCGGGTCATTCCGGTGGGCAGCTTCATCATCGCCACCGAGCCGCTCTCGGACGAGTTGGCCGATCGCATTCTGCCCAACCGCCGTCAGGCGTCGGACAGCAAGATGCTGACCTACTACTTCCGCATGACACCGGACAACCGCCTGCTCTTCGGGGGACGCGCTCGGTTCGCACTGTCGAGCCCGGACTCCGACGTCAAGAGCGGTCGCATTCTGCGCAAGGCCATGCTCGAGCTGTTCCCCTACCTCGAGAACGTGCGTATCGACTACACCTGGGGTGGGCTGGTGGACCTGTCGATGGACCAGATGGTGCATGCCGGCGAGCACAAGGGCCTGTTCTACTCGCTGTGCTACAGCGGCCACGGCGTGCAGATGGCTGCCCACATGGGTAAGCGCATGGCGCACTACATGGGCGGTGACCGCTCCGCCAACGTGTGGGGCGATCTGTGGAATCCCCCTGTTCCGGGGCACTTCGGACCGCCGTGGTTCCTGCCGATCATCGGTGGGGCCGCCAAGATCATCGACCGCGTGAGCTAGGAGCCGATCATGACCGAGGTGCTGGATGTGACCCTGTCCGGGAAGGGCCCGATCGAGCGGGACGTGGCCGCACTGCCGGGTGGCGGATTCGTCGAGGGACGCTGGCGCGCGCTCGATTCCGGGTGCGAGGTGCTCGCGGTGGGTGATCCCGAGAACGGTGCGGTGGTTGGCCGCGTGTGCCGCGCCACCGCCGCCGACGTCGGCGCGGCGGTGCGGCACGTGCACAGGGCGATGCTGGCCTCGCCGTGGCCACTACGCGAGCGGCGTGAGGTGCTCGAGACCAGCGCCCGGATGGTGGCCGACCGTGCTGGGCACCTGGCCGCGATCATCAGCGCCGAGGGCAGCAAGACCATCACCGAGGCCGAGGGTGAGGTACGTCGATGTGCCGAGACTCTCCGTCTCTCTGCCGCGGCGTCGGCCGAGCTCACGGGGTCACCGCTCGACTTCGAGGACAGCACGGCCGCCGGCCACAAGATCGGCTGGTACACACGCAAGCCCGTCGGGGTGGTTGCCGCGATCACACCGTTCAACGATCCGCTCAACCTGGTGGCACACAAGCTGGGCCCCGCGCTGATCGGCGGGAACGCAGTGGTGCTCAAGCCGTCCGAGCGCACTCCGCTCAGCGCCTTGGCCCTGGTGGAACTCCTGCTCGAGGCCGGGGTTCCCGCCGGGCGCCTGGCTGCGGTGGTCGGCGGCGAGGACGTCGGGCGCGCTCTGGTGGCCGACCCGCGCGTGGACCTGATTTCCTTCACCGGTGGGCCGCGCACCGCCGAGGTGATCGCCGCGAGCGCCGGGGCCAAGAAGTTCATCTCCGAACTCGGCGGGAACAACGCCACCATCGTGTGCGCCGACGCCGATCGCGAACACGCGGCGCGGGCGATCGTCGCCGGGGCGTTCGGCGTCGCCGGGCAGAACTGCCTGTCCGTGCAACGGGTGTACGTGCACGAGTCGGTGTTCGACGACGTGCTCGCGAAGGTGTCCGAGGGCACGCGCGCCTTGCGATGCGGACCGAAGGCGGACCGCACCACCGATGTCGGGCCGCTGATCAGTGAGCAGGAGGCCACGCGAGTGCAGGGTTGGGTGGACGAGGCCGTTGCCGCGGGCGCGACGTTGCATGCCGGCGGTACCCGCCGAGGCCCCTTCTACCTTCCGACCGTGCTCACCGACGTGCCGGTGGGGTGCCGTGTGGTTCGCGAGGAGGTGTTCGGACCTGTGGTGGTGTTGTCGCCGTTCCGGGAGATCGCCGAGGCGGTGGCGCGCGCCAACGACTCCGACTACGGACTACAGGCGGGGGTGTTCACCCGGTCGATGGACCTCGCCCTGGCGATCGCCGACTCCCTCGAGGTGGGTGCGGTGGTGATCAACGAGACCTCCGACGTACGAATCGATTCCATGCCGTTCGGCGGGTTCAAGAAGTCCGGTGTGGGCCGCGAGGGTGTGCGCTATGCGGTGCTTGAGATGACCGAGCCGAAGAATACGATCGTCAACCTCGTCGAACCTCGAGAGCTGTCCACCCGAGCTGCGTCGTGAGCACGCACTCGATCGCCGTGATCGCCGGCGACGGCATCGGACAGGAGGTGGTTCCCGCTGCGCTCGCGTGCCTGGAGCGGGTCACGCACGCCCATGGGATCGCTCTTCGGTTCACCGACTACGACTGGGGCTCGCAGTACTGTCGCGAGCACGGTTCGATGATGCCCGCCGACGGTATCGAGCAACTCGCCCGGCACGAGGCGATCTTCCTCGGCGCGGTGGGAGCGCCCGACATCCCGGACGCTGAGACGTTGTGGGGTCTGCTGATTCCCATCCGCCGTGAGTTCCGCCAGTACATCAACCTGCGTCCGGTGCGCACGCTCGACGGTGTTCGCAGCCCGCTCGCCGACACCCGGCCGGTCGACATCCTGATCGTCCGGGAGAACAACGAGGGGGAGTACTCGGAGGTCGGCGGACGCGCGTTCCGCGGGCAGCCGCACGAGACCGCCGTCCAGGAGACCATCTTCACTCGCCTCGGTGTCACCCGCGCTGCCCGGTTCGCCGCCGAGAAGGCCGCGGCGCGAGGAGGTCTGCTCACCTCGGCCACCAAGAGCAACGGGATCATCCACACGATGCCTTTCTGGGACGAGGTGGTGGCGGAGACGGCCGCCGGGTTCGAGAGGGTGACGCTGAGCAGTGAACTGGTCGACGCCCTCGCCGCGCACCTGGTGTTGCGGCCGTGGGACTACGACGTGATCGTGGCGTCGAATCTCCTGGGGGACATACTCTCCGACCTCGGCAGCGCCGTCACCGGATCCATCGGGATCGCGCCGAGCGCCAACCTCAACCCCGAGCGCGAGTTCCCGTCCCTGTTCGAGCCGGTACACGGTTCGGCCCCCGACATCGCGGGCCTGGGAATTGCCAACCCGGTCGGCCAGATCTGGTCGGGGGCGATGATGCTCGACCACCTCGGGTACCCCGAGGCCGCCGCCCACCTGCGCGGTGCCTTCGAGAGTGCTCTACGCGACGGGCACGGCACACGCGACGTCGGTGGTACGTCGAGCACGGCGCAGTTCACCGCCGCCGTGCTCGACGCGATCGACACGCACACCGCACCGTGACGGCCGCGAAACCCGCACCTGCAACCGAGTACCGCATCGAGTCGGACTTCCTCGGCTCCCGCGAGATACCCGCGAGCGCGTACTGGGGCATCCACACGTTGCGGGCGGTGGAGAACTTCCCGATCACCGGGATCACCCTCGCGGCGTACCCGGCGCTGATCCGTGCGCTCGCCGGCGTCAAACACGCTGCGGTGGAGGCCAATCACGATCTCGGGCTGATCGAGACGGGCACTCGCGACGCGATCGTCCGCGCGTGCACGGACGTCGAGCAGGGTGCGCTGGACGAGGAGTTCGTGGTCGACGTCGTGCAGGGCGGTGCAGGAACCTCGACCAACATGAACGCCAACGAGGTGATCGCCAATCGTGCGCTCGAGGTCCTCGGGATCGCGCGCGGATCGTACGGGGTGATTCATCCCAACGGTCACGTCAACATGGGCCAGTCGACCAACGACGTCTACCCGACGGCCGTTCGCATCGCGACAGTGCAGGGGGGCCGAGAGTTGTTGTCCGCCATGGCCCATCTGCGCGCGGCGTTCGAACGCAAGGCAATCGAGTTCGACGATGTGATCAAGGTGGGCCGGACCCAGCTCCAGGACGCGGTGCCGATGACGCTCGGTCAGGAGTTCCGCACCTACGCCGTCATGATCGCCGAGGACGAGGACCGGGTGCGCGAGTCACTGGTACACCTGCACGAGATCAACCTCGGCGCCACGGCGATCGGCACCGGGATCAACACCCACCCCGAGTATGCGGCGCGGGTCTGCGCGCACCTGCGGGCGATCACGGGGCTCGATCTGGTGACGGCGGGCAACCTGGTGGAGGCGACCCAGGACTGCGGTGTCTTCGTCCTGTTCTCGGGGATGCTCAAGCGGGTTGCGGTGAAGCTGTCGAAGATCTGCAACGACCTACGGCTGCTGTCGTCGGGACCGCGGGCGGGTTTCGGTGAGATCGGTCTTCCGGCGCTGCAGGCGGGGTCGTCGATCATGCCGGGGAAGGTCAACCCCGTGATCCCCGAAGTGGTGAACCAGGTCGCCTTCTCCGTCATCGGGAACGACCTCACGATCACCCTCGCCGCCGAGGCAGGTCAGTTGCAGCTCAACGCCTTCGAGCCGATCATCGCCCGCTCTCTGTTCGCCAACCTCACCGCCCTCACCGCAGCGTGCACCACGTTGGCGGACAGATGTATCGACGGCATCGTCGCGCACCGCGACGTGCTGCGTGCTCAGGTCGACTCGAGCATAGGGATGGTCACCGTACTCAACCCCATCATCGGGTACGACGCGGCCACCGCCATTGCGCGCGAGTGCCTGACCAGCGGCCGCAGCGTGGCATCCCTGGTTCTCGAGAAGGGACTGATGTCCAGGGCCGAGCTCGACGAGGTCCTGCGGCCGGACGCTACGGTGGAGCGGTGAACCAGGCCAGGTGGGACGACAGTCGACTTCGGGTGCGCGACGCGGCCTACCTGTATCTGGAGGACAGGCGACACTCCGCGACCGTGGTGACGTACTGGGTTCTGGCGGGCACGGGTGATCTCGCGCCCACTGTCACGGTGGCCGACCTCTCCGCACGCTTCGCCCGATGCGCGGCACACGACGAGATGATCGTCTCGACGCTGGTGACGGTTCCCGGCAACCTGGGTTATCCGCACTGGCAACGCGACGAGACGTTCTCGATCGCCGATCGCATCGTCGCCCACGACGGTGATATCGAGTGGCCGGGCGCGCAGGACGTGCTCTCGGCCATCGCGGCGTCCGATCTCGACCCCCGTGAGGGCACGTGGCGTGCGCACATCATCCCGAATGTGGGGGCGGTGCCCGGGCAGGTCGGACGGGTCACGCTGCTCGCCTACCACTGGCATCACGCGGCGTACTCCGGTCAGCGGTGGATCGGCATGCTGCGCGGGCTGATTCCCGATCACGACGGCCCCGTCCCTCTCCCGCCGCAGCGTCGTTTCTCGTCGAACGGCCCCTCGCGGTGGGACCTGGCGATCGGCGCCTGCGTCTTCGCGCCGCTCGCGCTCGCGCGTCTGGCAGCGTCGCTCGCGCGTCTGGCGACGTCGTCCGTCGCCACGGTCCTCGCGCGGCGGACGGCCACATCGGCGAACCCGCCCGGCGGATCGCCCGTGCCGCACACACGCTTCAACGGTCGGTTGCGCGGTGTGCGGCGACCGGAGCTGTGCGTGGTGGACCTGGCGGACATCACTGCCATCCGGCGCGGGTGCCCGGGCGCGACCATCAACGACGTGTTCCTGTCCGTTGCGGGCCGGGCGGTTCGGCTGTACCTGGACCGGATCGCAGAACCACCGGGCGGGCCGCTGGCAGCCCTCATGCCGGTCGCGCTGCCGGGCAGTGAGAGCGTCAACTCCTTCGCCGCGGTGCCGGTGCCGCTGCACACCGACGCGGCCGACCTCGCATCGCAACTGTCCGCCATCCGAGACTCGACGACTGCCGCGAAAGGCGCGGTGACGGCCGAACCCGCACTCATGCAGCACATTCCGGCGCCGCTGATGGCATTGATGGGTGTGATCTCGCGCCGGGCGGCGCTCGACGGGGAGCCCGACACCCCGGTGGCTGCGTCGTTCGTCCTCACCAACACCAACGTCAGGACGCCGATCGCCACCGTGTGCGGTGCGCGTGTCGACGTCGAGACGGCGCTGATCGTGCTCGCCCGGCCCACCACGTTGGCGCACAGCGTCGACACGGTCGGGGATCGGGTGGCCTTCGGCATCACGGTCGACTCTGCGGTCGTGCCGGACACCGCGCAGTACGCGGACTGCATCACCGACTCCGTCGCGCAGCATCTGGCGGAGCTGGCACCGTCCGGCTCGAGCTGACCCGGCGACCCTGCGCCCGTCACCGCGGACGTGGTCCGCCCCGCGTATCCTTCAGCTTCATGAAGGAGTTGGTGACCTCGCACCGGTCGGCGGTGTGAGCGCAGCGGCGTCGGGGCCGCTGCGGGCGCGCGATGCCGCGTACCTGTTTCTCGAGGACGGCCGGAACTCGGCCACCGTCGTCAACTACTGGGTTCTCGCGGGTTCCGCGGGCATGGCCCCGGTGATCACCCGCGAGCACCTCGCGGACCGTCTCGCCCGCTGCGCGGCGCACGACGACATGTTCATCAGCCGACTCGTCACGGTTCCCGCTCACCTGGCCTATCCGCAGTGGCGGCGCGACGACTCCATGGTGATCGTCGACCGCGTGCTCGCCCATCGCGGCGGCCTGGAGTGGCCCGACGTGCAGGACCTGCTGTCCGAGATCGCCGCCTCGGTGCTCGATCCACGCGACGGGTCGTGGCGCGCGCACATCGTGCCCGACGTCGGCGGGGTGCCCGGGCAGACCGGGCGCGTGAGCATCCTGGCCTTCCACTGGCACCACGCCGCGTTCGACGGGCAGCGGTGGGCCGGCACGCTGCGCGCACTGCTGCCCGACAATCCCGAACCGGTGCCCCTGCCGTCGCCGCGCCGGATCAGCGCCGACGGCCCCTCGCGGGCCGCGTCCGCGGTCGGCGCTGTGCTCGGTGCACCGCACGCGGTGGTGCGGTTGGCGCGCGCGCTGGCATCACAGGGCGCTCCACGCGTGAGGCCCTCGGCGTCGGTGCCCGGCACCCGATTCAACGGCCCCGTGCGGGGCCGCCGGCGGCCGGAGTTGTGTGTGGTCGACCTCGCGGACGTCGCCGCCCTTCGGCGTTCGTGTCCGGGCGCGACGGTCAACGACGTGCTGCTGTCCATCGCATCCGGTGCGGTGCGGATGTACCTGGAGTCGGTGGGGGAGCCGCCCGACGGGTCACTGGCTGCACTGATGCCCGTCGCCCAGCCGGGGAGCGTGAGCATCAACGCCTTCACGGCGGTGCCGGTGTCGGTGCACTCGCAGGCGCCGGACCTGACGACGCAACTCCGTTCGATCGTCGCGTCGTCGGCCGCAGCCAAGGCGTCCGTGGTACCGGAACCGCCTGTCGTCCAGGAGATTCCGGCGCCGGTGATGTGGGGGATCGGCGCGCTGTCCCGGGTGATGGCGCGGCGCTCCGGCCCCGCGCCCACCGCCGCGGCGTCGTTCGTGCTCACCAACACCAACGTGCGTACTCCGATGGGCCCGGTCTGCGGGGCACGGGTGGACGTGGTGACGGCTCTGCTCGCGCTCAGTGCCCCGACGACGCTCGCGCACAGCATCTGGACCGTGGACGGTCGCGTCGGCTTCGGTGTCACGGTGGATTCTGCGGTGATGCCCGACACGAGTGCCTACGCGGCGTGCATCACCGAGTCGGTGCGGCGGCACCTCGAGGAGGCGGCTCCGGGAGCCCGGTGAGGCAGTCGGCGCATCGAGATCGGCCGTAGGGATTGTGGAATCACGCGTCATCACTTTAAAGTGATGACGCGCGTCATCGGATGCGATTTTCCACGGCACCAGGAGTGATGGATGAAGACCTACACCGCCATCGTCATCGGCAGCGGATTCGGCGGCCAGTGCGCGTCGAAGATGCTCCTCGGTCGGGGGATCGAGGACTTCATCATCCTCGAGCGCCGGTCCTTCGTGGGGGGAACGTGGAATCAGAACCACTACCCGGGCGCCGCGGTGGACGTGCCCAGCCCGCTGTACTCCATCGCCTCCGAGCCCTACGACTGGTCGCGAACCTTTGCCGAGGGTCCTGAGCTGCAGGAATACACCAAGCACATTCTCAGCAGCAACGGGTTGCTCGAGCGCACCCACACCGACACCAACGTCGAGGCCGTGACCTGGAAGGGCGATCACTGGCACATCTCGACCAACAACGGCGAGTTCGCCGCACGGTTCCTCATCAACGCCACCGGGCCTCTCAGCACCCCCGTCATCCCGAACTTCCCCGGCCGCGACACCTTCGAGGGTCACCAGTTCCACACCAACGACTGGGACGACTCCTACGACCACAGCGGTAAGCGGGTCGCGATCATCGGTAGCGGCGCGAGCGCCGCGCAGATCATTCCCGCGATCGCACCGGAGGTGGCCACGCTCGACGTCTTCCAACGCACACCGCACTGGGTCATGGATCGTAAGGACCGGATCTACACCCCGCTGCAGCGTCGACTGCTGAAGCTGGCTCTGATCAGGCGGCTCGTACGCACCTACATCTACCTGACCCTGGAAACACGCATCATCGGCTTCAAGTACTCGCGCGTGATGCTCGAGCTGGTTGCCGGTGGCAACGCTCGACGCAAGATCCGGCGGGAGATCAAGGATCCCGAGCTGCGCGCCAAGGTCACCCCGGACTACGTGATCGGCTGCAAGCGCATCATCCTCTCCAACACGCTCTACCCTGCGCTGACCAGGGAGAACGTTGCCCTCCACGACAAGAACGACGGCATCGCCGAGATCACGCCGACGGGCATCGTCACCACCACCGGGCAGAAGGTGGACCTCGACCTGATCATCTTCTCCACCGGGTACGACGCCACCGACGGCGTGATCTCCTACCCGGTGATCGGTCGCGACGGGGCCACGCTCGCCGACAAGTGGAGCCCGTACCCGCGCGCCTACCAGGGCACCACCGTCCCCGGCTTCCCCAATCTGTTCATCGTGACCGGCCCCAACACCGGCATCGGACACACCTCGGCGATCTTCCTCATCGAGGCGCAGATGGAATACATCGGCCGGGCGATCGACGCCACCCGCAAGGCGGGCGGTACCTCCATCGAGGTGCTCGCCGACGCCGAGGACTCGTACACCGCGCACCTACACAAGGCCATGAAGGGCACCGTGTGGCAGTACGGCGGATGCAACAGCTGGTACAAGTCCAAGGACGGTCACGTGGTGGCCATGTTCCCCGGCTTCAGCTTCACGTTCCGCCGCCACGCCAAGCACTTCCGTGCGGACCAGCACACCATCCACACCGGTGCCACGCCGGACGTCTCGGCACCCGACAAGGACCTGGTGAACTCGTGAAGAGTTACGCCGGACACGTCGTGGTGATCACCGGCGCGGCGTCGGGCATGGGGCGGGCGTACGCGCTCGAGGTGGCACGCCGCGGCGCGGCAGGTCTGGCGATCGCCGACATCGACGCCGCCGGGCTCGACGAGACCGCCTCGCTCATCGGGGACGGGCCCGCGGTCTACACCCACGTTCTCGACGTGTCCTCACCGGCGCAGATCCACGAGTTCGCGGCAGCTGTCGAGCACACCCTCGGGCCGGCATCGGTGGTGATCAACAACGCCGGGATCGAGGGGCCCACCAAGCCGTTCTGGGCGTTGACCGACGCGGACTTCGACCGCATCATGGCCGTCAACTTCGGCGGCGTCCTGCACGGAACCCGCGCGTTCCTGCCGCAATTGATCCGGCACGAGAAGTCGGCACTGGTCAACGTCTCGTCGGTGTTCGGGCTGACCGCCTCGCCGAACCAGGTCGACTACAGCGCATCGAAATTCGCGGTACGCGGCTTCACCGAAGGCATCGCCATCGAGCTGGCCGGCACCGGCGTGTCGGTGCACGCGGTTCATCCCGGTGGCGTTCGAACCAACATCTCGCAGTACGAGGCCAGCAAAGCTTTCGCCGAGAAGTACTTCGGCACCGCCCCCGAGGACCTCGTGAAGACGGTGTTGGACAAGGTGGGCACGCGACATACCCGCATCGTCGCGGGCAAGCGCTCGGGCCTGATCGCCCTCGGGGTGCGGGTACTGCCGCTGTGGCTGATGAACAAGTTCGTCGCCCGTGACCTCGCGGACGTGCTCGATCGCTCGCTCTATCCGCCGAGCGCGGCGACCATCGCGGTCGGCGGCGACCGGGCCGTCGAGTCTGCGCCCACGGCGGCACCGGGTCAGTGAGCGCCGAGGCGGTTGCCGCCGTGGACGACGCCGGTCGTCGCTACGGCGGTGCCAGCGCACTGGTGCGCGACGAGCGGCGCAAGCGGCAACTGCTCGATGCCGGGCGAGTCGTGTTCGGCACCGTGGGGTACGCCTCGTGCACCGTGCGCGGGCTCTGCCGCGAGGCGCGGGTTGCCGACCGGTACTTCTACCAGTACTTCGACGGCACCGAGGAACTGCTCCTCGCGGTGTACCTAGAGTGCATGACGCACCTGACCGACTCCGTGGTGAGCGCGATCGACGACGCCATCGCCGACTCGCGCGGTGCCGACGGAAAGGCAGACCTGACCGTCGTCGCCCGGCGTGCACTCGAAGCGTTCTTCACCGCCGCCCGCGATCCGTCGTTCGCGCGGGTGGTGTGGATCGAGATTCTCGGCGCCGGTGATCGAACCACGGTGGCATGGCGCGGTGCAATGGATACCTTCGCCACGATCCTGCTCGACCGAATGCAGTCGGTGGTGCCCACCGTCGACGATCCCGGCGCCCCATCCTCGCGAATCTTGGCCACCGCCGCCGTCGGCGGGCTCTCGCACGTGGCGTTGACGTGGTGTATCGGCGGCTACCGCGAGGATCTCGAGACCATGGTGGACGCCGGTGTGCGGTTCATGGTGGGTATCGGAGCGGTGGCGTGAGCACCCCGGCCGAGTACTTCGACGCACTGAGCCCCGAGCGAGCCGAACGTCTGGCGGTGATTCGCCGCGTGATCGCCGCCACCGCGCCCGACGCCGTGGAGGGCATGCTGTACGCGATGCCGGGATTTCGTTGGCACGGAAAGCATCTTGCCGCCTACGCGGCCGCGAAGAAGCACGACGGGTTCTATCCGTGCAGCGGCAGCGTGATCGCCCGGCTGCCCGAGGTGGCCGCGCGATTCACCACCACCACCGGTGCGGTGCATCTGCCGCTCACCGAACCGGTCGACGAGGACGTGGTGGCGCACCTCGTTCGCGCGAGGATGGCGGAGATCGAGCAGGCGCTGGGCTAGGGCGGGGTACTGTCCCGGCCCATGGTCGGTGCCTGGTTCCTCGGGGTGAGCATTGGGCTGTCACTGATCGTGGCCATCGGTGCGCAGAACGCGTACGTGCTGCGCAGCGGCCTGACCGGGACCCACATCGGCCCCATCGTGGCGGTGTGCGCGACCTCCGACGCCGTGCTGATCGTGGCCGGGGTTGCCGGGGTGGGCGCCGTGGTCGACCGATTCCCGCAGGCCATCGACGTGGTCACCGTGCTCGGCGCCGCGTTCCTCGCGGTGTACGCGGTGATGGCGCTGCGGCGCGCGCGGCACCCGTCGGCGTTGACCGTCGACGCCGCCGCCGCCGTCTCACTCACGCGGTCGGTCGGCACTGCGCTGGCGCTGACCTGGCTCAACCCGCACGTGTACCTGGACACGCTCGTCTTCCTCGGTTCGGTGGCCAACCGCGAGAGGGGCAGTGCGCGGTGGGCTTTCGCTGCGGGGGCGGTCACGGCGAGCGTGCTGTGGTTCACCTCGCTCGGCTACGGGGCCCGATTGCTGCGCCCGATCTTCGCGCGCCCGAGGTCGTGGCAGGTGCTCGACGTCGGGATCGGGCTCCTCATGCTCGCCCTCGCAGGATCGTTGGTGGCCACGCTGTTCTAGGACGTGCCCAGGTTGCGCAACAGCAGAGCCTCCGCCAGGACCACGCGCTCGAACTCGGCGAGATGCAACCCCTCGTTCGCACCGTGTGCGCGGGTATCGGGATCCTCGACCCCGGTCACGAGCACGCTCGCCTCGGGGAAGGCCTCGACGAACTCCGCGATGAAGGGGATCGAGCCGCCCATTCCCATGTCGATCGGCGCGGTACCGTCCCAAGCCTCGGTGAAGGCGGCGCGGGCGGCGTCGAAGGCCGGACCCGTGGCGTCGATGCGCGTCGGCTCGCCGGTGTCGACCACCGTAACGGTGAGATCGGCCCCCCACGGCACGTGAGCGGTGAGGTGCCGGTGCAGGCAGTCGACGGCGTTGGCAGTGGTGTCCCCCGGGGCTATCCGCATACTGATCCGAGCCCGGGCCGTGGGCACCAGCGTGTTGGATGCGCCGTCGACCTTCGGCGCATCCAGACCGGTGATGCTCAGTGCGGGTCTGGTCCACAGTCGCTCGACCACCGAGCCGGTACCGATGAACTGCACCGCTGCCGTTGCGCCGGACTCCGCGCGAAGCCGCTCCTGCGGATAGTCGACCGCTGCGGCCGGGCCGGACGACAATCCGGCGATCGCCACGGATCCGTCGTCGTGATGCAGGGTGGCGATGAGCCGGGAGAGCGTGATCAGGGCGTCCGGAACCAGGCCGCCCCAGATGCCCGAATGCACTGCGTGCGTGAGGGTTCGCACCTGTACGTCGACGCGCACCAGTCCGCGCAGGGTGGTGGTCAGCGCCGGCTCGCCGATGTTCCAGTTGGCCGAGTCGGCGATCACGATCACGTCCGAGCGCAACGCCTCACGATGCGCGGCGAGGAGGGCGGGAAGGGTGTTCGAACCGATCTCCTCCTCACCCTCGACGAAGACCGTGACCGATACCGGGAGATCGTCACCGAAGGCGCGGATCGCACCGAGATGCGCCGCGATACCGGCCTTGTCGTCCGCAGCTCCGCGCCCGTAGAGACGGTCACCGCGTTCGGTGGGCTCGAAGGGCGGACTGTCCCACTCGGCCGGATCGTTCTCCGGCTGGACGTCGTGATGGGCGTAGAGCAGAACCGTCGGGGCGCCCGCGGGCCCGGCCCGGTGGGCGATGACGGCGGGCAGGCCACCGTCGGCGGTGACGATGTCGACGGACGTGAAGCCCTCTGCCCGCAGCAGATCCGCCACCATCTCGGCGCTGCGAGCAACCTCCGACGCGCGAGCGGGGTCGGCGCTCACCGATTCGATGCGGACCAGCGACTCGAGATCGGCGCGTAGCCGCGGCATGGCGTCGGTGACGGCTCGGCGCAACCGGTCGGTGCTGATACTCATGCGGTCCTTTCGATGGAGTCGAGGATCTGGAGCGTTCGCGCCCAGGCGGCGGACGCGGGGTCGATGAGAACGAAGTGATCGCCGTCGATCTCGACCATCTCCGCGCGCGCCCCCGCGGCGGTTGCGGCCGCGACGTACGACGTGGACTGCGCGAACGGCACGTTCGCGTCGGCTCGGCCGTGCACGCACCAGACCGGGATCTCGAGCGGGATCTGCTGCCGGGGGTCGTAGCGCGCGGTGTCCGGCCCGGGTGCGCGGCCGAGGAGATCGCGAACGGCGTTGTCGCCCAATGATTGTGCATCGGCAGAGATCAGATCGAGCACACCTGCCTGCGAGATCGCATGCGTCACCGGGACCCCTCCGGCCCAGCGGTCGTCGCGCAACCGACTCGCTGCCCACACCGCCAGGTGCCCGCCGGCGGAGTGCCCGAGCGTGATCACCCTGCTCAGGTCGAGGTCGGTCTCCCGCAGGCAGTCGATACCGGCCGCAATGTCGTCGAACGTGGCCGGTGTGCCGCCGCCGTTGCCG
This sequence comes from Rhodococcus sp. AZ1, assembly GCF_054979605.1. Taxonomy (NCBI): domain Bacteria; kingdom Bacillati; phylum Actinomycetota; class Actinomycetes; order Mycobacteriales; family Nocardiaceae; genus Rhodococcus; species Rhodococcus sp. AZ1. The sequence continues at coordinate 57,412 of NZ_JBUEQF010000010.1, forward strand.
ACCCGTCGGTACTCGAGGTTGAACGCCGCCCACCCTTTCGCCGCCAGGTCCGCGGCCAGCGGAGCACCGAGGGACAGGTCGTACCGGCTGCGCCAGAATCCGCCGTGAATCACCACCACTACACCTCGCGGTGCACCCGCGGGCCGATACAGGTTTCCGAACCGACTGTCGTCGCCGCCGTACTCTCGGCGCTCGTACCGTGCCGTCGTCACCCCGGTGCCTCCTCCACATGCCGTCGCGATCCACGCTGCCAACCCGATGCCCAGTACTGCCCGTCTCCTCACGGGCTCTGCCCCGCAGCGGCGGCCGGGGTGGGGGCGGCGAGGTCGTCGATGGATTCACCCAGGTGCAGGAAGGACCCGTCGAGGACGTAGGTGGCGGGTGTGACCCCGAGGTGGACGGTGACGGCGGTTTCGAGTGCGCCGTCGGAGCCCTTGCGATGCTCGATGGAGGTGATGACGCCGATCGCCTCGGACGTGATGCCGACACCGTCCAGATCGAAGTTGGCGTGCAGTTTGGCGTAGGCACCGACGTGTTCGATGGTCAGCGCGTCGGAGTTGACGATCCGGTAGCCCATCACCCCAGGGTAGAACCCCCGGAGATCTCAGCCGGCGATGGAGGGTTGCGCAGCAACGGCGGGAGCGGTGGTGGTTCGGTAGGCGTCCAGGTCGAAGCGGCGCAACCGGGCGCGGAAACGGAAACTGAAATCCGGCCACAGGGAGACGTTGGTGCCGTTCGGGTCCAGGAACCAGCTGCTACATCCGCCGGTCTCCCACACGCTGCGGCGCATCTTCGCGCGGATCAGTGCGTTGTAGCGCTGCTGGGCCTCGCGGCGAACCTCGACGGTGCGCAGGGACTTGCGGTCGAGGGTCGACACGGCGTCGACGATGTAGCGGATCTGCGACTCGATCATCAGGATCGTCGACGAGTACCCCAGGCCCGCGTTGGGTCCGAGGATCAGGAAGGCGTTGGGAAAGCCCGCGACGGTGGTGCCCTTGTACGCCTGCACTCCATCGCGCTCGAAGGTCTCGGTCAGGCTGAGCCCTTCGCGCCCGATGATCCGCTCGAAGCTCGGTGAGTTGTGAACTCGGAAGCCGGTTGCCAGCACGATCGTGTCGACCTCTCGTGCCGTGCCGTCCTCGGCGACGACCGATCGCCCGTCGACGCGGGCGATGCCGCTCGGGACCACGGTGACGTTGGGGCGCGCCAGCGTGGGGTAGTAGTCGTTGGAGATCAGCATCCGCTTGCAGCCCACTCGATAGGTGGGGGTGACGGTGCGCCGCAGATCTCGATCGCGCACGTCGAGGTGCAGTTTGGTGCGCGCGATCAGGCCGAGTGCGACCGTGGCGGGCGGGAACTTGATCAGGATGACCGCGTACACCTCGCGAAGCAGGTACAGGATCACTCGGAACAGTTTCAGCAGAAACGGTATTCGACGAACCAGTGCGCGTTCCGGACGCCGGTAGCGCCGCACGAGTTTCGGGAAGATCCACGGCGCGGTGCGCTGGTAGAGATCGAGTCGGGCGACGCTCGCGGCGATGGCGGGCACGATCTGGATCGACGACGCCCCGACACCCACCACGGCGACGCGGGTACCGGTGAGGTCGACGTCGTGGTTCCAGCGGGCGGAGTGGAAGACCTCGCCCGGAAAACTCTCGAGACCCTCGATGGGCGGGATCAGCGGCTCGGACAGCGCCCCGGTAGCGCTGACGAGGATCTCTGCCGTGATGGGTCCGAGGGTGGTCTGCACCCGCCACACCGAGGCACCCGCGTCCCACCGGGCGGAGACCATCGCGCACCCGAACACGACCTTGCTGCGGATCTCGTGCCGGTCCGCCACCGCGGAGAGATAGTCCTCGATCTCCGACTGCGTCGAGAACGAGTGCGTCCAGTCCGGGTTGAGATCGTAGGAGTACGAGTACAGCCGCGAGGGCACGTCGCACCCGGCGCCGGGATAGGTGTTCTCCCGCCAGGTTCCGCCGATGTCGTCGGCCCGCTCGAGGACGACGAAGTTCTCGCGACCTGCGCGGCGCAGGGCGATCGCCGCGCCGACGCCGGAGAACCCACCGCCCACGATCAGGGTGTGGACGTGGCCGCCGATCACGGACCCCACGCTGGATCGGCTGGGCGTCACGAGCGTGCTCCGTCTCGTCTGCGCGACGGCCGCACCGCGGGGAAGAAGGCCGGCACCCGACGGGCGTAGGCGCGGTAGGACTCACCGAAGCGGGCGATCAGGTCGCGCTCCTCGAGCACGGTGCCGAGCACGATGTAGCCGGTCAGGCCGCCAGCCCAGATCAGTCGGCCGACGGTGATGGTGTCCGAGCACCAGAACACCAACAGCAGGCCGGTCATCAGGGGGTGCCGCACCAGCCGGTACGGCCCGTGGACCTGCAGCCGGTCTGCGGTGGCGTCGGGCACCTGCAGGACGTACTGGCGGTAGGCCTGCTTCAGGCCGAGCAGATGAGCGTGATCGAGCAGCAGGGTGGCGGCGTAGACGAGCGCCACGCCCACCCAGAAGCCGACGTCGAGCGCGAGCGCGGCCACGCCGTCGAACCGGACCAGCACGTGCGGAGCCGGCACCCAGGCCAGACAGAGCAGCCAGATCGCGGCGACGGCCATCGTGATGTAGACCGAGCGCTCGAGTGCCGGTGGGACGAGGCGAGTGAGGGCGGCCTTGAACGCGGGACGCGCCATTCCCGAATGCTGCAGGCCGAACAGTGCGATCAGGGCGACGTCGATCGGGATCGCAGCCACCAGCGGCAGGTTCACGCCGAGATCGACCGTCTTGGGCAACCACCACCCGCCGGAGAACAGCAGCAGCAACGGCACCGTCAGGCCCGCCGCGGCGTACACGCCGAACGCGATCAGCAGCGGTACCAGCCGCGAGCGATCGGTGAGAACCTCGCGGATCCGCGCGCGGTCGATCAGATCCACGCGAACCACGGCAGCAGACGTGAGCGAACGGATCCGGTCTCGATTCGGTTGTCCAGCTTGGCCTTCCATCGTCGGCCGTAGGTCTCGTCGAGAAAGCCCGACGGCAGGACCAGGCGCCACGCCGACTGCAGGGTCATCCAGTACGGGACGATGACGGCCGGATCCACCAGCCTCATGTAGTCGAGCTTGTCGGGGATCTGGCTCCAGTGCACGCCCGGGTAACGGTGGTGCACGCTGTGGTAACCCTGGTTGAAGATGAAGAAGTTCAGCCAGTTTCCCGCCGTGTTCAGCGACGTACTGGGATCGTCCTCGAAGCCGCGCGCCGGGGCGTGCGTGAGCCAGGCGAAGTAGCCGGAGTTCACCTGCGTGATCGCCATCGGCACCAGGTAGAACAGAACGAACGCGGTCGTGCCGGCGAGCTGCCACAGCCCCACCATGGTGAGCAGCAGCACGGTGCAGTCGAACACGAACTGGTGACGACGGGTTCGGCGCGTCGGGGCCACATCGCGCGCGAACAACTGCGAGATCGTGTGGCGCTTGACGATGGTGCCGTATCGCAGCCAGTACCAGATGGCGCCCACCCCGCGGTCGCGGCCCTCGGTCGAGGTGACGTCCCCGGGCCCGTCGTTGTACCGGTGATGGTTGAGCACGTGTACCTCACGCATCTCGGCGGCCGTGAGTGCCGCCGGGAGCGTGCACATGATGTCGACGAGGCGGTTGAGTCGGCGGGCCACGAACAGCGGACGGTGGGTGTGCATGTGGAGCACGCCGATGGTCAGCGAGAAGTTGAGCAGGGTGAGCACCACGATCAGCGGTACCGCGACCCACCAGGTTCTCGCGAAGGGCACGAACAGGCCGAATGCGAGGAAGCCGACCCACAGCACGATGTGGGTCAGGGGGCCCACGTTGGCAGGATGTTCGAGCCGGAATACTCTGCGCGAGAGCGGATCCGACGGGCGGTCCGCGGACGAGCCGTCCACGGGTGTGCGGCTCGGTGCGGCGGTGTGCGCGGCGTTCGCGGAAGCGGATCCGGTCATGAGGGAACTCCTGCGTGCGGTGGTACGGGTATCGACTGGGATGGTGGTTCGGTCGGTGCGGCCGCGGCCCGGAAGCGTCGACCCAGCTCGTGCATGCCGGCGGCGTCGCCCGGGTGCACACGCTCGAGAGCTCCGAAGGCAAGGTGGTCGGACACCATCATCGAGGTGACCTCGTGCGCGGTGAGCTCGCCGGTGAGTTGGTCCTCGGGCAGATCGCGGATCAGCGCGAAGGTCGCGTCGACGGCCGTCGACATCAGGGACGCCTGCGCTCCCCGACCGCCGGCGCCGAAGAGGGTCAGCGACCGTCCCGCCTCGGCGCTCGCGCCGAGAACCTGCCCGACGGCACGGTCCACACTGCGTTCGATGCGGCCGAGCATGCGCTGCCATCCGCCGGCCGTTGCCGCTGCCGCGAGGGCGGCCGCAGGTCGAACTCGGCGCGTGTAGGGCGGCGCGGAATCGACTGCCGTGCAGAGAAAGGCCGTGGTGGTGATGGCCATGTGAGCGATCGCCGCACGCTCGCGTCGACGCACCCGGGGGCCGACGTGCTCGAGGAGGGCGATGCTGCCCAGAGCCGGCGAGAGCAGGCGGACCACGATGGCGTGTACGAGTTCGGCGTGCGACCCGACCCCGTACCGGTGGACCTCGTTGTCGCGCAGATCGTTCGCCAACTGCGCGGTGGCACCCGCGGCCCGCGCCAGCTCACCGAGGTTGGCGTGTGCCGGCTCGGTGCCGACCACCGCGCACGCGTAGCCGACGACGCGGCCGAGCACCCGTTCGCCGTAGTCGACGCGGGGCATCGGGCGATCGAGGTTGCCGGTCATCGCGGTGGCGATGTCGACGAGCATCGCGGCAAGACGCCCACGCTCGACGGTGGGGAGGGCGCGGATCAACTCGCGTACATCTGCAATGCGTTCGGCGAGAACGAGATCCACCATCTCACTCTCGCGCGAGGTCACGACGCCGGTCAGCGGCGCGGGTGCGACCGGATGCCCGGCCAGGTGGCGAGCGGCGATCAGCACCGTCTCGAACGGTAGTCCGGCGCGTGGCCCGAGGTCCTCGTAGGCGTCGAGGACCCGGCATGCGAGGACGGCGGCCGTGGCCTCGTCGCGGGGACCGGCGGGTAGCACGCTGATGGCGAGCGCGAGGTTGCGGGCAGCGGGAACGAGGGCGCACGCGGCGAGCTCGGTGGGAGTGCGCGCCGCACGCAGGGCACCGACGTCGACCGGGCTGCGCAGGGATATCAGGGTGCGGACCGGGCTCATGCGCGCGATCCCGACGCCGAGACCAGATCGAACAGGTAGGTGCGGGCGGGCGAGTCGACGAATCCGCTCAGGCATTCGCACGCGGCGTCGACGGCGTCGGCCGCCACCGAACGAGCGATGTCCGTCGCGCGGTACTCGAGTAGCGATCGGCGCAACTGTGCACTGGTGACCGCGCGATCACGCCACAGCGTCCGCGCGGCCGGGTCGGCGGCGAGCCACTCGATGACCGGCCAGGTGACGATGCGCCGATCGAGGTCTCCCCCCGCGTCCTTGCCGAGCGCGCTACCGCCCTCGATATCGCGGACGTCGTCCATGATCTGGAAGGCCAGGGCGAGGTTGTCCGCGTAGCGCATCAGGGTGCGTAGCCCGTCGTCGTCGACACCGCCGCTGGTTCCGCCGTACGCGCAGGCCACCCGGAACAGCGTTCCGGTCTTGGCGAGCGCGACCGTGCGGTAGTGCCGGCGCAGGGCCGCGTCGTCCAGTTCGGGGGGCACCACCTCGATCAGCTGACCGAAGGACAGCTCGGATAGTCCGTCGAGGAAGCTCACCCCCTCGATGCGCCCGACTCGCGTGAACGCGCCAGGGTCGGAATCGATCACCGAGGCCAGGGTGTCCAGAGCGACACCGGCGAGATGGAAGCCGCATCGAGCCGCACGACGGACACCGAACGCGGCGGGAACCGACGCTCGCCCGCGCCGCAGTGCGGACCCGTCACAGATGTCGTCGTGGATCAGCGACGACTCGTGCAGCATCTCGATGGCGCACGCGGCATCGATGCGGTCGGTGTCCCGGAGCGGACGGGCGTCGGGGACGAGCTGCGTACAGGCCAACACGAGACCTGCGCGCACCCGCTTGCCCGGAACGGCGAGCACATGGGCGTACACGTCGGCGAAGGCCAGGTGTGGGGAGAGAATTGCCTCGAGTCGGTCCTGAACCGAATCGAGGGCGACGAGTCGGCGCGTGTCGCCGGCGGACTGCTGCACCGATGTCATTGCTTTCACCCCCGCGGGAAATCTGCCGAAATCCGACCGACGAGTTCTCGGCCCGGCTTAGTGCGCACCGACAGTAGGAGTTGGGGTGCGACCCGAACCAGCGCGATAGCCGAAAGTGATGGCGGCCATAGGCAAAACTCACGACTGAGCCGAAGCAATGGTCCGGTGCGGTGGGGGTGAGTATTTCTATGGATCAGTAAGTGGTTGTACCCAATGTGACATTCGGTCATCCATGGTGACCAAATGTCACATTGGGTACAGCAGAAGAGCGGTGCGGACGACGATCGGGGGGTCGAGGTCGAGCACACGACCACCGGCGGCCCTGACGAGAGGGGCCATCGCGTCGGAGATGACGGCGGCACCCACGCCGCCGGCGACCAGTGCGGGAACCGCGAGTGCGGGGGCGCCGCCGAGAACCACCACGGTGTCGATGCCTCGCCCCCGAAGGTAGGTCGAGGTGAGGTCGTCGCTCAGTGTGTTCGCGCTCGAGATCACGTGGATCGGGCCACTGCCGATCAGGTCGTCGAGGGTGTCGACATGGGCGAGGGCGGGCGGGAGACACAGGTGGAGCCGGTGCTCGTCGATGCTCTCGATACGCAGATCCTGCGGCGCGTCGGCAGCCAGGACGAGGGCGGCGGTGACCGATCCGCCGCGCAGCGCGTCCAGCGCCTCGCCCGCAGCGGCGACGGTGGTGATGTCGATCCGAGACTCGGGCACGGATTCGACGAAGTCGCGGATCGCCCTGGCGTGAATGTAGCCGTGGGCGTCGGCCGCGACCGCGATGCGAACAGGGGGTCGACGGCCCCGCGTGAGGTCCGCGAGGAGTGCTTCGGTGGCGCGGTGTTCGAACACCGTCATTCGAGCGGTCTCGAGGATCGACGCGCCCGCGTCGGTGAGCTCGAGAGAATTGCCGGTGCGGCGAAACAATTCCACACCCAGTTCGTTCTCGAGGTTACGGAGTGCCGTCGAGACGGTGGGTTGGGCGACGCCGATGTAGCGTGCTGCTCGACCGAGACCCTGGTGATCGACGATCGCCACGAAGAATTCGAGCATCGATGTCGTCACGTCCACGGCCGCGATTGTGAACGGGCACCCGGGGCGCGAGCAAACTCGCCGCCGGCCGGCGCTCATCGGCGCTCATCGGCGCTCATTCGACATTCGACATTCGACGACAGGACATGATGGAGCTCTCCTCGCGCCTGCTTCGGCAGCTGACCGCTGTCGCCGATTCGGGGTCGTTCACCGCTGCCGCTGCGGAACTCGGACTCAATCCGTCGTCGCTGTCGCGGGCCGTCGGCCAGTTCGAGGCCCGGGTGGGTGTGACGGTGTTCGACCGGTCGGGCCTGCGCGTGCAGCCGACCGAACCGGGGAGCGATCTGCTGCGCGCAGCTCGCCGAGTGGTTGCCGGGCTGGACACCGTTCTCGCCCTGGGCGCCCGCGGTGGGCAGTCGGCGCAGTCGATGTCCGTGGCCATCGGTGGTGACGAGGGGGCCGCAATACTGGCCGACCTTGTCGCCGACGTTGTCCGCGCCAGTCCGTCGGCGATGGTCGAGGTCCACGATGTCGGGTCGGGGCACGCCGCGATCGAGTCCGTCCGATGTGGACGATCCACCGTGGCGGTGGTTCCGCGTCTGAGCACCCCGGCGGACCTGGCCGGCGTGCATGTCGGTCGGGTCGACATGTCGCTCGTCGTTCCCGCAGATCGGGTGCGCGGCCACACCCACGGTGGTGACGCTCGTTCCCTCGCGTGGCTGGGTGAGCTCCCGTTCATCGAGTCCACGCGCGGGTCGGTGGCCGATCATGCAGCCACGCGGCTTCGGCGAGCGGGCGCGAGGCTGCGCACCGTCGTGGCGCACGCGCCAGCCTCGGTGGTGGTGGACCTGGTGGCGCGCGGGGTGGGTGCTGCCGTGGTCGCGGCCGATCGGGCGGCCGCCGAGCGCATGACGGTGATCGACCTGCGTCCGCCGCTGAGCTACCCGGTGACGGTGATGTTCCGACCGGGCGAGATGTCGGACGTGGCCTGTAACTTCATCGACCGGGCTCGCGATTACACGCGCGAATGACCGGCGGACGTCGGGCGGTTCGAGGGTCGGGATTTCAAACTTCTTGTGATGAAGCCCATACATCGACGAATCGTCGGTATTCTGGCTCCAACTTATGATTCTTAACAGCGCACTGGCACTGAGATTGGGACGGACAACAACATGATCATTCTTGACCAATGGTCCATCCGGCCCGACGCCGGTGACATCGTCGAGTGGCGTCCCACCGAGCTCGCCAAGCTCGCCGCGTCGGTGACCACCGCCCGTGCGGGAGCCGTGCCCACCCTGTTGCAGACCCTGCACCTGCAGGCCACTCGCGCGCACCTCGACGCGGGTGGTCGCCACTCGTCCTACATCGGGTCCGCCGGCGAGTACCCCCACGATCTCGACCTCGTCGCCATGAGCCGCGCCATCGAAAGCTTCTGCAGGCGCCACGAGGCCCTGCGCGCGAGTTACCGCGTCGTGGACGGACAGGTGGAGACCCACGTACTCGACGCCGAGCACGTCGAGGTCGAGCCGGTGAAGGTCGGCACGGTCGACGACTACGGGCGGGTGGAGATCTGGGGCTCCGGCGACGAGGACGCGTGGACGGGCGATGTCCGCCAGTACGTCGAGCATCGGATGTCGTCGCAGACCCAGCCGTTCTCCTGGCCGATCCCGATGTTCATCGCCGTCCAGCGCGAGGGCAGCTTCACGATGATCTTCGGGGCCGATCACGCAGTCAGCGACGGGGTCTCGCAGGCCCTCGCGCTGGACGAGCTGTTCGATCACTACCGCAGCCACGCCACCGGAGTGGAGGTCGGCCCGATCACCGCCCTGCCGATGGGCAGTTTCCTCGACTACGCGGCCTCCGAGGTCGCGCCCGAGCGCACCGCGCAGTTCGACGAATCGTTGATCGATCACGCGGTGGAACTCTTCATCGACAACGGCTCCAAGATGCCCACCTTCGGGCTCGATCTGGGCCTGGGCCCCGGTGAGATGGCGCCCATGGCCGGGGTCAAGTACCCGGTGCTCGACGCCGAGAGCACCGAGCTGCTCGACCAGGTGTGCCGCGCCGTCGGCAGCCGCATGCTGCCGGGTCTGTTCGCCGCCGTGGCGATCACCGACTACGAGCTGGGCGGCAACGAGAAGTACTTCGGGATGACCATTCGCAACACGAGGGGTCCCGAGCAGATCGTCTCGCAGGGCTGGTTCTGCCGGTACGCGCCGGTGGCGTTCTCGATCGGGGGAGCGTCGTCGTTCCAGCAGGTCCTGACCGCATCGACCGAGGCGTACGGCTGGGGCAAGAAGCTCTCCGATGCGCCGCTCGAGACGGTTGTCGGCAAGGTGCTCGCCACTGGTCAGGCCGATCCCGCGCGTCTTCTGACGGCGCCGCAGATGCTCTCGTTCCTGGATTTCCGCTGGTTCCCGGGCGTGGGCAACGAGGGGTACGACCGCAGCCAGATCTTCTCCGGCGACGGGTGGACCTCCAACGCCACCATCTGGTTCAACCGCGACTTCCACTACCTCTACCTGGACTCCCAGGTGCCCGACACCGTCCCGGCGCGACGAGTGCTCACCCGGTGGCACGAGCACCTGGTGCACGTACTCAAGACCGTCGCCGAGACCGGTGACTACGCCATCGGCGAGCCCGGTTCGCGCGAGCGCGTGGTGGGCTTCCAGAACGACGAGAGCATCGTGATCGGTTCCGTGGTCGATCCACTGCGTGGCACGCAGGATCCCTTCATGCAGCACCTGATCAGAAAGGTCGACCAGGCCGGGTCGGTGATCGAGCGCGACGCCGACGTGGTCGCGTGAGTGATCGCAGAGAAGACGCTCGCGTGAGCGATCGCGGGGGTTCCGAGCAGTCCGACGACGTTGCCATCGCCCTGCGGGGTCTGGTCAAGGTCTACCGAACCGGTGTCGGGTCCGCCCGCACCGAGGTTCGAGCCATCGATGGGCTCGACCTCGATGTTCGGCGCGGCTGCGTGCACGCTCTGCTCGGGCCCAACGGTGCCGGCAAGACCACCACGGTGCGGGTGATCGCAACACTGCTCAAACCCGACAGCGGGTCCGCGCACGTGCTCGGCCTCGATGCCGTGCGGGACGCGGCTGCGATACGCAAGGTGATCGGGGTGTCCGGCCAGTACGCGGCCGTCGACGGCAACCTCACCGCGTTCGAGAACCTTCGACTGGTGGGGCGACTGTACGGGAAGAGTTGGGCCGCAGCATCGTCGAGAGCGCGAGAGCTCATCGACATGTTCGGCCTGCAGGAAGTGGCCGACCGCCCCACACGAACCAGTTCCGGCGGAACCCGTCGACGGGTGGACCTTGCGGGAGCCCTGGTGGCCGAGCCCGACCTGGTGGTGCTCGACGAGCCGACCACCGGGCTCGATCCGCGCGCGCGCCGCGACATGTGGGCCACGATCCGGGAGCTGGTCGCCCGCGGCACCACGGTGCTGCTGACCACCCAGTACCTCGAGGAGGCCGACGCCCTCGCGGACCGGATCACCGTGATCGACCGCGGCCGCGTCGTGGCCGACGGATCGGCAACGGAGTTGAAGTCCCTGATCTCCGGCTCCACCGTGACCGTGCAGGTAGGCGCCGATGCCGAGCAGTCGGTGATCGAGTCCGCCTTCGCGAGCGTCGGGTCGTCGTCGGTGATCGCGGGCGACGAGCCCGGTCGCTACAGCGGACGCGTCGAGGACGGCACGCGCAGCGCAGCGACGCTGATGTCCACGCTGGTCTCGGCAGGCGTCGACGTCACGGACATCGTGGTGCAGAGCCCCACCCTCGACGACGTGTTCTTGCACCTGACCGAAAGGACCACCGGCGCATGAGCCTGCTCTCGGACAGCACGGCCATGGCCGGGCGCAACCTCACCACCATCCGCCGGGTGCCGACACTGCTGGTCACGGCCACGGTGCAGCCGCTGATGTTCGTGTTCCTCTTCGCCTACGTCTTCGGGTCGACTCTCGGTGGGGATCCGTATCGCGAGTACCTGATGGCCGGCATCTTCACCCAGACCGTCGCGTTCAACGCGGCCTTCACCACGGTGGGTCTGGGGACGGATCTGCACGAAGGGTTCATCGATCGTCTGCGGACGCTGCCGATGTCACGGCTCGCGGTGATCCTCGGGCGCACCCTGTCGGACCTGTTGATCAACGCCGTGAGCGTGGTGGTGATGGCTCTGTGCGGGTTGGTGGTGGGATGGCGAATCCGCGGATCGGTGGCCGACGCCGCCCTCGCGTTCGCGATGATCCTGCTCTTCGGTTTCGCGATGTCATGGGTGGGGGCGTTCGTGGGCCTGATGGCCCGCAACATCGAGGTTGCGCAGAGCGTGGGCCTGATGTTCCTGTTCCCGCTGACATTTCTCTCGAGCGCGTTCATCGCGGTGCGGACCCTGCCGGGGCCGTTGCGGGTGATCGCCGAGTGGAACCCGGTCTCGGCCATCGCCACGGCCAGCCGCACCCTGTTCGGCAATCGCGCACCGCTGGCATTCCCGCGGCCCACGGGATGGGTCGCCGAGCACGCCACGGCCTACGGGATCGTGGGTTCGCTGGTGATCATCGCGGTCTTCGTTCCCCTCGCGGTCCTGCGCTTCCGCCGCGTCGCCAGCCGCTGACGGGCTCGGCGATCCGCTGCCCGTCAGCGCCGCGGCGAACCGAGCGCGAGTCCCGCGCCGATGGTCCACAGGTTCAGGGTGTCCAGGGCGATCCGTTCGGTCGTGCCCGCACCCAGACCCCAGTGGCCGGGGGAGACGAATGCGGCCGCGCCCACCAACGACACCGCGAGGGTGCCCGCGGTCCACGCGTACAGCCCCGGACGGGTGCGTCGGTACTCGGCGGCGAGAGCGAGCATGCCGACCGCCTGCGTGGCGAAGTGCGCCTGTGCTGCGACGGTGTGCGCGGCGCTGTGGGTGTCGAGCGGAAGCAGGCCGACGGCCATGGTTGCCACACCCGAGAGCGCAACCAGGCCGTAGCCCACCCTGCCCGTGGTGGTTCGGGCGTCGGGAATCAGCATCACCGCGCCGAGCGCAGTGGCGCCGCCGACGCCGAGGAACGTCGCGTTCATCAGTGCGTGGTCGGGTGAACACACGTCGGCGCAGGTGACGGCTCCGAGATCGCTGATCAGGTTCTCTCGCACGCTGTAGGGCGTCGGCCACGACCGGGCCACCAGCACCTGCAGCGGCCAGTACGCGGCGGTGGCCACCCACAGGGCTCGGGCGAACCGACGGGTTCTCATCCGTCGAGCGTAGGCGGCGCGGCCTGGACGGTCGTGAGGTGGGCGCACGAGTGGTTACTGTGACGTACATTACGAGTAGTCACACCAGGAGGGATCGACGTGGTGGTCACGTTCCGAACAGGCCGTCTGCCCAGCGTCGCCTCGATCGAGGACGGCCTGCGAAGCCGAGCGCGATGGGCCGTCACCGACGGACTGATTCGCCTGCACTCGTGGCAGGGCCGCCGTCATGGTGATCCGCAGGCGCTGCTGATCTCCGATCCCGGCCTGCGCGTCGACCCCACACCTCTCTACGACCGGATTCGCGCGCAGGGGCCGCTGGTGCGCGGGCGGATCGTCGACATGAGCGTCGATCACGCCGTGGTTCACGAGGTGCTGCGGTCGGACAACTTTCGCACCGTCGTCCGAGGGGCGAACGTACCGGGATTCCTGCGCCGCATCGAGCAGATCACCCGCACCGACACACTGCACCCGCTGTCGCCGCCGTCGCTGCTCGCGGTGGAACCGCCCCAGCACACCACCTACCGCAAACTCGTGTCGTCGGTGTTCACCGCCCGCGCGGTCAGCACACTGCGCGACCGCGTGCAGGACCTCGCCACGTCACTGCTGGATCGGCTCGAAGCAGATGGTGGGGCAGAGGTCGACATCATCGACGCCTACTGCAGTCGGCTGCCGGTCGCGGTGATCGGCAGCATCCTCGGTGTGCCGGAGTCCGAGCACGATCGAGTGCTGCGGTTCGGGGAACTCGCGGCGCCCAGCCTCGACATCGGGTTGTCGTGGTCGCAGTACCGTGCGGTGGACCTCGGATTGCAGGAGTTCGATGCCTGGCTCGGGGCGCACATGGCCGGCCTGCGGCGCGCCCCCGGCGATGATCTGATGAGTCGGCTGATCCGCGCCTCCGACGACGGCGTGCACCTGAGCGAGCCCGAACTGCGCGCGACGGCCGGGTTGGTGCTGGCGGCGGGCTTCGAGACCACCGTGAATCTGCTCGGCAGCGGCATCGACCTTCTGCTGTCTCATCCCGATCAGCGTGCCGTTCTGCGTGAGAATCCGTCGCACTGGCCCAACGCCGTCGACGAGATGCTTCGCCTTCGGTCACCGGTTCAGGTGACCGCGCGCACCGCGCTGCGTGAGACCACGGTCGCGGGAACCGCGATGTCGCCCGGACGCACCGTGGTGTGCGTACTCGCGGGGGCCAACCTCGACCCCGAGGTGTTCGGTGAGCCACGACGCTTCGACGTCACCCGCCCCAATGCCTCACGCCACCTGGCCTTTTCGGGTGGACGACATTTCTGCCTCGGAGCCGCCCTGGCGCGGGCGGAGACCGAGGTGGGTCTGCGAACTCTCTTCGACCGCTACCCGAACCTCTCCGCCGCGGGTCCCGGCGTGCCCCGCAAGACCAGCGTGCTGCGCGGATACCAGCGCCTTCCGGTGCGTATGGGCCGCCCGTCCTCGGTCCGCACCGGGTGAGGATCACGCGCCGATCGCGGTGAGCACCGCGGTGAGCACCGCGACGGCTCCTGCCTTGTCCAGCGGGTCGTTTCCGTTGCCGCACTTCGGTGATTGGACACAGGACGGGCATCCGCTCGCGCAATCGCAGGCAGCGATGGCGTCTCGTGTGGCGGTGAGCCACTGCCCGATCACGGCGTGGCCGCGGTCGGCGAATCCTGCGCCGCCGTCGTACCCGTCGTAGACGAAGACGGTGGGCAGGCCCGTGTCCGCGTGCAGGGCTGTCGACACCCCGCCGATGTCCCATCGGTCGCACGTGGCGACCAGGGGGAGCAGTCCGATGGCCGCGTGCTCGGCGGCGTGCAGGGAGCCGGGGAACCGTGACGGCTCGATACCGTTGCGCTCGAGCAATTCCGGTGTGATCGTGTACATCACCGCGCGCGTGGACAGTCGCTGGACGGGCATGTCCAGATCCACCTGGTCGAGCACCTCGCCCGAGGGCAGCCGACGCAGGTACGCCACCACCTGATGGCTCACCTCCACCTGGACCAGGGCAACCTGAACCTCGCCGTGGTCGGCGATCCGGTGGACCTGCTCGACCACGATCTCGGTGACCTCACGCGCAGAGGTGTTCCACTCCGGCTCCTCCGGGTGCACCAGGGCGAGGGAGTTCTCGAAATCGAGCGAGTCGACCACGAACGACTCTCCCTGATGAATGTGCACCGCGCCCGGATGAACGGTGGCGGGGGCACGGCCGGGATCGACGGTGCCCAGCAGTCGACCGCTGACCGCGTCGACGATGGCGATCTCGGCGCCGATCCCGCCGCGGATGTTCACCGATGCGGCAGCCGCGGTATCGGCGGTGGGATACCAGGACCCGGCGCCCCCCGGGCCGACCCGCCGTCGGATGAGACCGTCGCGGGCGAGGGACTCGAGTACAGCGGCAGCGCCGAACTCGATGACTTCGGCATCGGTCAGTGGCATCTCCAGTGCGGCACAGAGCATCTGGGAGCCCAGGACGTACGGGTTGGTGGGGTCGGTGACGGTGGTCTCGATGGGGCGGCCGAGCAGCGCGTCGGGATGATGTACCAGATATGTATCGAGCGGATCGTCCCGTGCGACGAGCACGATCAGCGATCCCTGCCGACGCCGACCGGCCCGGCCGCCCTGCTGCCAGAACGAGGCGACGGTCCCGGGAAATCCCGCCACCACGACCGCGTCGAGTCCGGCGATGTCGATGCCGAGTTCGAGTGCGTTGGTGGTGGCCACGGCGAGCAGGTCACCCTCGCCGAGAGCGCGCTCGAGTTCACGCCGATCCTGCGCTAGGTAGCCCGCTCTGTACGCGGCGATGCGCTGCGCCAGAGCGGGGTCGACGTCGAGGAGCAGCCGTCGCGCCGAGAGTGCGACGGTCTCCGCCCCGCGCCTCGATCGGACGAACGTGAGGGTGCGGGCGCCCTCGATCACCAGGTCGGCCATGATCCGCGCCGCCTCGGTGCCGGCCGATCGACGCACCGGTGCGCCGTTCTCGCCGGTGATCTCGAGCAGCGGCGGCTCCCACAGCGCGATGGTGCGAGCGCCGCAGGGTGAGCCGTCCTCGGTGACCTCGGCGCACGGCAGACCGATCAGCCGCGAGGCCGACGCACCCGGATCGGAGGTGGTGGCGCTGGCGAGCACGAACACCGGACTGGCCCCGTACCGCGCTGCGAGTCGCCGTAGTCGGCGGATGACCAGTGCGACGTGGGAGCCGAAAACGCCGCGATAGGAGTGGCATTCGTCGATCACCACGTACCGCAGGTTCCGCAGGAAGTGGGACCAGCGCTGGTGGTTGCGCAGGATCGAGGTGTGCAGCATGTCCGGGTTGGTGAAGATCCAGCGAGAGTTGGCGCGGGCCCACCGGCGCACTTCGGGTGGGGTGTCGCCGTCGTAGTCGCACGGTTCGATATCGACCCCGGTCCGCCGCCGAAGATCCTCGGTGGCGAGCATGGCCGCCGCCAGCTGGTCTGCCCCCAGTGCCTTGGTGGGCGCCAGGTACAGGGCGGTGGAGCGCGGCTGTGCTGCGAGGGTGGTCAGTACCGGGAGTCGATAGCCGAGCGACTTCCCGGACGCGGTACCGGTCGAGATCGCCACCGAGCGCCCGGCCCACGCGTGGTCGGCCGCCTCGATCTGATGCGACCAGGGCCGTTCGATCCCCGAGTCGACGAGAAAGGCGATGACATCGGGACTCGCCCACTGCGGCCATGACGCCGGCCGCGCGACCCGCGGGGGAATTTCGGCGGTGAACGTCAGTGGAGATTCACCCGCCGGAGTTCCGGCCAGTGCCCGCCGGAGAAGCATTGCACCGAACGAATCGGAAGCATCGACGCTGGTCACAGGGCACGTGGAGAGTTCGTTATCCAACCGTGATGTGCGTGCCCCATGTCGGTCTCCTCTCCGTGATCGAAGCTTTACGCGAATTGTTCTTCGTGGACTGTTGCCGACGGCACCGTCGTGGTTAGCTAGCCGTGGTCGCAGCTTCTGTGTTCGTTCTACGCTCGCAGGATCTACTGTTGCGGGCGCCGTGCATCGAGCTCGACGGCGGGAGCGATACCCGTCGTGAAGGTTGGGGTTACAGCGTTCGGAACCGGCCCGGTGACTGTAAGGGCGGTCACCGACTCCGGTGTTCAAGAAGAAGGATAGACAAGCATGGCACAGGGAACTGTGAAGTGGTTCAACGCCGAAAAGGGCTTCGGCTTCATCGCACCCGAGGACGGTTCGGCTGACGTCTTCGTTCACTACTCCGAGATCCAGGGCAGCGGCTTCCGCACCCTCGAGGAGAACCAGCGCGTGGAGTTCGAGGTGGGACAGGGCACCAAGGGCCCGCAGGCCACCGGCGTTCGCGCGGTCTGATCGATTTCGATCCCCTCGCTCCGCGCGAGGTCGACCGAATCACCATTCGTCCCCCATCACCGTCCGCGGTGGTGGGGGACGAGTGCGTTGACCGGCTGTACTGCACTGACCGGCTGTACTGCACTGACCGGCTGTACCGCACTGAATGGCTGTGCTGCACCGAATGGTTGTACCGCAGTGACGGGGCCACTGTGTCGGAGGTCGCCGTGTGACGGGTGTGGCCTAGTGTGAAAATCGTGGGCCAACTGTCCTTTTTCTCCGCCGAGTCGATGCCCCCCGCGGTCACCGATCTCGCCGGTCTGCTCGCCGCACAGGGGCAGGTGCTGGTCGGCGCCGGGGCTGCCCGTGTATCGGTGGTCGTCGAGGAGCAGTGGCGCGCGAAGGCCATCGCCGAGATGATCGAACGGATCGGGCTGGCCGCCGAGCTGACCCGCTCCGACATCACCGGCACCGCAGACGACAGTCCCCTGGTGCGCACCGCGCTGGTGCCGGCTCTGGCACCGCTTGCCGCGCAGTGGACGCGGGGCGCGGTCAAGGCAGTCCCGGCCGGATGGGTGCCGGGTCCGCGGGAGATGCGCGGATGGGTGCTGGCATCGGGGCGCGGGGAAGCCGACGGTGAGCGGTTCGTCCTCGGACTCGACCCGCATGCACCCGACACGCACGCCCCGCTCGCCGAGGCGCTGCTTCGGGCCGGTATCGCACCGACGCTGGTGGGTACGCGAGGTAGCTCGCCGGCGCTACGGATCACCGGACGTCGGCGATTGGGGCGTCTGCTCGAGAGCATCGGGGAGCCGCCGCCGGGCGCTCTCGACAGCGATGCCTGGCCGCGCGTGCCACACGGTTGAGTGGGCGCTGCAGCGCAGAAAGATCGCAACATGTGTCACTCTATAAGTGGTCCCCTGGTCCAGCCGAAACGTATCGGCGCAGGTGGACGGGTTCGGCCGCACGTTTCTCGCGGCCAGGAAGGTTCGGCAACACGTGGCAGCACAGGACAGTGGGACGACGTCGGCGGGCTCCTCCGGCACGCGTCGGCTCGTCATTGTCGAGTCGCCCACCAAGGCCCGGAAGATTGCCCCCTACCTGGGCAAGAACTACGTCGTCGAGGCATCCGTCGGCCACATTCGAGACCTCCCGCGCGGCGCAGCGGACGTGCCCGCCAAATACAAGGGACAACCGTGGGCGCGCTTGGGGGTGGACGTCGATCACGATTTCGAGCCGCTCTACGTGGTCAACCCCGACAAGCGATCCAAGGTCGCCGAACTCAGGGCCCTGCTCGCCGACGCCGACGAGCTCTACCTCGCCACCGACCCCGACCGCGAGGGTGAGGCCATCGCCTGGCACCTCCTCGAAACGCTCAAGCCCAAGATCCCCGTGCGCCGAATGGTGTTCCACGAGATCACCCAGTCGGCGATCCTCGCGGCCGCCGACGACACCCGTGAGCTCGACACCGACCTCGTCGACGCCCAGGAGACGCGCCGTATCCTCGACCGGCTCTACGGATACGAGGTGTCTCCGGTTCTGTGGAAGAAGGTCATGCCGAAGCTCTCGGCGGGCCGCGTGCAGTCCGTGGCCACCCGCGTGGTGGTGCAGCGCGAGCGTGAGCGCATGGCATTCCGCAGCGCGGAGTACTGGGACATCTCGGCCACACTGGATGCCGGCGAGGCCGCGACTCCCCGCAGTTTCGGTGCCCGGCTGGTGAGTGTGGACGGCGCCCGCGTGGCGTCCGGTCGCGATTTCGGCGCCGACGGACTGGTGAAGTCCGACGGTGTGCGGGTACTCGATCGGGCGGAGGCGTCCGCGCTCGCGGATTCCCTCGGCGGGGTTGCGCTGACGGTGTCGTCGGTGGAGTCCAAGCCCTACAGCCGCCGCCCGTACCCGCCGTTCATGACCTCGACATTGCAGCAGGAGGCAGCGCGCAAACTACGCATGTCGTCCGAACGGACGATGCGAATTGCCCAGCGGCTCTACGAGAACGGGCACATCACCTACATGCGTACGGACTCGACCAACTTGTCGCAGTCCGCCATCGAGGCAGCCCGCCGTCAGGCCGGCGAACTGTACGGCCCCGAGTACGTGCACGACACTCCGCGGCAGTACACCCGCAAGGTCAAGAACGCGCAGGAGGCGCACGAGGCCATCCGCCCGTCCGGCGACACCTTCGCCACGCCGGGCCAGCTGCACTCCTCGCTCGACACCGACGAGTTCCGGCTCTACGAGCTGATCTGGCAGCGCACCGTCGCCTCGCAGATGGCCGACGCCCGCGGAACCACTCTCTCGCTGCGTATCTCGGGCACCGCCGGGACCGGCGCCGAGTGCACCTTCGCCAGCTCGGGCCGCACCATCACCTTCCCGGGCTTCCTCAAGGCCTACGTCGAGAGCGTCGACGATCAGGCCGGCGGGCAGTCCGACGACGCCGAGTCGAGGTTGCCCGCCCTGGTCGAGGGGCAGTCCGTCACCGCCACCGACCTCGAGCCCGACGGCCACTCCACCAACCCACCCGCCCGCTTCACCGAGGCGTCGCTGATCAAGACGCTCGAGGAACTGGGCATCGGCCGCCCGTCGACCTACGCGTCGATCATCAAGACCATCCTCGACCGCGGCTACGTGTACAAGCGCGGCAGCGCCCTGGTGCCGTCGTGGGTGGCGTTCGCGGTGATCGGGTTGATGGAGAGCCACTTCGGTCGGCTGGTCGACTACAACTTCACCGCCGGTATGGAGGACGATCTCGACGAGATTGCCGGCGGCCGCGCCCAACGTGGAAACTGGCTGTCCGCCTTCTATTTCGGCGGCGACATCGGCGTCGAGGGTTCCGTCGCCCGATCCGGTGGTCTGAAGAAGATGGTGGGCACGAACCTCGAGGCGATCGACGCCCGAGAAGTCAACTCCATCAAGCTGTTCGACGACTCGCAGGGGCGCGAGATCCATGTGCGCGTCGGCCGCTACGGTCCCTACCTCGAGCGGATGGTGCGCGACGACGACGATCCCGACGGCGACCCGATCTCCCAGCGAGCCAACCTGCCCGATGATCTGCCGCCGGACGAGCTGACCCTCGAGCTGGCGGAGAAGCTGTTCTCCACACCGCAGGAGGGACGCAAGCTCGGCTTCGATCCGGTCACCGGGCACGAGATCGTGGCCAAGGAGGGGCGTTTCGGCCCCTACGTCACCGAGATCCTGCCCGAGGATGCACCCGAGCCGCCACCGGTGATCGTGCCGGTGCCCGATTCGGGTGGTGCAGGCGGCGGCGTGGCCACCAAGACAGCGGTGAAGAAGGCGCCCGCCAAGAAGGCCGCTCGCAAAGCCACGGCGCCCAAGCCGCGCACGGGGTCGTTGCTCAAATCGATGGACCTCGCCACGGTGACCCTCGACGACGCGCTGAAGCTGCTCGCCCTCCCGCGAGTGGTGGGCGTGGACCCGACGTCCAACGAGGAGATCACCGCGCAGAACGGCCGCTACGGCCCATACCTGAAGAAGGGCAGCGACTCTCGCTCACTGGCCACCGAGGAGCAGATCTTCACGGTCACGTTGGAGGAGGCGCTGAAGATCTACGCCGAACCCAAGCGGCGAGGCAGGCAGGGCGCAGCAACCCCGCCACTACGCGAGCTGGGCGTCGACACCGTGACCGAGAAGCCGATGGTGATCAAGGACGGCCGCTTCGGCCCCTACGTCACCGACGGCGAGACCAATGCCAGTCTGCGCAAGGGCGACGAGGTGGCAACCATCACCGACGAGCGTGCCATGGAACTGCTCGCCGAACGCCGCGCCCGCGGCCCGGTGAAGAAGGCGGCCAAGAAGGCCCCGGCGAAGAAGGCTGCGGCGAAGAAAGCTCCGGCCAAGAAGGCGGCGGCGAAGAAGGCTGCGGTGAAGAAGGCTGCGGTGAAGAAGGCTGCGGTGAAGAAAGCTGCGGTGAAGAAAGCTGCGGTGAAGAAAGCTGCGGCGCCCGAGGAGTGACCACCGCGTATTCGCTCACCATCCAGCAGTCCGCTCAGGGTGGGGCCTGAGCGGACTGCTGAGGGCTGAGCGTTCGACGGTGCTGGGCGCTGGAAGGGTGCGGGCCAGGGCGATTGTGCGTCGCAGGCGCATGGCAAGCTCGGGCGTCGTCAGCTCGCCCCACGTCCACCGGACCACCTGCCATCCGTGGGAGCGCAGCCGATCCTCGCGCAACTTCTCGTCGGTCACGATGTCCGCGGAGTCGCCGTACTCCCGGTACTTGCTGAGCCCGTCGAACTCGCCGACCACTCCGTCGATGATGAAATCGGGCCGGGCCACGAAGTCCCCGTGCTCGTCGAACAGCTCGCATTGCAAGGTTGGTGGCGGAAAACCGTTGCGCTGCAGATAGACCCGGCTCCGTGATTCGCCGGGAGTGGCGGACAGGCCGTCGGAGAACGCGATCGCCCGCCGCGCACGATCGATGTTCCGGCGTCCGCGGCTGCGTTCGAGGACATCGAGGACGTCCTGGGCTGTGGTGTGCTGAAGCGCCGAATCGCCGGTGCACACCGCGGATTCGAAGGACCGCGTACACGCGACGTCGACAGCGGTGCGGGCGATCGAGGTGACCCGAATCCCGTCGACGTCGACCACGTCCTCGGGATGGAGCAGCGACGCGTGGACTACCCGCTGCGCGGTCGATCGTCCTCCGCTGCGGCGATCCACCGTCAGATGGACCCGGTCGTCGCTCGATCCCCACTGGGCGAGGTCGTGCACCACCGCCGCCGACCCATGGCTGACGACCAGATCCGACGGGGCCGACGCGAGAGCAGCGCGGATGCTCCACAGGGTTCGGGTGCGGGTGTCCGCCTGACTCGCGGTGGCGGCGTCGACGTAGATGCCGCGCCGGATGGGCAGGATCGCGCCGGATCGCACAGCGCTGCGAACCTCGCCGTCGGCGACCCCGCGGGCATGCAGATCGGAGCGATGGATCAGATCGGAGCGCTTGCTCGGTGCCATGCCGGAGATGGTTGCCCGGGTCGCTCCCATCGTGCAGAAAGTTGTCCACAGGCCGCAGCAGGCGCTCACCTGACCGCAATGCGCGCACGTCACGGCCTGCGCACATTGCTGGGGGGTGCGCGGATGCGGGGGCGGCGGGTGCGGGGGCGGGGGGTGCGGGGATGCGGGGCGGCGGCCGAGCGGGGCCTGGGGGGCGCGGGCGCGGGGAGCGGGGTGGGGTGTCGGTGCCCGGCAGTAGGCTCGGCGGCATGGCGGGCGTGTTCGAGCGGCTGGTGGGCCAGCACGAGGTGGTGGCAGAGCTCACCGACGCAGCCGTAGCCGCGCGCGAGGCGGCGCCGGGGTCGAGGATGACGCATTCGTGGCTGTTCACCGGTCCACCGGGTTCGGGTCGATCCATCGCGGCGCTGTGTTTCGCCGCCGCTCTGCAGTGCGTCGATCCTGTCGCGCCCGGGTGCGGGCGGTGTCATCCGTGCACCACCACGATGGCCGGTACCCACGGTGACGTGCGGCGGATCATTCCGCAGGGCCTGAGTATCTCGGTGAAGGACATGCGTGCGATCGTGCAGACCTCGGCCCGCAGACCGACCACGGGCGCGTGGCAGATCGTGCTGATCGAGGATGCGGATCGGCTGGGGGAGAGGGCGTACAACGCGCTGCTCAAGGCGGTGGAGGAGCCGCCCGAGCGCACCATCTTCCTGCTGTGTGCACCGTCGACCGATCCCGAGGACATCGCCGTCACCATCCGCTCCCGCTGCCGGCTGGTCGCCCTGGCCACCCCGCGTGTTGCGGACATTGCGCGAGTGCTCGTCGACACCGATGGGCTCGACCCGGAGACGGCCGGGTTGGCGGCGTCGATCAGTGGCGGACATGTGGGGCGGGCGCGGCGCTTGGCCACCGACGCCGATGCCCGTGATCGCCGCCAGCGCGCGCTGGGTATCGCGCGCGCCGCTGCCCGCGCGTCGACGCGATACACGGTGGTGGAAGAACTCGTCTCCGGCGCCGACAGTGACGCGGCATCGATCAACGCAGAGCGCGACGAGAGGGAGATGGAGGAGATGCGCATCGCCCTCGGCGCGGGCGGCACCGGTAAGGGTGCTGCCGGAGCGCTGCGCGGATCCGCGGGTGTACTCAAGGAGCTCGAGGCCCGGCAGAAGTCGCGGCGCACCCGCACGGCCCGCGACGCCCTCGACCGCGCCCTGATCGACCTCGCAGGATTCTACCGGGATGCGTTGACCACGTCGTACGGGTCGTCGGCCACGCTCACCCATCCCGACATGGCCGAACAGACGTCGAACATGGCCGCCGCGGTGACCCCCGATCGGTTGCTGTGCTGCATCGACGCCGTCCTGCAGTGCCGTGAGGCGCTGGAGATGAACGTCAAGCCCAAGTTCGCGGTCGCGGCGATGGTCTCCGCGCTCGGGGCGGCCACCGGCTGAGGGTGCCGGGGCCGTTTTCCTGCCCGACACCACAGCGGCTAAAGTGAAGCCCGGCCCCGTGAGGGGCCGCGCCGCCTTAGCTCAGTCGGTAGAGCATTTCACTCGTAATGAAAAGGTCTGGGGTTCGATTCCCCAAGGCGGCTCCACCAGCTCCACCCCGCCCTGTCGGAGCACACGACAGCGCACAACAACGCCGCCCGCCGAGAGTTCATCTCTCAACGGGCGGCGCTGGGTCGTACGGGACGGAAATCAGCTGAGCTTGTCCTTGATGTTCTCGCCGACCTTTTTCACGCCCGCGACGCCCTGATCCTTCTTGCCCTCGGCCTCGAGGTCCTTGTCGCCGATGATCTCACCGACGGTTTCCTTGACCTTTCCGACGGCATCCTCAGCGGCGTTCTTTGCCTTGTCGACGAAGCTCATGGCTTGTCCTCCTCTATCGGGTGGTCCCGGTGACACCGTGGTGGCGATCCGGGCCGCGGGTTCTCCGCGTTGACAGAAGATGAGTCGACGCCGGGATCGCAGAGCGCACGGACCGATTCTGTGTTCCGTGTCACAGCGACGGATTCCGGCTACTGTTTGCCAACAGAAACCATCCGTGCTGGATCCACTACGGTATCGGGGAACAAACGCGGCCCGACGCGCATCGAACACGCCACGGGCAGCTCGGCCCGCGCGGCGCCGCCGCCGACCATCAGGAGTGAGAACACGATGCACGCAACAACACGCACGCTCGCCGGTGTGGCGACTGCCGTACTGGTGATCGCGGGCCTGGCCGGGTGCTCGTCGACGGTCGAGGGAACTGCCAAGGCTCCCGACTCGTCCGCGCCCGGTTCCCTCGACACCGGGCCGTACCGAACCACACCGCAGGATCCGTTCACCACGGTGTCCAATGTCGATACCGGACGCATCGTCGAGGGTCAGCGCATGGCCGAGTTCGTCGTTCTCCCCAGCGAGGTCGATCCCTCGTTCACCGTGGCCAGGGGCCAGGGATCGACTGTGATCAAGAACGGCCAGGCCACGAGCCTGTTCCTGTCGGCCGGGGCGGCGGACATCGCGGATCAGGAGCAGCTGGTCACCGGGTTCGAGTCTTCGCGCAACGACAACGACTCCACCAATCCGCGCAACCTTCTCA
The DNA here is from genome assembly GCF_054979605.1 of Rhodococcus sp. AZ1. Classification (NCBI taxonomy): domain Bacteria; kingdom Bacillati; phylum Actinomycetota; class Actinomycetes; order Mycobacteriales; family Nocardiaceae; genus Rhodococcus; species Rhodococcus sp. AZ1. The sequence goes on from NZ_JBUEQF010000010.1 coordinate 81,747, forward strand.
TTGCAGTGCTGCGCTTCCCGGACAACGCGGCAGCGGTGCGCGCCGCGGATCGGATGGCTGCCGAGGCAAGGACGGGCGATGATCTGCTGCCTCCGTCCGTCGACGCGTCCATCGCGGGTCGGCCCGACACCCGCGCCACAGCGCGCACGTTGAACGACAGTTACGCGCTCGAGGCCTTCACCCCGCACAACGACTACCTGATCTACTCGTACGTCTCGGTGCCGGTGGCGCAGCAGGGCTCTGCCGCGGGCCTGGCCGTGTCGGCGCTGGACAAGCAGATCCCGCTGATCGACAAGTTCCCGGAGACTCCGGCAGACAAGCTGGGCTCGCTGCCCGTGGACATCGACGGTGTGCTGCGCTATACCGTTCCGCCGGCCGACGGCAAGCGCACCACCGACCAGCTTGCGGTGTACGGCCCGCGCGGGGCGGCGCACAGCTCGACCAACCCGGTGACCTCGCTGCAGGAGTTCACCGATGCCGGCACCACCCTGTTCGCCAAGGACGGCACCAACGTGTACCTGAACAGGGACGCCGACGGCGCGAAGAAGCTGTACGACTCGTTCATCCAGGAAGTGACCAACGACCAGGGCTTCACCGCGACCGGTCCGGCGCCGGGGGTTCCCGACTCGACGTGCCTGACCACCACGACGAGCTTGTCGGATGTCTTCTACTGCGTGGTGCACGTGGGCAAGTACCTCGGCGAGATCAGCTCTCCCGACGCCACGGCGGCCAATCAGATGACGGCGGCCCAGTACCTGGTCCTGAAGGCTGCCGCCTGAGGGATCGGGTACCGGGCCGTCCGGTGCCGGGGTCGGCGGGTCAGTTCATGGGAGTGTCGTCGACCTTGATGTCGAACTTGGCCTGGTCGTTCTCGACGGAGGTCACGGTGACACCCACGCCGTACTTGGTGGGGCCGTCGGAGAGGGTGCAGCGCAGCGTGGCGCCCACCTTGGCCTCGAGGTCCTCGGGGCACTCGACGCTGCTGGGTGCCTGGCCGACCTGAGCTTGGATCTGGGTGGAGATCTGCTCCTGCACTGTTTCCTTGCTCACCTTGGGCGGTGAGCCGACGCTGACGCTGGCCGAGCAGCCGACGACTCCGAGCGAGACGGCGCAGACGGCCAGGGCGAGACGCACGCGTGTGTTCATAAGGGTTCTCCCAGGTGAGATCGGTCGACGGTGAGCTCCCGGGTCACGGCGTGTGTCCGGAGCGCACTGATTGTCGGGTTTTTCTCGAAGAGTTGCAACAAGATCAACCCTTCCGCCGAAATGGCCACAGAAAACAAACCGTGACTCAAGCAACAGACTTGGTAACGAAATGGCAGATTGATTCGGATACTCTGAACGGACTTTGTTTCGTACCGAGGAGTAACACGTGGATCGCCGATCGTTTCTCAAGACCGCCGCTGTGGCCGGGGCAGCAGTCACCGCAGCCGGAGCCACCGGGGCACTTGCCGCTCCCGTGGCCTCGGCAGCGCCGTCGCCCTCACCGCTGACGCCGCTCTACAGGAACCTCGTTCCGGAGATCTTCGCGCCGCTCGCCGACGCACCGGACTTCACCGACGCCGTCGTGATCGGCTCGGGCTTCGGTGGCGCCATCGCCGCGCACCGTCTCGCGCAGGCCGGTGTGACCGTGACCGTTCTCGAGCGGGGTTCGAGGTGGCCGCGCGACCCGCGTCGCAACATCTTCCCGACCGACCTCGTCCCGGACGGGCGCGGCGTGTGGCACAAGCGCTCGATCACCGGCGTCAGCGGCATCACCCAGCCGATCGACGACTTCGGCGGCGTGTTGGACGTGACCGAGTACGCCGGCCTCGAGGTGTGGCGCGGCGCGGGCGTCGGCGGTGGCTCACTGGTCTACACCGGCGTGATGATCGAGCCCGAGCAGCGGTTCTTCGAGCGCATCTTCGCCGGCACCGGGGTGAGGTACGACGAGATGCACAACACCTTCTACCCGCGGGTGCGCTCGAACCTGCTGCTGTCCCCGGTTCCGGACGACGTCTACAACCACCAGTCGATGAACCACTCGCGCCTGTGGGATCAGCAGGTGCGCAAGGCGGGGTACGACCCCCACCTGATCGACGGGATCTGGAACTGGACCGTGGTGCGCGACGAGATTCGCGGTGCCGCCAGCCCGTCCGCAACCATCGGCTGCTCGAACCTGGGCAACTCCAACGGTGCGAAGTGGGACCTGACGCAGAACTACCTCAAGTGGGCCGAGGATTCGGGCCGTGCGCGGATCTACCCCGGCCACCAGGTGCTCTCCATCGGACGCGAGTCCGGTGGGCGCTACGCGATCAATGTGCAGAAGATCGATCCCAACGGCGCCGTGCTGAGCACCCGCACCATCACGTGCAACAAGATCTTCTTCGGCGCGGGTTCGGTGGGCACCACCGAACTGCTGCTCCAGGCCCGCGAGACCGGCGCTCTGCCGCAGCTCAACGAGCACATCGGTGAGGGTTTCGGCACCAACGGCGACGCGGCCCTGGTGCGCAAGTGGACCGGTGGTGGCCTCACCCAGGGCGCGCCGTCGCGTTCACGCATCGTCGACGAGACCGGTATGCCCGTCTCGCTCGAGAACTGGATGGTGCCGGGTCCGGTGTTCGACCTCGGACTCATCGGCTCGCTCGGCATGGTTCTCGACGACACCCGCGGCCGCTTCGTCTACAACCGCGCCACCAACAAGGTGGACCTGCTCTGGCCCGGTCAGCCCGAGGCCGACGCGGCGCTGCGCGCGGTACAGAACCGCATCGCCGGCGCCAACGGACTGTCCGTCGGGTTCGCGCCGTTGGCCAAGGACGTCAACTCCAAGTTCACCGCGCACCCGCTCGGCGGCGCGGTGATCGGCAAAGCGACCGACGGCTACGGCCGTGTCAAGGGCTACGACGGCCTGTACGTCATGGACTCGGCCGCGATTCCCGGCAGCACCGGCACGGTCAACCCCACGCTGACCATCTCGGCACTCGCCGAGCGCAACCTCGACACCATCATCCGCGAAGGCAGGTAACACTCGCGATAGTGTCGGGCCCATGAGTGGCGCCCGTCCCTTCACCGTCGTGGACCTGTTCTCCGGCGGCGGGGGGATGAGCTACGGGTTCCACGCGCACCCGGCATTCGGGATCGTCGGGGCCGTCGACGCGCAGGTGGGCAAACCCAGCAGTCGGCAGGGTTCGCTGGCCTGCAACAGCACCTACGCCCTCAACATGGGGTTCGAGCCCACCGAGGCGGACCTGAGTACCGCCGATCCGGACGTGCTCGGGCGCCGTCTCGGGATCGGCAGCGTGGACGTGCTGTCGGCGTGTCCACCGTGTACGGGCTTCTCGCGCACCAACAGTCGCAATCATCTGGTCGACGACCGGCGCAACGCGCTGGTGGTGCGGGTGGCCGATTTCGCGCGGGCGTGGCAGCCGCGGGTGATCGTGATGGAGAACGCCCGCGAACTGCTGGGCGGCAATTTCCGCGGGCACTTCGAGGAACTCCGCCGACGGCTCGTGCGGCTGGGGTACGACGTGCGCGCCGAGGTTCACATGCTCACCCGCTTCGGGTTGCCGCAGGTGCGTGAGCGGGCTCTGGTCGTGGCGACGCTCGGGGTGAGCGCGCGCACACTCGAGGACCTGTGGTCGGGATATCGGGTCGAGCCCGACGCGGTGACCGTCGAACGGGCACTGACTCCGCTGCGTCCACTCGAGGCCGGCGCGGTCGATCCGTACGATCCCGACCACGTCACCCCCAGTTTCGCGTCGGTGAGCGGGCGCGAGCGCATCGCCGCGGTGCCCCACGACGGCGGATCCTGGCGCGACCTTCTCGGCGACGGTCACCGCGGCGGCGAGCATCTGACACCTGCCATGGCCAGGTTGGCGCAGCGCGGTGCACTGGGCAGCTTTCCGGATGTGTACGGGCGAATGGCCTGGGGTCGGCCGGCTCCGACCATCAAGCGCGAATGCGCTCACGTGGGTAACGGACGGTACGCGCATCCGGTGCAGGATCGGCTGTGCAGTCTGCGAGAGATGGCCCTGCTCAACGGATTCCCTGCGCACTACCGGTTCGGTGGAACATCGCTGGCCAACAAGTACCGGCACGTGGGCGATGCCGTCCCACCGCTGATCTCACATCAGATCGCCGGGGCAGCCCACTGGTCGCTCACCGGCGTGAGGCCGGCCATGGAGACGATCGTGTTGCCGAACACCACGCTGACCCCGTCGGACATCATCGTCGATCGGCCCGCTGCTGATCGGTCCGGCGCCGACGTGCACGCATCAGGCGCCGGTGTCGGAACGGGTTGACCCCGAGACGCTCGCCACGAAGTCGCGAGCAACCTCGCGCAGCTTGCGGTTGGTGCGCTGGGATTCGCGGGAGAGCACCTCGAACGCCTCGTCCTCGTCGATCCCGCGCAACGCCATGAGCATTCCCTTGGCCTGCTCGATGGGCGCTCGGTTACGGATGGCCTGACGCAGCCCCTGTGCAACCTCTTCGCTCGAGCGCACTCGGGAGTAGTCCCCGAGTGCCTGCGCGACGACGGTGGTCAGAGCGGACAGAACCGACTCGTCCATCTCGTCGAAGGCGCCGCGGGCGGTGCCGTACAGGTTCAGCGATCCCAGACCGAGATCACCCGAGCGCAGCGGCGCCGCGAGGAAGGAATGGATGCCGTCGGCCTCGGCCAGGGCGGCGAACACCGGCCAGGCGTTGTCGGCGTCGTCGACGTCCACACGGATGATGCGCCCGGTACGCGCCGCCTCCAGGCACGGACCTTCACCCGCACGGTACTGGTGCGAGTCCACCTCGAGGGTGCGCGCGTCGGTGTGCACGGCCGTATACGTGGTGCCGCCGAGGGTGATGGTGACCCCGCAGCTGGACGTGCCGTCGATGACGTCGTGGGCGATCTTCACCGCTCGCTGCAGCAGCACGACGAGCTGATCGTCGTCGTGCACGCTGCCACCGAGGGCGGTCAGCATGTCCGCTACCCGCCCCGGCGTGAGCGGTTCACGGGCCGCGCGCGCAAGGGTGGCCGGGATGGGTGGCGTGGAGCCGACGGGGGCAAGGATGGAGAATGCCGTGTGTTCCACACCTCGATGATTACATGAACGTTCGACGACCTTCAATGATGCTTTGCCCACGTCCGGGAGGGGGCGCCACACGTGCGGAACGCATTTGCGTCAGGGCGCGTCGAAGGTGTGGACGAACGGTTCGAGCAGTTCGGCCAGATCACGGGCGGCCCGCTCTCCGTCGGCCGGGGGGCGCGGAATGTAGGCGATGGCGAGCTGGACGATCGCGGTACTCAGGATGTCGGACTGATGTTTCGGTGCCCCGACCCAGCAGCGCTGGAACGTCTCCGACATGTGCGCCGACGCGCGGGCGGCCAGGATGTCGCTGTCGACGGTGATCAGACGCAGCAGGTCGTCCGGGGCGTCGTCGGACTGCAGCGACATCACCAACGGGTCGCTGCCGGACAGGGCGAAGAACAGCGAGAACCCTTCGCGCAGAGCAGCTCCCACGTCGCCGACGTGGCGATAGAGCGCGCTGTCGACGACGGCCACAAAGCTGTCCGTCAGCCGCATGGCGTAGCCCTCGGCAAGTCCGCGACGTGATCCGAACTCGTTGTAGATGGTCTGCCGCGACAGCCCCGCCGCGCGGGCGACGTCGGTCATGGTGACCGACTTCCAGGTCTTCTGCAGCAGCAGATCTCGCATCGCATCGAGCGTGGTCTCGCGCAGAAGTGTGGTGGCGGCCGTCCGGTAGGGCGTCCGGTCGCCGGCCTCGGTGCGGGGTGCGGGCGACATGAGTCCCACTCTAGGCGGCACCGGACCCCGCCATCGCTGTGCGGGCGGCGCGCAGGTCACGGGGGCGCCCCATCGCGACAGCGCCGACCAGCGTGCCGTCGCGATGAGCGGTGGCGATGAAGTTGTGATCGGTGACCGAGCCGTCGATGCTCCAGGTGTCCTCGCGCACCGCCCACCCGGCGAACTGCAGGTTCTCCCCGTACTGCGTCGACCACCCCCACGGCACCTCGAGCACACCCGGATCGTGACCGAGCACAGTGCGGGCCACGGCCTTGCCCTGCGCCGCCGCCCCGTTCCAGTGCTCGCTGCGGTACCGACCGCCCAGGACCGGATTGGGGACCGCGGCCACGTCGCCGATCGCGTAGACACCGGCGGCGGAGGTGCGGAAGTGATCGTCGACGACGATCCCGTTGTCGACCTCGAGACCGGCCTGCGCAGCCAGTGCGGTACTCGGGACGGTGCCGATGGACGCGAGAGTGGTTCCGGCAGTCCAGGTTCGACCGTCCGCGGCGGTGACCGCGCTACGACTGCCGTCGGCGGTGACGTCGGTGATCTCGACGCCGGTCTCGACGGTGACGCCGTGGGAGAGATGCATCGCGCGCATCGCATCGGAGATCTCGACGGGCACGATGCGGGCCAGCAGTGAGGTGGCGTTCTCGAGCACCGTCACCGCGACGCCGAGTTCGACGGTGGTGGCGGCCACCTCGCAGCCGATCAGTCCGCCGCCGATCACGATCAGCGACGGGTCCGTGTCGAGGGCGTGGCGCAGGCCGGGTACGTCCGCTGCGGTGCGGAGAGTGAGCGCGGGACCGCCGGGCCAGGGGCGTGGCGCCGAGCCGGTGGCGATGACCAGTGCGTCGTAGGTCAGCACGGACCCGTCGTCGAGCGTGACGGTGCGGGCGGTGACGTCGATCGCGGTGGCCGACGTGCCGAACCGGGTGTCGATGCCGTCGAAGGCGCCGGGCTTGTCCAGCACGATCGACTCCGCGGACGCGGTGCCCGCGAGCAGATCCTTCGACACCGCCGGGCGGCGGTAGGGGGTGCTCGGCTCGGCGCCGATCAGCGTGATCGGCCCCGTGTGCCCCTCGGCCCGAAGCGCTTTCGCCGCGGTCGAGCCCGCCAGGCCCGCGCCGAGCACCACCACCGCCGTATCGTTCACGAGCGTTCGACCTCCACCATCTCGAAGTCCGACTTCGCGGCGCCGCAGTCCGGGCACGACCAGTCGTCGGGAATGTCGTCCCAGCGGGTTCCGGGCTCGATGCCGTCCTCGGGCCAGCCCAGTTCCTCGTCATACTCGAACCCGCACTGCAGACAGCGGTAGAGCTTGAAGTTCGTGCTCATCTCAATCCACCTTCTCCTCGAAGTCGACCTTCTCGCGTACTCCGCAGTCGGGGCACGGCCAGTCGTCGGGGATTGCGTCCCACGGCGTTCCGGCGGGGAAGCCCTCACGCGGGGCTCCGATCGGCTCGTCGTAAACGTAGTCGCAGACAGGGCACCGGTAGGTCGACATTCAGGCACTCGCTCCGTACTCGGCCAGAATCTTCTCCCGCTTCTTCGGCGCGATGTTGACCCTGGTGATGTCGCCGTCGTAGTGGTCGAGGACGCGGTGGTCCATGACCTTGCGCCACAGCGGCGGGAAGTACGCGAGCAGGATCATGCTGGCGTAGCCGCTGGGCAGCTCCGGTGCGCCGTCCCAGCTGCGCAGGGTCTGGTAGCGACGCGTGGGGTTGGCGTGATGGTCGCTGTGGCGCTGCAGGTGGTACAGGAAGATGTTGGTGACGATGTGGTCGCTGTTCCAGCTGTGGGCCGGGGCGCACCGCTCGTACCGGCCGGACTCGAGCTTGCGGCGCTGCAGGCCGTAGTGCTCGAGGTAGTTGACGGTCTCGAGCAGTGAGAACCCGTAGACGGCCTGAATGAGCAGGAACGGGGCAATGTTGATGCCGAAGATCGCGATCAGGGCGCCGTAGAGGACAACCGACATCAGCCACGCATTGAGCACGTCGTTGCGCAGGGTCCACGGGCTCTTGCCCAGCCGCTGCAGGCGAGTCTTCTCGAGCTCCCACGACGACCGGAAGCTGCCGATCACGCTGCGCGGCAGGAACGCCCAGAAGCTCTCACCGAAACGCGAGCTGGCCGGATCCTCCGGGGTAGCGACGCGAACGTGGTGGCCGCGATTGTGCTCGATGTAGAAGTGGCCGTAGCAGGTCTGGGCGAGGGTGATCTTGGAGAGCCAGCGTTCGAGCTCGTCCTTCTTGTGGCCGAGTTCGTGCGCGGTGTTGATACCCACCCCGCCCATGACCGCGACGCTGAGCGCGAGGCCGATCTTGGAGATCACGCTCAGTCCGCCGTCGATGCCGAGCCAGGAGAGGTCGTCGGCCGCCCAGAGGTAGCACGCGAAGATCAGCGTCGCGTACTGGAACGGGATGTAGGCGTAGGTGCAGTAGCGGTAGTACCTGTCGTTCTCGAGCGCCTCCATCACCTCCTCGGGCGGGTTCTGGCCGTCGGGGCCGAAGAAGCGGTCGAGGATCGGGAGCATCACGAACACCAGCAGCGGGCCGATCCACCACAGGACGGGGGAGACCGCGCCGAGGCCGAGTTGGTTGAGAGCCCAGATCACCGGCACCGCGACGAACACCGCGGTGGGAGCCACCAGGCCGAACAGCCACAGGTAGCGCTTGCGGTCGCGCCACTGGGTGGGCGCCTGGGGTTGTGGGTCGTGCACGTTCGACGTGGTCATCGGTGACTCCTCGGGCGGGGGGCAGGTCGGGCAGGTCGGGTCTGGCGGTCACTCGATGACGAGTGATCTGGTTCACGATGGTTTGGACAATACATGCGATCGCATCCAAACGCTAGACAATTTCCAATATTTGTAAACCAGCTGGTGGCGGCGGTTATGGTGGGGTGGCTCACATGCGCACCGCTGGAAGGATCGCCATGACCGACCTCGTACTCTCGCGCCGCGACATCGAGTTCCTGCTCTACGAGTGGTTGAACGTCGAGGCGCTCACCGGCCGCAAGCGGTTCGCCGAGCACTCGCGCGAGACGTTCGACGCGGTGCTCGAACTGAGCGAGAACATCGCCGTCAAGCACTTCCTGCCGCACAACAAGAAGGCCGACGCCAACGAGCCGCACATCGGACCCGACGGGACGGTGGTGCTGATCCCCGAGGTCGCGCAGGCGCTCGAGGTGTTCGCCCGATCAGGCCTCACCGCGGGGCAGTTCGACGATTCCCTCGGCGGGATGCAGCTGCCCACCGCCGTCGCGAAGGCGTCGCTGCTGTGGTTCCAGGCCGCCAACATCGGTACCTCGACCTACCCGTTCCTGAGCATGGCCAACGCGAACCTGCTGGTGGAGTACGGCACCGACGAGATCGTCGACACCTACGTACGACCGATGATCGAGGGCCGGTTCCACGGCACCATGTGCCTGTCCGAGCCCGACATCGGATCCTCGCTCGCCTACATCACCACGCGGGCAGAGCCGGCCGACGACGGCACCTACCGGGTGACCGGCACCAAGATGTGGATCTCGGCGGGCGAGCACGAACTCGGCGAGAACATCGTCCACCTGGTGCTGGCGAAGATCCCCGGCGGTCCCGCGGGGACGAAGGGCATATCGCTGTTCGTGGTGCCGAAGTACCTGGTGAACGCCGACGGCAGCCTCGGCGAGCGCAACGACGTCGCGCTCGTCGGTGTCAACCACAAGATGGGTTACCGCGGAACCGTCAACACCCTGCTCAGCTTCGGCGACAACGGCGGAGCAGTCGGCTACCTGGTCGGCGAGGAGCATCAGGGACTGAGCTACATGTTCCACATGATGAACGAGGCGCGCATCGGCGTCGGTATGGGGGCCACGGCCCTGGGCATCACGGGCTACCTGCACTCCCTGGACTACGCCAAGTCCCGCACGCAGGGTCGACCGGTGGGCGACAAGGACCCGTCGGCGCCCCAGGTCCCGATCATCGAGCACGCCGACGTGCGCCGAATGTTGCTCGCGCAGAAGGCCTACTGCGAGGGGGCGTTGGCGCTGGGGCTGTACTGCTCGCAGCTGGTGGACGAGCAGAGCACTGCCGACGACGAGGCCGATCGGAAGCGCTCGGGCGAACTGCTGGACGTGCTCACCCCCATCGCCAAGGCCTGGCCGTCGCAGTGGTGCCTCGAGGCCAACAGCCTCGCTCTGCAGGTTCACGGCGGATACGGATACACCCGCGACTACAACGTGGAGCAGTTCTATCGCGACAATCGTCTGAACCCGATTCACGAGGGCACCAACGGTATTCAGGGACTCGACCTGTTGGGTCGCAAGGTGGTGTCCAAGGGCGGTCACGGGCTGCGCCTGCTCGTCGAGGCCATGACGGCCACCATCGACCGTGCGTCGGGAACCGACGCCGAGCAGTACGCGCACACGCTGCACGCCGTCGTCACCCGCATCATCGAGACCACCGGAAAGCTCTGGGGTACCGGTGATCCAGAGGTGGCGCTCGCGAACTCCTCGGTGTACCTCGATGCGGTCGGACACGCGGTGATCGCATGGATGTGGCTGGAGATGGTCCTGGCCGCGGACGGCAAGGAGGGGACCTTCTACGACGGCAAGCGACTGGCGGCGCAGTACTTCTTCCGCCATGAACTTCCGCGGACGGGGCCGCAGTTCGACCTGCTGACCAGCCTGGACCGCACGATGCTGGACCTGGACCCGGCCGTTCTGTGATCGGATCATTTGTTTCGTTCGCGTAACGGTACGTCGCGAACGGGTTCGGTGCCGGCCCGGTGGGCATCCCGAACCCGTCCATCGACACGTACGCGAGAGGAACAACGGACATGCGAATCGGTATGGCAACGGCCGCAACGTCACTGGTGGCGGCAGCCCTGATGGTGAGCGGGGCGGGAACCGCGTCGGCAGCCGGCGGCCTGGCGTACTGCTACCGCAACATCAACAACGACAACGGGACACGAGTGATCATCTCGTACAGCACCTCACCCAACGCCGGTGCGTGGCAGCTGAACCTGAGCTGGAACTACCAGCAGTGGACCGGCAGCTACTACGAGAACAGCACCGGCCAGAGCTCGCGGACCCTGCAGATCGGCACCGAGTTCCCACCGGCAGGTCAGCTCTGCTCCGCCGCCGACCCCGCGTACGCCATCGGAACCTTCTGACGTTCCACCCACGGCGCACCGCTGCCGTCCCCACGCGCGACGGGGACGGCAGCGGTCTCGCGTATCAGGGGTCGGGTGCGTCAGAAAGTGCCGATGCGGAAGCCGTCGAGCGGGCCGCCGAGGAAGAAGCTGGACGCCAGGGACGAGCACAGATTGCCGGGGTCGCCGGCGCGGTATCCGACGCCGGAGGACACCGAGCGGGTGGTGCCGGTGTCGACGTAGAAGCTCCCGTTCCACTGCTGCAGGTCCGCATTGATGGCCGTGGTGGTCACCGTCGTGCCGGCCGCACCGTTGTCGCGGAACGACAGTTCCAGTCGCTGCCCGTTGTTGCCGGGATCGGCGTTGCGATAGCAGAACACCGTTCGGGCGGTGTCCGCGGACGCCACGGCCGGTTGAACGAGGGCCGCACCACCGGCCAGTGCCGCCATGATCGCGCCGGCGGCGATGGTGCGAGAGATCGTGGTGTTGGTCACGTGCTGTCCTCCTGGGTTGGGCCGCTCCGCGCAGTGGCAGCGCGGCACGCGGGCTTGCTGGTCCACCGACGGTTTCCCCGTTCGGCTCCGGAACAAACTTCCCCGGCGTCCGCCCGGGCAGGTGGCGCGGTGGAGGTGTTCGCTAGCGCGGCAACAACTCTGGCGCGATGAGCTGCAGCGAGCCCTTGCCGTCGCCGTCGCTACCGGTGACGACGACCCCGCTGGTTCGCGGGTCCACTGCCACCGAATTGGGCTGCTTGACGGTGGGTAGATCGCCCACGATCACCGGTGCGGACGGGGTGCTCATGTCGATCACGCGCAGGATGTTGGACGCGGTGAGGGTGATGTACAGCCGCTTGGTCCGCCCGTCGTAGGCCATCCCGTACGGGTTGCCGGGGGCGTCGATGCGGGCCACCTCGGTGATCTGCGGATCGATGCGCTCGATCAGCACGGCGCCACCGTCGGTGTCGGCGAACCCGGCGAGGTCGCCGCCGAGGGCCACCGCGTGGGTCAGCTTCTTGCCCACCGGACCCTGCGCGACGAGGGTGCGACCGACGGCGTCGTAGACCCACACGCCGTTGCCCTGCACATCGGCGACGGCGGCGTAGTTGCCGACGGCGGCGAGCCCGCCCGGCTGCACGGGACCGGCAGGCAGGGATGCGACGACGGTGGAGTCGCGCACGAACACCACACCCCCGCCCATCTCGTTGGTCACCACGACCGTGCCGTCGGCGGTGCGCACCGCATCGTGGGGCTGGCGACCCACCCCACCGGCGATCGCGGCCAGCGAGCCGTCCGCCAGGGACAGCTGAGCCAGTTCGTCGGACTGCTCGAGCGGCACCAGCACCGGGCCGTCCGGCCCGGCCAGCGAGAGGTGACGCGCGGCCCCCTCGGTGGGCACCGTGCGCCGGACCGCGCCCGTGGTGGCGTCGAAGAACTCGACGCCGTCGGGGTTGCGGACGGCCACCGCGCCGATCCCCGAGGAGCCGATCACGATGCCCTCGGGGACGTTGCCGATCGGGACCACTGTGCCGACGGGCGGCACCGTGGGGTCGCCCGCCACGGCCGGTTCGGCCGCGGGGGTGGTGGCGGTGGTGGTGACGGGCGGCGCTCCGCCGCTGTCCGAGCTGCACCCCACCAGTACCGATGCGGTGAGGACGACGGCGGCGGGGAAGGAGGCGAGTGCGAGGCGGTTGGCGGTGCGCATGTACCCAGTGTGCCCGGTGTGTGGCGTGGGCCACGAAACTTGACCGATCCGCTCGTGCACAACTTAGATACAAGTTGTGCACGAGAGGACGACGTCGGCCGTGATGGCCTATGTGACGGTGAAGGAGCTGATCATCTCCGGCGAGCTGCCCGGCGGTGAGCTGATCAGCGAGGGTGAGATCGCGGCCCGCACCGGCACCAGCCGCACACCGGTGCGCGAGGCGTTCCTACGGCTGCAGTCCGAGGGCTGGATGCGGCTGTACCCCAAGCGTGGCGCCCTCGTGGTGCCCATCGCCGAGGGCGAGATGGGCAGCGTTCTCGGTGCCCGCCTGATTCTCGAGACCGGCGCTCTGGCCACCTACGCCGCCGACCCCGCCACCCGCGCCCTGGCCGTCGACGACATGCGGGCATCGCTGGCGCGCCAACGCGCCCTCGCCGAGCGTCGCGACCAGGTGGGGTTCTCCGCTGAGGACGCCGATTTCCACGCCGCCGTCGTCCGGCACGGCAACAACGCCCTGCTCGACGGCTTCTACGCGAGCGTTCGTGACCGACAGCGCCGGATGACCGCGTCGTCGGTGGCGCGTGATCCGGGTCGACTGGCCTCCATCGTCGACGATCACGACGGCCTCACGGCCGCGGTCGGCGACGGCGACGTCGACACCTACACCCGGCTGCTGCGCGAGCACATGCGTCGCGTGCACGACGTCAAGGAGGCCTGGTGACCCTCACCGAGAACCCTGCTCGGATCCCGGTGCCCCGCACCGCCGCACCGCCGCGATTCGCACCCTGGTTCGTGGTGTGTGCAGCGCTGTTCGTGGCCGCGTGGGGTGGCAACGAGTTCACTCCGCTCCTGGTGCTCTACCGCGACGGGTTCTCGGCCGTGGCGGTCGATGCGTTCCTGTTCGCCTATGTCTGCGGCATCGCGCCGGCCATGCTGATCGTCGGGCCGACATCGGACCGCTACGGGCGGCGGCCGGTGATGATCCCGGTCCCTCTGATCGCCGCGGCCGGTTCGGCGGTGATCGCCGTGGGCGCCCACAGCGCATCGGCCCTGGTGGTGGGTCGTGTGCTCAGCGGCGTGGCCCTGGGTATCGCGATGGCCGTCGGCGGCAGTTGGATCAAGGAACTCTCACCCGGAACGACGGGCGCTCGCCGCGCCGCGATGGCACTGACGTCCGGGTTCGCGATCGGCGCCGTGGTGGCGGGAGTGCTGGCGCAGTGGGGCCCGCAACCCGAGCACCTGCCCTACCTGGTCCACGTCGTCGCGTGTGTGCTGGTCTTCGCCGCCTTGCTCACCGTGCGCGAGCAGGTTCGGGCGAGAAGGATCGCACCGCGCCGCTCGGTGTGGGCGTCCGCCCGGCACCGGCGTTTCCTGCGGGTGGTCGCCCCGGCGGCGCCGTGGGTGTTCACCTCGAGCGTCGTCGGATACGCGGTGCTGCCCGGCCTGATGGCCGACCACAGCGGCGGCCGCCCCGTCGCCTTCGCCGCCCTGATGTGCGCGGTCGCGCTCACGGCGGGCGTCGCGATCCAAGCTCTGGGCCGACGCGTCGACACCCCCACCGGGGCGAGGGCTGTGCTGGTGGGACTGGGTGTCACGGTGCTCGGGTTGGCGCTGGCGATGCTCGCCTCGCACGTGCTGACGGTGCCGCTGGCGCTGCTGGCGGCGGCGGTGCTCGGCGCCGGGTACGGCATGGGTCTGGTGGCGGGGCTGCAGGAGGTGCAGCGTATCGCCCGCCCCGGGGAGTTGGCCGGGCTGACCGCGGTGTTCTACACCCTGACCTACATCGGGTTCGCGGTGCCGATGACGCTCGCCGCGCTGCACGAGCACCTCGGGCTGACGTACCCGCTCATGTTCGCCGTCGCCGCGGGACTGGCGGCGCTGACGGTGCTGTGGGTGGCCGTGAACTCGCGTCGCGATCTGCCCGTCACGGCAGCGGCGGCAAGCGCGTCTCGGTGAGCCAGGGGCTCCAGAACTGCGATGTGGCGCCGAATCGTGCTGCGAGATCGGTGAAGTCGGATGTCACCACGCTGGAGTAGCGGTATCTCTCGGTCCACTCCTGGATGAGCGCGAAGAACTTCTCGTCGCCCAGGGTGCGGCGCAGGGCGTGCACGGCGAGGGCGCCGCGCTTGTAGACACGATCGTCGAACATCGACTCGGGGCCGGGATCGGTGAGCACCAGGTTCTGCGGCAGGGCCGACAGCGACGCGTGCGCGCGCGTTGCCTTGGTGTGTGCGGACGGTCCGCCGGAGTTCTCCGACCAGATCCACTCCGAGTAGCACGCGAAGCCCTCGTGCAGCCAGATGTCACGCCAGCGGCGCGCGGTGACGCTGTTGCCGAACCACTGATGCGCCATCTCGTGTGCCACCAGGCGCTCGTAGCCGCGTCGGCCGTCGCAGTGGTTGGACCCGAAGATCGAGATGCCCTGCGCCTCGATGGGAATCTCGAGGGCATCGTCGGTGACGACGACGGTGTACTCGGCGAACGGGTAGGGCCCATAGAGGCGGACGAAGGTGTCCATCATCTGGCCCTGCCGTCCGAAGTCGTACGCGAACGTCGACGCCAACCGCGGCGGCAGCACCGACGAGATCGGCACGGCGTGACCGGCGACGGTGCTGCGCTCGTACCGCCCGATCTGCAGTGTGGCGAGGTAGGTGGCCGTGGGCTCGGGCTGCTCGTACACCCACGTGGTGCGCGAGGCCTTGGTCTGCCTGCGCACCAACGTGCCGTTGGCCAGGGCGTGATACGGCGAGTCCGTGGTGATCGTGATGCCGTAGCTCGCCTTGGAACTCGGGTGATCGTCACACGGGAACCACGACGCCGCGCCCGTGGGCTGGCTGGCCACCAGCGATCCCTCGGTGAGTTCCTCCCATCCCACCTCGCCCCACAGCGAGCGGATCGGGACCGGGTTGCCGCCGTAACTCACGGTGACGACGAACGCCGCACCGGTGGCCAGCGGACGGGCGGCGGTGACCACCAACTTGGAGCCGCGGTGGACGAACTTCGCCGCCCGGACTCCGTTGACCTGGACCTTCGATACCGACAGCGCCGGGCCGAGGTCCAGGGAGAACTTCTGCAGGCCCCGAACCGTCGAGGCGTACACCGTGGCACGGCCGGCCAGGCGGTTCGAGTGCACCCGGTAGTCCAGGTCGAGCTCGTACCGCGACACCCGGTACCCGCGGTTGCCGTTGTTCGGCAGGTACGGGTCGATGGGCGGATCGAGGGTGTGGCTGTCGACATGGGGGCCGAGCGGTTTCACAGAGACGAATCCTTTTCCACTGCCGTGGTTCTCACTGCGTCGGGTGTCGCGGCGTCGCTGTACGGGTCGTGTCGTGACCAGGGAGCGATCGGGTTGCCCTGCCACCGACTCGAGGCAGGGACCCGGTCCCCACGCATCACCAGGGAGGCGGGCCCCACCGTTGCGCCGTCACCGATCCCCGACGCGGGCAGCGCCACGCAGTGCGGTCCGAGGGTGGCCCCGACTCCCAGCGTCACGGTGTCCATGCTCATGATCCGATCATGGAACAGGTGCGTCTGCACAACGCAGCCGCGGTTCACCGTCGCGCCGTCGGCAAGTGTCACCAGATCGGCCTCGGGGAGCCAGTAGGTCTCACACCACACGCCCCGGCCGATGTCCGCGCCGAGCCACCGCAGCCACACGTTGAGCACCGGTGTGCCGGCCGCGGCCCGCGCGAACCAGGGCGCGGCCACGGTCTCGACGAAGGTGTCCGCCACCTCGTTGCGCCAGACGAACGAACTCCACAGCGGGTGATCGGTGGCGCCGATGGTGCCCACCACCAGTCGCTTCGCCACCGCGGAGACCACCGCGGACACCAGTCCGGCACCCAGCAGCACCACCCCGCTGAGCAGCGCCGCCAACCAGTACCCCACCGACGCAGCCGCGGTCAGCGCCGCCAGGACGCCGAAACCGATGCCGAAGGTGATCACCATCGGCACCAGTCGACTGGTCTCCACCAGCGCCCGCGCCGCCTTGAGTTGCCACGACGGATCGAAGGTGCGGCTGGTGTCGGCGTCGTGTGGGGCCCGCCGCAGGCGCACCGGTGGGCTGCCCAGCCACGACGAGCCCGCCTTCGCCTTCTCCGGTGCAGCCGAGAGCACCGCCACCAGACCGTTCTTGGGCACTCGACGTCCCGCCGCGGCCATGCCCGAGTTGCCGAGGAAGGCGCGCTTGCCCACCTTCGCCTCGCCGAGGAGCATCCAGCCGCCACCGAGTTCGTAACTGGCCACCATGGTGTCGTCGGCCAGGAACGCGCCGTCGCCGACCACGGTGAACGAGGGCACCATCAACACCGTCGACGCCTCGACGTCCCTACCGATGTTCGCGCCGAGCAGACGCAACCAGTGCGGGGTCAGCAACGACGCGTAGAGCGGGAACAGGAAGGTGCGCGCGGAGTCCATCAGACGCTCGGTCGCCCACACCTGCCACCCGATGCGGCTGCGCACGGGATGCCAGCCGGCGTGCAGTCCGATCGAGAGCAGGCGGACCGCGATCAGGGTGATCATCGCGAAGACCGCCATCGCGGTGACCGTGGCGAGCGGGAGCATCAGCGCACCGATGCCGACGGCGCCCAGCAGTGTCTCGGTCGAGGACACCGCCCACCCGATCAGCACCAGACCCACGGCGATCGACGCCACCGGCAGCGCGGCGAGCAGCAGCGACGTCACCGCGTACGTGGCCATCCACTGCGGCGCGGTGGGCGGGGTGTGGCCGGGCCACGGGTACTTCGCGCGGCCCACCTTGGCCGCGGGCGAGCCGGCCCAGCGCTGACCTGCCTTGACCTTGCCGATCACCCCGGACCCGGCGTCGATCACCGCGCCCGGGCCGATCACCGCGCCGGGCAGCACGGTCGAGCGGGCGCCGATGGTGGCCCCCGCCCCTACGCTCACGTGCCCGATGTGGACGACGTCGCCGTCGACCCAGTGGCCGGAGATGTCGACCTCCGGCTCGATGGAACAGCCGTCGCCGAGGGTGAGCATGCCGGTGATCGGCGGCAGCGTGTGCAGATCGACCCCACGTCCCACCTGCGCACCGAGCGCGCGGGCGTACGCCGCCATCCACGGGGCCCCCGAGAGGTTCGTCGCGCCGCTCGCATCGGCCAGCCGCACCGCCGCCCACAGGCGCACGTGCACACTCCCGCCGCGCGGGTAGGTGCCCGGCTGCACACCGCGCAGGAGCAGGCGCGCCCCGACCACGGATATCGCCATCCGACCGAGCGGGGTCACGAACACCGCGAACCCCAACCCCACCCACCACCACGAAAGCGTCGGCAACCACGGCAGCGGCGTGCTCCGGGAGAAGACGTTGGCCGCGATCGCCAGCCACGTCACCCACTGCAGCCCGGTGAGCGTGATCAGCGGCACCGACGCCACCGTCTGTGCCCACTGCGCGCCGCGGGGAACGGGCGCGACGTCGCGCCGCACCGTCGCCGCGGCGGGGGTCAACCCGTCCAGCATCGCCACGAGTGAACCCAGCCGCGGATGGTCGTAGAGCTGGGCGACGGTGACGTCGGGGAACTTCTCGCGCAGCCGCGTCACCAGCTGCGCCGCCGACAGTGATCCACCGCCGAGAGCGAAGAAATCCGCGTCGAGGGAGGTGGTGGGCATACCGAGCACGTCGGTCCACGTCTGCGCCACCCACGCCGCGGTGCCGGTGAGGGCCTCGTCGTCGGCCTCGGGGTCCGTCGCTCGCCGGGGGATCGGCCACGGCAGCGCGTCGCGATCGACCTTTCCCGATGTGCGCGTGGGCAACTCGTCGAGCAGCGCCAGCCGCGGAACCAGGGCGGCAGGCAGGCGGCCGACGAGTTCCTCGCGGGCGCGGGCGAGGTCGAAGTGCGGGTCGGCGCTCGCGAGGTACCCCACCAGGATCGGCGTCCCCGATCCCGTTCGACGCACCGCCGCCGCGGCGGCGCTCACCCCGGCCAGCGATTGCAGCGCGCCGTCCACCTCACCGAGTTCGATGCGTCGACCGCCCACCTTCACCTGGTCGTCGGCGCGGCCCTGGAAGATCAGCCCCTCGAGCTCGAGCCGCACCAGATCGCCACTGCGATAGGCCCTTTCCCACCCCAGAGTCGGCATCGGGGCGTACTTCTCGACGTCCTTGGCCGGGTCCAGATACCGCGCCAGACCCACCCCGCCGATCACCAGCTCACCGACCTCGCCCACCGGCACGGGCACGCCGGCGGGATCGACCACCGCCAGGTCCCAGCCGTCGAGGGGCACCCCGATGCGCACCGGCGAACGCCCGTCCATCCGCGACGCACACGCCACCACCGTCGCCTCGGTGGGGCCGTAGGTGTTCCACACCTCACGCCCGTCCACCGCGAGTCGCTCGGCGAGTTCGGGCGGACACGCCTCACCGCCGAAGATCAACAGCCGCACCGCTTCCAACGCCTCCACCGGCCACAGCGCCGCGAGCGTCGGCACCGTCGAGACCACGGTGATGTCGCGCGAGACCAGCCAGGGGCCCAGGTCCACACCGCTCCGCACCAGCGATCGCGGCGCCGGCACCAGCGCGGCGCCGTGACGCCACGCCAACCACATCTCCTCACAGGACGCGTCGAAGGCCACCGACAGTCCCGCGAGCACCCGATCGCCCGGGCCGATCGGGTGCTCCTGCAGGAACAGCCGCGCCTCCGCGTCGACGAACGCCGCCGCGCTGCGATGTGTCACCGCAACACCTTTCGGTGTCCCGGTCGAGCCGGAGGTGAAGATGACCCACACGTCGTCGTCCGGTCGGGGCCTGCGCTGCGGGACGGTGCCCGGCCGGGCCGCAGCGGTGGGCAGCAGACCGTCGTCGGTGATGATCGCGGCGACGCCGGCCTCGGAGAACACCAACTCCGCCCGCTCGTCGGGATCGTCGACGTCCACCGGCACATACGCCGCGCCCGTTGCGATCACCGACAGGATGGCCGCGTACAGCGAATACGAGCCCGACGGCATCCGAATGCCCACACGATCACCGGCGCACACCCCGTTGGTGATCAGCCAGTGCACGCCCTCGTCCACGGCCGCGAGGAGTTCGGAGTACGTGATGCTGACGGTGCCGTCGTCGATGGCTGGGGCGTCGGGGTAGCGGTGGGCGGTGTCGGTGAGGACGTCGAGGAGCGTGCGCTCCGGCGTCGCGAGGTGCGAACGCAGGTACACCTGCGCGACTGCGGTCGACAACGACACGTGGGTCACCCTTTCGGAACTGGGGCTGCTCGGGGTCTGGGTCTGCTCGGGGTCTGGGGCTGCTCGGTGGGAAGTCTTGCAGATGGCGCAGTCTCGCAGGCGTCGGTGAACGGTCGGGGGTGTGACGTACGCCGCAGTGGGGTCGGTGCCAACGTTTGCAGTGGCTACGATCGACGCATGTTCGAGGAGACGTTCGCAGGGACGCGCTGGTCGCGGCGTCACGTGGATCTGTGCCGCGTCTCCAGCAGTGGTTGTAGGCGCTGAGGTCCACCTCCGCCCGCCGGGAGTCTCCCGACTCCGGAAACCGAAGCCGCGCGTGTTGCGGCGCCCCGAACGAATCGATCTCGCCATGACCGTTGTGCTCCCCGCCTCCCCCTCCTTCTCGGGTGCCCTGCCGCACGAGGTGGAGGTGACCGCAGCCCCCGCGCACGTCGAACGCGTGCGCATCGCTGCCGTCGACCTCGAACAGGCCCGCGCCGAGCGCGCCGGGCTCCGCCGCGACCTCCTCGACGCCGGCCGCAACCCGGACGAGATCGCCGTGCTGGTCGACCTCTACGTGCACGTGGCCGACGACGCACCCACCGCGCGCCGTGACGTGGCCACCGGACGGCCCGCCACCGCCCGCTCCCTGACCTACATCGGCACCGAGCAGGGACTTGCCGGCCTGATCTCGGACATTCGCACCGCCGAGGTCGCCGACGGCGTCACCCTCATCCCCCTCCTCCCCGCCGCGTCCTAGCGCGCGTACCCGTACCCCCGCAGATTTGTACCCAATGTGACATTTGGTCACCAGGGGTGACCAAATGTCACATTGGGTACACAGACCGGGCGCGGATGCTGGTCGACGGGGTCAGTAGAGGGGGTAACCGCCCTCGGGGCCGAGCATGCGCTCGAGGCGGAGGTGGTTGATCTTCGCCAGTTCGTTGCGGGTGACCTTGCGCTCGGTTTCGGGGTCGTTGTGGAGGCGGTGTTCGACCTCGTCGGCGAGCTCGGCGGGGGTGCGGCCGGCGGGGAGCAGCAGGAGGCGGTAGCCGAAGTGCGACTGGTAGCTGGCGCACATGTCGGTCAGGCGCTGACGTTCGTCACCGGTGGCGGTGACTCTGCACTGCTCGGCAGCGGACCGCGAGCGGTGGGTGCGGCTGCAGATCGGGGGGTGGCCGGTGAGGGCGTCGTCGATGTCGGCGTCGGAGAGTTCGGCCAGTTCGGCGTCGGCAGCGCTCATGAGGGCCGCGTGCGAGGTGTAGGGGCGGCCGCGGACCACGGCGCGGGCCCAGGTGACCGAGCAACAGCACTCGAACAGCGCGTGCAGGGCGTGACTCTCGGGGGCGCTGTTGAATGCGTCCAGGCCCATCCCCTGATGCATCAACATGCATCCCACTATCCGACCGGGAAACGCACCCGGGAAGGGGTGTGATCGTTGTTTTGCACGCCTTTAACGCGCCGTAACACGGCAGCGTGTCTCGGGTTAGTGTGCATCACATGAGCAACGACTGGACGGCCTTCACCGTCGACATCGCCGAGCACGTCGCCACCGTCACCATCGCCGGTCCGCGCAAGGGCAACGCCATGGGTCCGGACTTCTGGCGGGAATTGCCGCTGGTGTTCGCCGCCCTCGACACCGACCCTGATGTGCGGGCGGTGGTGCTCGCGGCCGACGGCCCGCATTTCACGTTCGGTCTGGATCTGCAGGCGATGGGCGGGGAGTTCGCGCCGGTTCTCACCGACGGCGCGTACGCCCGTCCACGCACCGATTTCCACGAGATGATCAAGCGCCTGCAGGCCGCGATCAATGCGGTGGCCGACTGCCGCAAGCCGGTGGTGGCGGCGGTGCAGGGATGGTGCATCGGCGGTGGCGTCGACCTCATCAGCGCCGCCGACATCCGCTACGCGAGCGCCGACGCGCAGTTCAGCGTGCGGGAGGTGCGGGTGGCGATGGTGGCCGACATCGGCTCGTTCGCCCGACTGCCCGCGATCATCGGCGACGGGCACCTGCGCGAGTTGGCGTTGACCGGCAAGGACATCGACGCCCAGCGTGCCCGCGAGATCGGTCTGGTCAACGATGTCGCACCCGATCACGAGGGCGCTCTGGCGCTGGCCCGCGCGACGGCAGCGCAGATCGCGGCGAACCCGCCGCTGGTGGTGCACGGGGTCAAGGCCGTACTCGATCATTCGCGCACGGCGGCGGTGCAGGATTCGCTGCGCTACGTCGCGGCGTGGAACGCAGCCTTCCTGCCGTCGAAGGACATTCAGGAGGCGATCACCGCGGTGTTCGCCAAGCGCCCCCCGGAGTTCCGGGGCGAGTGATCAGTTGCGGAACGCGCTCTTGGGGTCGTTCCACAGCTGATCGGTGAAGTCCTCGAGAACCACGAGCACCAGGTCGTCCTCGGCGCGCCGCAGGATCGACTTGCTGGCGCGCACCTGAAGGATGTCGCCCTTGGAGTCCGACATCCGCCACAGCGAGTCGGCGCGGGTGGCCACGGTGGTCAGGAACGTCTCCGCGATGTTGACCCCGGGTGCCTCGCGGGCGGGGAAGATGTCGTGCAGGTGCAGCGGCGCGGCGGCTGCGGGGGCGTCGGCCTCGATGCCCATCAGCTCCCGGAACGCCTCGTTCGCGAACACCACTTCACCACCGGGTTCGACGGCCAGCACCGGCACGGGGATGCGGTTGAGCACCACCGTCACCGGCAGCTCCGGGAACTGGTTGGGGTCCGAGATGGCGCGTGAAGTGGGGTTCCTACGGTCGCCGACTTCGTCGCTCATCGTTCACTCCGCTCGCTTGCAGTCATCGCAGTGCACGCAGGTGTGCGTGCCTGTCGACGACGAACCATCCGACGCCGGTGATGCTAGCAGCGGCGACGCTCAGTGACCGCCGTCGGCCGCAAGGCGCGCGATCGATGCCGCCACTTCGGCTTCGGCCTCGGCCCGACCCACCCAGTCGGCACCCGTGACGTGCTTGTTCGGTTCGAGGTCCTTGTAGTGGACGAAGAAGTGCTTGATCGCGTCCAGTTCGAAGGACGAGACGTCGCCGAGGTCCTGAACGTGGTCCCAGCGGGTGTCGCCGGCGGGTACGCACAGCACCTTGTCGTCGCCGCCCGCCTCGTCGACCATCTTGAACATCGCAACCGGACGCGCCTCGACGATCACACCGGGGAACACCGACTCCGGCAGCAGCACCAGGGCGTCGAGCGGATCGCCGTCCTCGCCGAGGGTGTTCTCGATGTAGCCGTAGTCGGCGGGGTAGGCCATGGCCGTGTAGAGGTACCGGTCCAGGCGCACGCGACCGGTGACATGGTCGACCTCGTACTTGTTGCGCTGACCCTTGGGGATCTCGATGGTCACGTCGAACTGCACGGTTGATGTCCTTTGCTCCGAGGCGATGACAGGGCAGACCTTAGCGGGTGGCCCGATAGGGTATCGACGGCACCGGCCCGATCATCGGCGGGCCACCGATCGCTCGAGGAGGTTCTGTGGGTTCGTCCGGTGACGGCGTCGGCGGCGATCCCGCGCCCGGCGGTCGATCGCGGGCATCGCTGGCGCGCAAGGTCGCGCTGGTGGTGGCAGTGATGGTGGTGGCGTTCGCGGCGACGATCGTGGTGGTGCGGCTCGAACCCTTCGCCACCCGCACCACCGCGGCCCCGCGCGACCCCGAGCCCGCGCTGTTGGTACCGAAGCCGGGGATGGTCCCGGTGCCGTCCGGCGCCCCCGCCCCGACGGCTGCGGGACTGACGGCGGTGCTCGCGAAGTCGACGGCGAACCCCGACCTCGGGCGGTTCGGCGGCACGGTCGCCGATGCGATCACCGGCCAGGTGCTGTGGTCGGTGGCCGCGGACACCCCGCTCACCCCCGCCTCGACCACCAAGGTCCTCACCGCTGCGGCTGCGCTGATCGCCCTGCCCGCCGATCAGCGGCTGACCACCACGGTGCTGCGCGGCGCGGACGACGGGCAGATCGTGCTGGTGGGCGGCGGCGACCCGACGCTGAGCGCGCAGCCTCCCGGTGCGCCGCAGTTCTACCCGGGCGGCGCCCGTATCAGCGCGCTCGCCGATCAGATTCGCGCGGCGGGGATCGTGCCCACCTCGGTGCTCGTCGACACCGGCAGGTACGGCGGCGAACCGCTGGCCCCGGGGTGGTCGGCTGCGGACATCGGCGGCGGAGACATCGCCCCCATCGAGTCGGTGATGCTCGACGGCGCACGCCTGGACCCGCTGCGGGACGATTCGCCGCGCAGCTCGACACCGGCCCTCGATGCCGGACGGGCACTCGCCGCGGCCCTGGGGGTCGATCCGGGTGCGGTCTCGCTCGGGTCCGCTCCCGGCGGGGCGCCCGTCGTGGCGTCGGTGATGTCGGCGCCGCTGCGCCAGCGTCTGGGTCAGATGCTAGAGCGCTCGGACAACGTGCTGGCCGAGGCGGTCGGGCGGGAGGTGGCAGCTGCGACGCAACGCCCGGGCACGTTCGAGGGCGCCACCGACGCGGTGATCTCGACGCTGAGCACCAACGGGTTCGACCTCGGCGGTGTGACGCTCGAGGACACCAGCGGACTGTCGACGGAGAACCTGATTCCACCGCGCGTTCTCGGCGCGGTGATGACGGCCGCGGCGACGGACGCCGGTCCGACGGCGGCGCTGTCGCCGAAGTTGCGGCCGATGCTGGACTACCTGCCCGTCGCCGGTGCCACGGGCACGCTGGCGCAGCGCTACGACACCGGTGATCGCACGCCGGCGGGCTGGCTGCGGGCCAAGACCGGCACGTTGTCGACGGCCAGCGCCCTGGCCGGCTACGTGGTCAACCTCAGCGGGCGGGTGCTCACCTTCGCCCTGATGTCCAACGATCGTCCTCCGGAGCTGGGTCGACCCGCCCTCGACGCGGTGGCCGGAACCCTGCGCGCCTGCGGGTGCGGCTGAGTGGGGCTGCCTCACGGATCCAGGAAGGCCCTGCACGGATCCGGCAAGGCCCTGCACGTATTCGCATCCCGGGGGACAGTGGAGGGATGAATCCACCCACTGCCGACACCGTCGAGAAGATCGAGCCGCACACCCCGGCGCCGTCGTCGCGACTGGGTGGGGCCGTCGACTGGTCGCTCGCGGCCACCATCGGCGCGCGTCTGGCGCCGTCGCCGCCGCGCATGTCGCGCTACACGGCCGACGGCGTGATCGCCGACCTCACCGAGGCGTCGGTGGCGGTGGAGTTGCCGGTGCGGGAGGTCACCGGCCTGGCCGACGGCCTGCCGGTGCCCGCGGCCCGGGTGCTCAGCCGCGAGGAGTGGGTGCGCGAGGCCGCCGGGTCGATGGGCCATCTGATCAGCGGCGGCAACGACACCGCACCGACGGGGCTGCTCGCCGGAAAACCTGCGGGGGTGCAGGGCGGGCTGATGCTGGCTTACCTGTCGTCGGCGATCCTCGGCCAGTACGACCCCTTCAGCGGGGCGGACGGCACGCTGCTGCTGGTGGCGCCGAACATCGTGGCGGTCGAGCGTGCACTTCGGTTGAACCCCAAGGACTTTCGTACGTGGGTGTGCGCGCACGAGGTGACACACCGGGTGCAGTTCTCCTCGTCGCCGTGGCTCGCCGATCACATGATGGCCAATGTCGCCGCACTCGGTGAGGGTGTCGACGAGCCGCTGTCGGCGGTGCTCGCGCGGGTGACGACGGCTCTGCGCGAGCGCCGGACTCCCGACGCCGGCGGCGGTGGCATCGTGGGCATCCTGCGCGCGACGCAGGCCGAGCCGCAGCGTCGCGCCCTCGACAACCTCCTGGTGCTGGGCACGCTTCTCGAGGGGCACGCCGACCATGTGATGGATGCGGTGGGCCCCGCCGTCGTGCCGACCGTCTCGGACATCCGCGCGGCCTTCGACCAGCGTCGGGCGCGACGGGCGAGCCCACTGCAGCGCGTCGTGAAGGCACTGCTGGGGATGGACGCGAAGCTGGCGCAGTACGTGCGCGGAAAGGCGTTCGTCGACGCCGTGGTGGGCACGGTGGGCATGGCGCAGTTCAATGCCGTGTGGACCGACGCCGACACTCTGCCGCGACCGGAGGAGATCGCCGAACCCGATCGGTGGATCGCCCGCGTGCTCGGCTGAGCATGCCGCCCCCGCCCGCACAGCCGCAGACCCTGCCGGAGACGCCGGCCGTCCTCGAGATTCGCCGTGCCGTGCGGAACTGGCTGCGCCACAACGGTTCCGACGCGGTGACGGTGGCGCTCTCGGGCGGTGCGGATTCGCTGGCGCTGACCGCGGCGGCGGTGGCGGAGGTGGCCTCGGTGCGCGCGGTGGTGGTCGATCATCGGTTGCAGGACGGCTCGGCGGAGGTGGCGTCGGCCGCGGCGGCGCGCGCGATGGACCTCGGGTGCGCGGGCGCGGAGGTGGTGGCCGTGGACGTGGCCGGTCCGGGCGGACCGGAGGCCGCGGCCCGCACCGCGCGCTACCGGGTGCTGCGCGCGATGCCGGGGCCGATCCTGCTCGGGCACACCCTCGACGATCAGGCCGAGACGGTGCTGCTCGGACTCGGCCGCGGCTCCGGCCCGCGCTCGATCCAGGGCATGGCCGCCCACGATCCGCCCTGGGGTCGACCGCTGCTGGGGGTGCGCCGGGCGACCACGCGGGCGATGTGCGCCGATCTCGGTGTGAGCGCCTGGGACGACCCGCACAACCACGACCCGGCGTACACCCGGGTGCGCCTGCGCCGCGAAGTGCTGCCGCTGCTCGAGGATGTTCTCGCCGGTGGGGTGGCCGAGGCGCTCGCCCGCACCGCGACGCAGCTGCGCGAGGACGGGGCCGTGCTCGATGCCCTCGCCGAGCAGGCTCTCTCCACCGCCCGGTCCGACGACGACCCCGCTGCGCTCGAGGCCGAGCGCCTGGTCGATCTCGCCCCCGCGGTGCGCCGACGGGCGCTGCGGGCGTGGCTTCTCGGCGGCGGGGCGGAGCAGGTGAGCGAACCGGTTCTGCGGGCCGTCGACGACCTGGTGGGCCGCTGGCGGGGTCAGGGCGAGGTGGCGGTGGGTCGCTGTGGGCCGGGTGTGCGGTTGGTGGCCCGTCGGCGGCATGGAAAGCTGACTCTCGAAGCAGGCCGGGTCCGATAGAACCGGACCGAGCACAGTGTGAAGGGAACGCAACTCGTGTACGAGGGCGACATCGCATCGATCCTGATCTCGCAGGAGCGGATTCAGGATCGCATCGTGGAGTTGGCGGCCGAGGTGGCCGAGCGCTACCCCGAGGGCTCCGATCGCGGCGACCTGGTGCTGGTGGGTGTGCTCAAGGGCGCGATCATGTTCATGACCGACTTCGCGCGGGCGCTGCCGATCCCCACGCAGCTCGAGTTCATGGCGGTGAGCTCGTACGGGTCGTCGACGTCGAGCTCCGGTGTGGTGCGGATCCTCAAGGACCTCGACCGCGACATCAACGGCCGCAACGTGCTGATCGTCGAGGACATCATCGATTCCGGCCTGACCCTGTCGTGGCTCAAGCGCAACCTGGCGACGCGTCAGCCCGCCTCGCTCGAGGTGGTCACGCTGCTGCGCAAACCCGAGGCGGTGAAGGTGGACGTCGAGGTGCGCAACGTGGGCTTCGACATTCCCGACGAGTTCGTCGTCGGCTACGGGTTGGACTACGACGAGCGCTACCGCGACCTGCCGTACATCGGCACGCTCGATCCCACGGTGTACGGCGGCTGAGGTGCGTACGCCGAGTACGGCGACCGAGATCGCCGAGGCCGTACGGGCCGGTCGACGCAACCCCGTCGAGGTGGTCGGGGAGGCGATCGCCCGCATCGAGGAGCTGGACGGGCAGATCGGCGCGTTCGTCTCCGTCGACCGTGAGCGTGCCCTGGCCGACGCGCGGGCGCTGGTCGGGCGAGAAGATCTGGGTGAGTTACCGCTGGCCGGGGTGCCCGTGGCGATCAAGGACAATCTCCCCGTCGCCGGTGAGGTGTTGCGGGAGGGTTGCGCGGCCCTGCCGAACGTCCCGGCCCCGGCAGATCATCGCGTCGTCGCACAACTGCGGGTGGCGGGTGCGGTGGTGGTGGGTCTGACGGCTGTGCCGGAGATGTGCGTGTTCGCCACCACCGATGTGCCCGGTCGCATCACCCGGAACCCGTGGAATCGCGCGCTGACACCGGGCGGATCCTCGGGCGGCGCGGCGGCGGCCGTCGCGTCGGGCATGGTGCCCATTGCGCACGCCGCCGACGGGATGGGCTCGATCCGCGGGCCCGCCGCCTGTTGCGGCCTGGTGGGTATCAAGCCGG
Source organism: Rhodococcus sp. AZ1 (assembly GCF_054979605.1). Taxonomy (NCBI): domain Bacteria; kingdom Bacillati; phylum Actinomycetota; class Actinomycetes; order Mycobacteriales; family Nocardiaceae; genus Rhodococcus; species Rhodococcus sp. AZ1. Next base: position 109,776 of record NZ_JBUEQF010000010.1, read on the forward strand.
GACTGGGTGTGGTTCCCGCCGATCTCGGGGTGGACTCGTGGGCGGGGATGAGCGAGAACGGCCCGGTGGCCACCACGGTTGCCGACGCGGCGCTGATGCTGTCGGTGATGGCCGGCGATCCCGGGTTGGCAGGTGTGGGTGACCCCGGCTCGCTGCGCATCGGCCTGAGCACCACCAGCCCGGCCATCACCTCGCCCGCCGACCGCTGGTTCGCCGGGGTCACCCGCGAGGTGGGCCAGCTGTTCACCGACGCCGGCCACAAGGTCTCGACGGTGTCGATGCCGTACCCGGTGAGCCCGGTGGTGCAGCTCGGTCGGTGGTTTTCCGGCGTCGCGACGGACACCGCCGGCCTCGACCGCTCGGCCCTGCTCCCGCGGACGCGTCGTCACGCGGCGATCGGGCGGGCCCTGCAGCGTACCGGCGTGATACGGCAGGCCCAGCGCGACCGGCTGCGGACGCGGATGCTGCGCCGGTTCGAGACCGTCGACGTGGTGCTCACCCCCGCTCTGGCGCGCCCCCCGATCGAGGCGGCCGCGTGGAGCGAGCGCGGGTGGTTGCCCAACATCGCCTCGAACATTCGCTACGCGCCGTTCAATTCGGTGTGGAATCTGCTGGGCTGGCCTGCGATGAGCGTGCCCGCGGGGATGCACCCGGTGTCGGGGACGCCGCTGGCCGTTCAGCTGGCGGGCCCACCCGGGTCGGAATCGACGCTGCTGGCCCTGGCAGCGCGCATCGAGGCCGATCGTCCGTGGCCACGTTGTGCTCCGAAAAACGGGTGACGAGTTCGCAGCAGTGGGAACACCGGCACCCGGTCGGTGCGTTGGAGGGGAGTCGGGCACTGCTGCGCGACACCTGCGCTGCGGCGCCTCGAACTGCCTATCACGGTAGCCTGGGGCGTCCGATGCGCAGCCGGAACACACGAACACCCACTTGAGGGCGACGCTTGATGAACCGCAAGACCGTATTTCGTAACCTGGCGATAGTTGCCGTGATCCTGCTGGTGATCTTCGGATTCAGCTACTTCGGCAACAGCACGCGCGGGTGGACGAACGTCGACACCTCGGTGGCGGTGGCGCAGCTCGACGCCAGGAACGTCACCAAGGCGCAGATCGACGACCGCGAGCAGCAGATTCGCCTCACCCTCAAGGCGGCCAACGACGCCACCAAGGGGCAGACCCAGATCATCGCCAAGTACCCGGGCTCGGTGTCCTCGACCATCTACGACAAGGTCACCGCCGCCGGCGTGGAGAGCTACAACACCACCGTCACCAGCGAGAGCTGGTTCTCGTCGATCCTGCTGTTCATCCTGCCGATGGTGCTGATCCTCGGGTTGTTCCTGTTCCTCACCGCGCGCATGCAGGGCGGTGGTCGCGGCGGCGTCATGGGCTTCGGCCGATCGAAAGCCAAGCAGCTGGGTAAGGACATGCCCACCACCACCTTCGCCGACGTCGCCGGGGCCGACGAGGCCGTGGAGGAGCTCTTCGAGATCAAGGACTTCCTGCAGAACCCCGCCCGCTACCAGGCCTTGGGCGCGAAGATCCCGCGCGGCGTGCTGCTGTACGGGCCGCCCGGAACGGGCAAGACGCTGCTCGCCCGCGCGGTGGCCGGCGAGGCCGGGGTGCCGTTCTTCACCATCTCCGGGTCCGATTTCGTCGAGATGTTCGTCGGTGTCGGTGCCTCGCGTGTGCGTGATCTGTTCGAGCAGGCCAAGCAGAACAGCCCCTGCATCATCTTCGTCGACGAGATCGACGCCGTCGGCCGCCAGCGCGGCGCCGGGCTCGGCGGCGGGCACGACGAGCGTGAGCAGACCCTCAACCAGCTGCTGGTGGAGATGGACGGCTTCGGTGACCGCCAGGGCGTGATCCTCATCGCCGCGACCAACCGCCCCGACATCCTCGACCCGGCGCTGCTGCGTCCGGGACGCTTCGACCGGCAGATCCCGGTCTCGGCTCCCGACCTCGCCGGACGCCGGGCCATCCTGCGGGTGCATGCGCAGGGCAAGCCGATCGCCAACGACGCCGACCTCGAAGGCCTGGCCAAGCGCACCGTCGGAATGTCCGGTGCGGACCTGGCCAACGTGATCAACGAGGCCGCCCTGCTGACCGCGCGCGAGAACGGCGCGGTGATCACCGAGGCGGCCCTCGAGGAATCGGTGGACCGCGTGATCGGCGGCCCCCGCCGCAAGAGCCGCATCATCAGCGAGCACGAGCGCAAGATCACCGCGTACCACGAGGGCGGCCACACCCTCGCCGCCTGGGCGATGCCGGACATCGAGCCCATCTACAAGGTCACCATCCTCGCGCGCGGCCGCACCGGCGGGCACGCGATGACGGTGCCCGAGGACGACAAAGGTCTGCTCACCCGCTCGGAGATGATCGCTCGCCTGGTGATGGCCATGGGTGGCCGCGCCGCCGAGGAGTTGGTCTTCCACGAGCCCACCACCGGCGCGTCGTCGGACATCGATCAGGCCACCAAGATCGCCCGCGCGATGGTCACCGAGTACGGCATGAGTTCCAAGCTCGGTGCGGTGCGCTACGGCCAGGAGCAGGGCGATCCGTTCCTGGGCCGCTCGATGGGTGTGCAGTCGGACTACTCGCACGAGGTGGCTCGCGAGATCGACGCCGAGGTGCGCAACCTCATCGAGGCCGCGCACACCGAGGCGTGGTCGATTCTCGACGAGTACCGCGACGTGCTCGATCAGCTCGCCTCCGAACTTCTCGAGCGCGAGACCCTCACCCGCAAGGATCTGGAGAAGATCTTCACCGGGGTGACCAAGCGCCCGCGCATCACCGCCTTCAACGATTTCGGTGGGCGTACGCCGTCGAGCAAGCCGCCGGTGAAGACCCCGCGCGAGCTGGCCGCCGAGCGCGGCGAGCCGTGGCCCCCGGTCGAGATGGTCAAGGAGCCCACCTACGCCGGTGGCCAGGCCCAGAACGGTCAGAACGGTCACGCCCAGAACGGTCACGCCCAGAACGGTCACGCCCAGAACGGTCACGCCCAGAACGGGTACGGCTCCAATGGTTACGGCCAGAACGGGCACGGGCAGAACGGGTATGCGCCCAACGGCCAGGGTCGTGTCGGCTACGGCGGCCACCCGGGCTACGGCGAGCACCCGTCGGCACCGGGTTACCCGGCGCCCGGCTACCCCTCGGAACCCGGCTACGGCAACCCACCGACGCCCGGCTACGGCAACCCGCAACAGGGCCCCTCGTACGACCCGCGGGGCGGATACCCCGGTGGTCCCGGGACGGGTCCGTTGCCGGCCGGTCAGCCGCCGCGCGCCACGCTGCCCGACTACGGGGCACCGGCCGGCTGGTCCGCTCCCGGGTGGCCGCCGCGAGATGCACCGGGCACCGGCGGGTTCCGCGAGACGCCGCCGAGCGGTCCGCGTCACGCCGAGCCGGAACCCCCCGCCGAGCACCGGCCGGAGGGCTCCTGGAAGGCTCCCGACGGTGACGGCGGCGAGGCCACCGCACGGTGGGAGCGTCCGGACAGCGACCGCTGACCGACTCCTGCCGCTACAACCGCGGGGCAGCGCTGCCCCCTTCGTGAAAGGCTGCACAGCCGTGACGGTCAATGACATCGACACTTCCGCCGACCCGGTCTCGGTGAGCTCGGGCACCGCCTTCGATCAGGTTCGCGCGGAAGCTGCGGTGCGGGAGCTGCTCATCGCGGTCGGGGAGGACCCGGATCGAGAAGGGTTGCAGGACACTCCGGCTCGCGTCGCGCGGGCGTACCGCGAGGTGTTCGGTGGACTGTTCACCGACCCCGACGAGGTGCTCAACACCACCTTCGACGAGTCGCACCAGGAGCTGGTGATGGTGCGCGACATCCCGATGTACTCCACGTGCGAGCATCACCTGGTCTCGTTCCACGGCGTCGCACACGTGGGTTACATCCCCGGCCCCACCGGCCGGGTGACAGGCCTGTCGAAGCTGGCGCGCGTGGTCGACCTGTACGCCAAGCGCCCGCAGGTCCAGGAGCGTCTGACACGGCAGATCGCCGACGCCATCGACCGCAAACTCGAGCCCCGCGGCACCATCGTGGTGATCGAGGCCGAGCACCTGTGCATGGCGATGCGCGGTATTCGCAAGCCCGGCGCGTCCACCACCACGTCCGCGGTGCGCGGGCTGTTCCAGACCAGCGCCGTGTCCCGATCCGAAGCGCTGGACCTCATCCTCCGCAAGTGAACGCCCGCACGTGATCCCCCGCGACCTCCCCGAGCCGGGGCGACCGGTGGTGATGGGCGTGGTGAACGTGACGGCCGATTCGTTCTCCGACGGCGGCCGCTACCTCGACGTCGGCGCCGCAGTCGACCACGGTCTCGAGCTTCATCGGCTGGGAGTCGACATCGTGGACGTCGGTGGTGAGTCCACCCGGCCCGGCGCTCAGCGCGTCGACCCGTCCGTGGAGGCGGGGCGCGTGGTGCCGGTGATCTCGGCGCTCGCGGCCGCGGGCATCACCGTCAGCGTGGACACCATGCGATCGGACGTCGCCGTCGCCGCCGTCGAGGCGGGGGCGAGCATCGTCAACGACGTCTCCGGTGGGCGCGCCGACGCGGACATGGCGCGGGTGGTCGCCGACGCCGGGGTGCCGTGGATCCTCATGCACTGGCGCTCGAATCTGGACTACGTGCACACCGGGGGCGCCGCCGCCTACGACGACGTGGTGGTCGACGTGCGGCGTGAACTCGGTGAGCAGGTGGATCGGGCGGTGGCCGCGGGTGTGGCACCCGAGCGCATCGCGGTCGATCCGGGACTGGGTTTCGCCAAGAACGCCGCGCACAACTGGGCTCTGCTGCGCGGGCTGGAATCGCTGGTGGCCGATGGTGTGCCGGTGCTGGTGGGCGCGTCGCGCAAGCGGTTCCTCGGTGAGCTCCTCGCCGCGCCCGACGGTACGCCCCGACCGACCGACGGCCGGGAGATCGCCACCGCGGTGATCTCCGCGCTCGCCGCCCGGGCGGGTGCCTGGGGTGTGCGGGTGCACGACGTGGCGGCGACCCTCGACGCTCTCGCGGTGGTGCGAGCATGGAACGGAGAATCAGGTGTCTGATCGAATCGAGTTGCGCGGGTTGACAGTTCGTGGCAATCACGGGGTGTTCGACCACGAGAAGCGCGACGGCCAGGACTTCGTCGTCGACATCGTGGTGTGGATGGACCTCGCTCGCGCCGCGGCGTCGGACAACCTCGTCGACACCCTGCACTACGGCGAACTCGCCGAGGCGGCGGCGGCGATCATCGCCGGACCCTCGCGCGATCTCATCGAGACCGTGGCCGTCGAGATCGCCGAGGGGGTGCTCACCGACCCGCGGGTGCAGCGCTGCGAGGTGACCCTGCACAAGCCGTCGGCGCCGATCCCGCTGACGTTCGGCGATGTGGCCGTGGTGGTCACCCGCACCGCCGCCGGGGTCGCCGAGTGAGGGCGATCCTGTCGATCGGGTCCAACATCGGCGACAGCGCCGGGTTCCTGCAGTCGGTTCTCGACGATCTGGGGGCTGCGGCCACGGCGGTGTCGTCGGTGTACGCCACCGCGCCGTGGGGTGGGGTGGAGCAGCAGGACTTTCTCAACGCGGCCGTCGCCGTGGACCACCCCGACCTGGACGGGTGGGGGTGGTTGGCCCGCGGGCAGGCGCTCGAGGCCGCGGCCCATCGCCGACGCGTCGTGCGGTGGGGGCCGCGCAGCCTGGACGTCGATGTGGTGGTGGTGCGCGGCGCCGACGGCTCGGATGTGCGCAGCGATCATCCCGACCTTCTGCTGCCGCATCCGCGAGCGCACGAGCGGGCGTTCGTGCTGATCCCGTGGCTCGAGCTCGAGCCGGACGGCGTACTCGACATCGGCGCGGGTGCGGTGCCGCTGACCGAGCACCTGGCTGCGCTGCCGGGCGCCGAGCGCGACGGTGTGCGCCGCACCGACGTGGTGCTCCGCCGCACCGACGGGCCCCTGCGCGATGGCCCGACGCCCGGTGACGTGCCGTGACGCAGGGTGAGATGCAGTGACGTCGATCAGGATTCGCGATCTGCTGGGTATCGCCGTGGTTGCTGTGGTGGCCACCTATGTTCTGGTGCGCACGTTCTACGGATCGCTGCCACCCATCCCCACCCTGGTGGGGACGTCGCTGCTGGTGTTGGCGGTGGGGCTGGCGGCCCTGGGTTTCGTGGTGCGCGAACGGGTGAAGCATCGACGCATCGGCAACGGCCCCGGGCTGCTGCACCCGATCATGGTGGCGCGGTACTGGGCGCTGGCCCGCGCGTCGGCCACCGTGGGTGCGGCGGTCTCGGGGGTGTGGGTGGGGTACCTGCTGTACCTGCTGCCCGAGCGGTCGACCCTGCGGGCGGCGGCCGAGGACACCGGCGGTGTGGTGGTGGGGTTGGTGTCGTCGGTGGCGTTGGTGGCGGCGGCGCTGTGGCTCGAACACTGCTGCCGAACCCCGGACGACGACCTCGAATCCGACTCCGATCCACACGCCGACCCGGCGCTGTGAGCCCGGTGACCCGCTGGTCCACGGCGCGTCGGAGAGCGTCGGGTCAGCGATGAGCAGGGCCGAAGCCGTTACCCTGGACCCCATGACCGAGCAGGGCCGACCTCGCGGCGGGCGCCGTGGTGCCCGCGGCGGGACCCAGACCCTGGTGGCCGCTGTGCTGTTCCTGGCCGTCGTCTCGAGCGTGATTCTGCTGGTGACGGACCGCGTGGTGTGGTTGCGTGTGGGCATCGTGGTGGCCGCCTGGGCTGCTGTCCTGGGTGCGATGGCCAGCACCAAGTATCGACGCGAATCGGCCACCAGCGCCACGCGCGCCCGCGATCTGCAAACGGTGTACGAACTGCAGCTCGAGCGTGAGATCGCGGCTCGGCGCGAGTACGAGCTCGGTGTCGAGGCGCGGGTGCGCAGCGAGGTCGGCGCCGAGGTGGACGACATTCGGGCGTTGCGAGCCGAACTCGCCGCTCTGCGCCGCAACCTCGAGGTGCTTTTCGACGGCACCATCGCCGAGGACCGCGCGGCCCTCGCCGGTGAGGCGGCCCGCATGCCCGAGCTCGCCGAACGGGGCCACTCCGGGTTCACGCCGGCGCCGTCGGGGCTGTACGTGCCGGAATCCGCGGCCGCGTCGAGTGGTCGCGCACCCTTCGCCACCCCGTACGACGCGCCGATCACCGCCGAGACCTCGGTGATCCACGGCGAGTTCGACGACACCGGGGCCTTCCACCACTCGCGCCCCACGCTGCGCCCCGAGCCTGTTGTGCGCCCGGTACCGCGGCCCGCGCCGGATCCGGTGATCGTCGCGCCCGAGCCGGTGATCGCGGTGGCGCCCGAACCCCAGATCTTCGGTGAGCCGCCGGTGCCCGAACCCGGCTACGCGCCGCGACCGATGTACGACCCGGTGCCCGTGTACCAGGCCGAGCCGGTGTTCGAGCCGGAGCCGGTGCACGAGCCGGTGCACGAGCACGAGCCCGATCCGGCGCCGACCTTCCAGCCGGCGCCGACCTTCCAGCCGGAGGCGGTGTACGAGCCTGCGGCCGTCTACACCGCCGATCCGATGCCGACCTACCAGCCGGAGCCGGTGTACCAGGCCCCTGCGCCACCCGAGCCCGAGCCTGAACCCGCACCCGAGCCCGTGTCGCGCCACGCGCGTCGGCGCGCGCAGGAGAGCGAGCCGGCGGCGGCGGGTGCGCATTCGAGTGGCCGCTCGGTGGCCGAGATCATGGCCGAGCTGGCCGCAGCGTCGGCGGGCGAGTCCCAGGGCGGGCGGCGTCGCCGCCGCGAGTGACCTGGCCCACGCACCGTGGCGCCCGGTGTGGGCACCCCGCTACTGTGTGCTCGAACGTCCGGTACCCGCTGCGCGGGACTGGAACGACCGAGAGGACAACGGTGACCTCCACCGATTTCCCGGGCACCAGTACGCCCGATCCCGCTCCCGCCCGGCTGTCCGTCGGTGTGGTCTCCGCCGGCCGTGTGGGCACGGCGGTCGGTGAGGCCCTCGAGCGCGTCGGGCACGTGGTGTTCGGGGTGGCCGCGGTGTCGTCGGCGTCGCGTCTGCGCGCCGAGCAGCGCCTACCCGACGCGGCCGTGATGGCCGTCCCCGATATCGCCGCCCGCAGCGAACTGCTGGTGTTGGCCGTGCCCGACACCGAACTGGCGGCGCTGATCACAGGTCTGGCCGCCACCGACGCGGTGCGCCCGGGCACCCTGGTGTTGCACACCGCGGGCGCGCACGGGGTGGGCATCCTGGCCCCGCTGACCGAGCGCGGCGCGGTGCCGCTGGCCGTGCACCCGGCGATGACGTTCTCCGGCCGCCCCGAGGACACCCCACGCATGGCCAACGCGTGCTTCGGCGTCACCGCCGCCGACGAGATCGGATACGCCATCGCCCAGGCCCTGGTGCTGGAGATGGGCGGCGAGCCGGTGCGTGTGCGTGAGGACGCCCGCACGCTCTACCACGCAGCGTTGGCGCACGGGGCCAACCACCTGGTGACCGTGGTGTCCGATGCGCTCGATGCCCTGCGGGCGGCGCTGGCCCACCAGGAGTTGCTGGGCCAGGAGACCGTGGGCGACTCCCCGGGCGGGGTGGCCTCGCGGGTGCTCGAGCCGCTGCTCTCGGCTGCGCTGGACAACGTGCTGCGCCGCGGACGATCGGCGCTCACCGGGCCCGTCGCGCGCGGCGACGTGCAGGCCGTCGAGCGTCACCTCGATGCGCTGGTGGAGGTCGATCCCCGCATCGCCGCCGGCTACCGGGCGTTGTCGCTGCGCACCGCCGAGCAGGCCCGCTCCACCCCCGAGATGCTCACCATGCTCCGCGACTGGGAGGTGCGGCAGTGACCGGGACACCCCAGCCGACCTCGGTACCCCAGCCGACCTTCACGCCCGGCTCGTTGACGGTGCTGCACTCACCCGACGAGGTGGCCGCCGTGGGTCGCGCCCTGCGTGCCACCGGTCGCACCGTGGCGCTGGTGCCCACCATGGGCGCCCTGCATGCCGGTCACATTCGACTGGTGGAGATGGCGCGTCGGCGCGGTGCGACGGTGGTGGTCTCGATCTTCGTCAACCCGCTGCAGTTCGCGGCGGGGGAGGACCTCGACGCCTACCCCCGCACTCTCGACGCCGACGTGGAACTGTTGCGCGCCGCGGGGGTGGAGGTGGTGTTCGCGCCGTCGGCCGCCGCGATGTACCCGGCCGGTCCGCGCACCACCATCCACCCCGGGCCGGTCGGGCAGATCCTCGAAGGAGCATCGCGCCCAACCCATTTCGCAGGGATGCTCACGGTGGTGGCCAAGCTGCTGAGCATCGTGGGGCCGCACGTGGCGTTCTTCGGCGAGAAGGACTACCAGCAGTTGGTGCTGATCGATCAGATGGTGCGCGATCTGAACCTCGGGGTGGAGATCGTGGGGGTGCCCACCGTGCGTGAAGCCGACGGGTTGGCGCTGTCGTCGCGCAACCGCTACCTCGACCCGCAGCAGCGGGAGCTGGCCACCACCCTCTCGGCGGCGCTGGCCGCCGGTGCCCACGCCGGATCCGGCGGTGCCGCAGCAGTTCTCGCGGCGGCACGTGCGGTGCTCGATGCCGCGCCGGGTATCGCCGTCGACTACCTCGAGCTGCGCGGGCCCGGCCTCGGCGAGGTGCCCGCCGAAGGTGACGCGCGTCTGCTCGTCGCCGCGCGGATCGGCACCACCCGCCTGATCGACAACGTAGGTGTTCTCCTCTCCACCGACACTCGGGAGTCCTGACCATGTTTCGCACCATGATGAAGTCCAAGATCCATCGGGCCACGGTTACCCATGCGGACCTGCACTACGTGGGGTCGGTGACCATCGATCAGAACCTGCTCGATGCCGCGGACCTGCTCGAGGGGGAGCAGGTGACCATCGTCGACATCGACAACGGCGCCCGCCTCGAAACCTACGTGATCGCGGGGGAGCGCGGCAGCGGCGTGGTCGGGATCAACGGCGCCGCAGCGCATCTGGTGCATCCCGGTGACCTGGTGATCATCATCGCCTACGGCATCATGTCCGAGGCCGAGGTGCGCGAGTACGCCCCGCGCGTGGTGTTCGTCGACGCCGACAACCGCATCGAGGAACTGGGCGTGGACCCCGCCCGCGCCCCCGAGGGGTCCGGCCTGCTGGATCCCCGCACGGTTGCGATGTCCCGATAGTGCTGCTCACCGTCGACGTTCGCAACACCAACATCGTCCTGGGAGTCTTCACCGGCTCCGGCGATCACGCCGAACTCAAGCGTGTGTGGCGCATGCGCACCGACGCCGCGATGACGGCCGACGAGTTGGCGTTGACCTTCCGCGGGCTGCTCGGCGGCGACGCCGAGACCATCACCGGCGTCGCCGCGCTGTCGACGGTGCCGTCGGTGCTGCGGCAGGTGCGCACCATGCTCACCCGCGACTGGGGGCATGTGCCGCACGTGGTGGTCGAGCCGGGCGTACGCACGGGTGTGCCGCTGCTGGTGGACAATCCGAAGGAGGTGGGGGCAGACCGCATCGTCAACAGCCTCGCCGCCTTCCACTTCTACGACGCCCCGTGCATCGTCGTCGATTTCGGCACCTCGACCTGTGTGGACGTGGTGTCGGCGAAGGGCGAGTTCCTGGGCGGGTCCATCGCCCCCGGCGTGGAGATCTCCATGGACGCGTTGGCTTCCCGCTCGGCGGCGCTGCGCAAGGTGGAGCTGGCGCGCCCGCGGGCTGTGCTGGGCAAGAACACCGTCGAGGCCATGCAGTCGGGTGCGGTGTTCGGCTTCGCCGGGCTCGTCGACGGCATCGTCACCCACATTCGCGCCGAGGTGCCTGGCTTCTCCGGCCGCGAGGTGGTGGTGGTGGCGACGGGCGACTCCGCGCCGTTGATCATGACCGAATCGGCCACGATCGAACGGCACGAACCCGACCTCACGCTCGAAGGTTTGCGGCTGGTGTACGAGCGAAACCAGGCGCGCAGGCGGTAGCTCACGGGGTCTAGCCCCAGGCGCCGTAGTTGTAGGTGGGTTGGCCCACGGTCTCGCCCAGCACGCCGCAGGGGGTGTCCGGGTAGAAGGTGTGCATCAGGGCGCTCCGGGGGAACTCCGCGATCTGGATCCCGCCGTCGTAGTAGCCGCGATTGCCGTCCCTCGGGGGATACCAGAACTGCAGGTACGCCCTTCCGCTGAAGGCGTCCACGTGGTCCCCGCCTGCGTACCTCAGCCCGAGGAACATCAGCCGTGACGGGTTCTTCCTCACGTCGTAGTTCTCGTAGCAGTACAGCAGGAACGGCTTGCCGTCGTCTGCTCGAGCGGGGTGTGCAGCCAGTGTCGAGCCGGTCAGAACGGCGGCGCCGGCGACAATCGTGGCCGCGATGCGGGTGAGCTTGTTGGGCATGGGTGTCCCCTCGGACGATGTGAACGCTGATGGTGTGGCGTCTTCGCTCGGTTTCCACGTGCGCCGGGTCTGAGCCTTCGACGGTTGGCGTGGCCTGTCAATTCGTTAGCCGAAAGATCAGACGTGATTCATCCCATGTTTAAATCGCACGAGCGTGGTGGTGGTCCGTGGGTCGTCGCGCTTGCTTCTCCAACGCGGTGAGCATGACCAGGTCGATGGGACGCGCATCCTGGACCACCTGCGGTCCCTCGCCGAGAACGCCGAACAGTTCCTGGGCGGCGATGCGCGACAGCGGTCGAGCTCAATCGGCTGAGCGACGAGCTGGGATTGCCGTGAGGTGCCGTTCGGGCGTGTGATCCGCGGATGGTGACACCCACCAGACCCAGCGTGTGTGCTCGTCGCGCCTGACGAAGTGTGGCTGACTGTCCGAGATAGGTGGTACAACACTTCTGACCCAAGCGGCGCAGCAGGTTGCCCGTCTGTTGCCTTCTTCAGGGCCCAACCATCCGCCCACGTGTGGAATCCGATGCTGCTGCGGTTCGTCGGAGGCGGGGTTCCACGAGACGAAGGACATCGCATGAAGCTGGTATACCTCCACGGCGTTGGTGAAGGCGACGTGGACCGCGGATGGTTCACTGGGCTGAATGAAGGTCTGGCAGCTCAGAAGCTGCCCTTGATCGGCGAGGACGCCATCATTGCCCCGCAGTACGCCAACATCTTGTCCTCGTCCGACGCGTATGTCGACGTACCTAGGCCTACTCCGCAAACCGACAAAGCAGATATATCAGCGGCGCGCGCCCAGTTCCTGAATCGGCAGATCGAGGCCGCGAGAGCTGTAGGTGCCGATCCGTCCGTGCAGAGCCTCGGGTTCCCGCTTCTGGACATGGACCCACCGGAATGGGCACTCGGCGCACTGAAGGGGGTCCTGCCAGAGAAGCTTCTTGCAAACGAAGTTGACCAGATCAAGGCCTATGTCCATAACAAGGGTATCCGGGGAGCCGTCCTTCAACGCGTCCTATCCGAGTTGCCGGTGAGGGGAGAGATCGTCATCGTCGGCCACAGCTTGGGCAGCGTCGTAACAGTGGACCTCATCAGCCGACTACCCAAGGACATCACGGTGCAACGCGTCGTCACCATCGGGAGTCCGGCCAATGCGAAGTATTTCACAGCGTCTCGACGAGAGCTGATCGGCAACTTTCCGTACACGTCGACGAACTCTTGGCTCAACTTCTTCAGTCCTCGTGACCCGGTGACACGTGCACGCGGCCTCGCAGGCGTCATCGCCGACGTGCAGGATTTCCGCGTCGACATCGGCAAGGCCGGCCACAGTTCGAGGCTTTACCTTCGGAACAAGGCCGTGGCCCGTGCGGTAGGGACCGCGTTCCATCAGACACCTGTGACACCTCGCCGTACAAGCCGAGTGACGACTGCGTTGACCGATGATCTGGCGGCACTGATCCTGGAGCTGCACTTTCGCTACGCCGTCTGCGCCCAGATCGCCGACAGAAAGGTCCAGGCACGCTATACCGAGGCGGTGCGAAGCAAGCGTGCCGATCTGGTCGCACAGATCTGGGATGCGGATTCCAAAGGAATTCCCATGCCGCGCGAATTCCACAAGCTGGCGGAAGGGGAAACGCCCGATATCCCCGATTACTGGTCGCCAGCGCGACTGACCGAGCAGCTCACCATCCTCGCGTTGAGCGACCTCGTTGCTCCATTTGAGATCGATATCAGTGATGCTGGATTGAAAGCAATCGTCCACATTTCGAAAAAAGTCGGTGTGACGAAAGAATTCGCCATCGAGTTGCAAGACATCATTCGCGGATTCAACGAGACAATCACCAGGACGACCAAACCCGGGGCGAACTGGGGTCGGATAGCCTTCGCGGCTGCTGGAGTCGCGGTCATCGCGATCGCGCCGTACAGCTTGGTTGCACTCGCCCCTGTGGGCGCAGCCGGCGCTGCGGCCCTCACCGGCGGCTTGGCCGCACTCGGCCCCGGCGGGATGGTCGGGGGTCTCGCGACGCTCGGCGGCATCGCAGGAGCCGGCGCTGCAATTACCACCGCAGCCGCCGTCGGCGGACGCATAGATGGTGCCCGCCGCAATTCGGGGCAGCTTTTGCTCGCATGCGCCGTCGCGTATGCGCAGCGGAGCCTCGCGCAGGACTACGACGAGGGCATCTGGCGTAAGGCATCTGCGTTCGCAGCTGAACTGTCGGCACAGGTGAACACTGTGGAGGCGATCAGCGATCCCAAGTCGCGATCGCTTTCTGCGCTGATCGCCGAACGGGATCTCGCACAGAATTTGGTCGCTTTCCTCGAGGGCAATGGTCTGGCTCCGGCGGATGGGCAGGAACTCGATTTCGAGCCCAAGAAGCATTCAACGGTGACCAAGATAGGCGCCCGCCTGGTGAAGTGATGTCGGCGCCCTCCCGTCAAGCCTGCGCTTAGGCGGTCGAAAGGTGTCGCAGCACAACGAGACCAGCGCGATTCGCAGCCAACCTGGCCGCAGCTACGCCTGATAGGGATATGGTTGCTCTCATCCCCGGTCGCGACGGCAGATCAGAAAGTTGAATGTGACTTCGATAGACGACTCAGCCCCCGCCTCAGGCTCGGTGTTGCTCATTCGCGATGAGGAATGGCTGGTCACCCGCGCCGAACGGGCTAGTGACGGCGAGTGGTTCGTGACCGTTCAGGGCTTGTCCGAACTCGTCCGCGACACGTCCGCGACGTTCTCGACCGCGTTGGACGAGATTCAACTACTCGATCCCGCCGAGGCGCAGGTGGTGGGCGATGATTCGCCCGGGCACCGGCGCTCACGGCTCTGGCTCGAGGCGATGGCCCGCAAGACGGCGGTGCCCATCACGGATCCGAACCTGACCGTGGCCACCCGCGGTTTGGCGGACAGCCTGCCGTATCAGCTCGCCGCCGTGCGCAAGGCGCTGGCGCCCGACAACCTGCGCCCTCGCATCCTGCTCGCCGACGCCGTCGGGCTCGGCAAGACTCTCGAGATCGGGATGATTCTGGCCGAGCTGGTTCGGCGTGGTCGCGGCGACCGCATTTTGATCGTCACACCCCGCCACGTCCTCGAGCAGATGCAGTTCGAGATGTGGACGCGGTTCGCGTTGCCGTTCGTCAGGCTCGACTCACTGGGGATTCAGCGGATTCGCCAGAAGCTCCCCGGAAATCGAAACCCGTTCGCGCACTTCACCCGCGTCATCATTTCGATCGACACGCTCAAGAGCGACCGCTACGTCAGCCATCTGCGCAAACAGCACTGGGACGCCGTGGTCATCGACGAAAGCCACAACGTCACGGGCGCCTCTCAGAACAATCGCCTCGCCCGCCTGTTGTCCACTCGCACCGACGCGTTGATCCTGGCTTCGGCAACCCCGCACAACGGCCGCAAAGAGTCCTTCGCCGAGTTGATCCGCATGCTCGAGCCCAGCGCCGTCACGCCCAGCGGTGACCTGGTCGAGGAGGAGGTGCGGCGCCTGGTCATCCGCCGCCACCGGCACAGCCCGGAGGTGGCCGGCTACGTGGGAGGCGACTGGGCAGAGCGGCTCCCCCCGGACAACCAGGTGATCGCGGCCTCGGCCATCGAGAACGAGATCGCCCGGGAACTCGACGAGGTGTGGCTGCGCCCGTCCACGGGGAAAAGTCCGTACTCGGGCGCGAATTCGTCGCTGTTCCCGTGGACGCTGGTCAAGGCATTCCTGTCATCCCCCGCCGCGCTTGAGGCATCGGCGTCCGAGCGGCGTAAGCGCCTGGGGACCAATCTCACCGCCGCGCAGGAGACTGAGAAGGCGGCGCTCGTTCGGTTGGAGGAATTGGCTCGGCGAGGCCTGGTGGAGCCGACCGCGAAATACGATGCCCTGCGCGCACACCTCACCGATATCGGGGTCGGGAAGGGCTCACCGATGCGCGCTGTGGTGTTCGCCGAGCGTGTCCCCACACTCCACTTTCTGCGCGAGAAGCTGCGCAAGGACTTCCGGTTCGCCGCGAACGAGGTGGCGGTGCTGCATGGCGGGCTGACCGACACCGAACAGCAGGCGGTGGTGGAGTCCTTCAAGGTGCAGTCCTCACCGATCCGGGTGCTCGTGACGGGCGATGTCGCCTCCGAGGGAGTCAACCTACATCTGCAGTGCCACAACCTGATTCACTACGACATACCCTGGTCACTGATCAGGATTCAGCAGCGCAACGGCCGTGTGGATCGGTACGGGCAGAAGCACCCTCCGCGCATCACCACCCTGCTCCTCGATCCCGATGTGGAGAACTCGCTGGGTGATCTGCGAGTTCTGACGCGCTTGATGGAGCGCGAGCACGAGGCACACAAGGCCCTCGGTGACTCCGCGTCGCTGATGGGCAAGCACGATGTCAAGACCGAGGAGGACGAGATCCGCAAGGTCCTCGCCGGGCAGCAGAGCTTCGACGAGACGGTCAAGGAGGTCCGTCAGGTAGGCGCGGGGGACAGCTTCGACGATCTGTTCGCGCGGTTGCTGGGTGGTGCGGACGAGGGCGCCGGCCGGGCGGTGGACGATGGCCCGTCCACGGTGTACGCGAGCGAGCTCGATTTTCTCGCCGACACCCTCAACGAGGTGTTGGAGACGCCCGGGCTTCCGTGGCCGGACGGTGTGTCGTGGAAGGACGAGCCGACGCACCAGATCGCCGATCTCACGCCATCACCCGATCTGCGCAAGCGCCTCGAGGTCCTCCCGCAGTCCTACATCACCGACCGGGGCGTCACGGACCGGCTACGGCTTGCAACCACGCTGAGCCGGGGGCAGGCGTCACTCGATGCTGCACGGGGCGCCGGGGAGCACACCCTGTGGCCGGAGGCCCATTACCTCTCACCGCTGCATCCGGTTGTCGAGTGGGCTGCGGACCGTGCCCTCGCGAAGCTGGGACGCAATCAGGTGTTTGCGGTGCACGGTCCGGTCGACGAGGTGGCGGCGCTCCTGCACGGCACGCTGAGCAACCGCCGCGGCCAGGTTGTGGCGTCCTCGTTTCTGCTGACGAGGTTCGTCGGGGGCGCGCCCGACCGGCTGGCGATCAGCGAGCCGCATCCGACTCTGCGTAGTGCGCTCGAGGCCCTCGGTATTGCGCGCAACCACGTCAATTCCGGTGCTCCCGCCGACCTCGAGGACCTGACGGCCTATGTCGGGCCCGCGGTTCGCGCGGCCCGCGAGACACTCACCGCGGTGGTCGATGCCGCAGAGAAGGACACCCGTGCCCGCGTGCAGGCGTGGGCGGATCGGGTGACAAGGTGGGACGACGAGGCCGATGCGCTGGTGCAGCGAACCGAGATCCGAGAGCGACGCTCGCTGGTGGTCGGGGAGAAAGAGATCGCCGAGTCGCTGCTGCCTGATCAGCGGCTGGTTCGCCCGCTTCTTGTGGTGGTTCCGAAGGGAGGCGCTCAGTGAGCGCGAGCGATGCAATTCTGATCGGCGAGGGCTGGATCAGCGAGCACTACTTCACCACCGACGCCACCCGCCAGTCGTTCAAGGCCCGGGTGCTCGCGCGGCGCAAGATCTGGGAGGAACAGAAGGACACCGGATCGGTCCGCTCGCGCTTCACCGCTGTCCGCGGATCGCTACTGTCCCGGCTCGCGTCGCTGGACGACAACCCCGACCTCGCCACGGAGGTCCGCAAAGACCTGGTGGATGTTCTCGGCTACACCGCGCTCGGTCTGAGCACCGTGGTCGCGGGGCCGGTGACCACCGTCCGGCAGGTGAGCCTCGCCGGCGGACCCGCCGTGGCGGTGGTCGCGGCGGTCCCGGTGGGGACGGCCGACGACCTGTTGGAGAAGGATGTCGCCACCCTCGCCGAGCCGTACGACGTGGACGAGTCGACGCAGATCGTGGCGGTCTCGCGGCTGCTCTCTGCTCTGTTCGTCACTGACGACGGACCGGACTTCGCGCTGGTGCTGGCGGGTCGGATCGCGCTGGTTGCCGAGCGTGAACGCTGGCCCGAGGGCCGGTACCTGGCCATCGACCTCCAACTCGTCGGCGAACGCAACGACGACAAGAAGGGCGGCGAGATCGACACGGCCCTGGCCTGTCTGTCGGCCGAGTCGCTTGCACCGGACGCCGAGGGCAACATCTGGTGGCACTCGGTGCTCGGGGAGTCCATCAACCACACCGTCGGTGTCTCCCAGGACCTGCGCGAGGGTGTGCGGCTATCCATCGAGATCATCGCCAACGATGTGGTGACCCGCCGAGCCGCCCGTGGTCTGGCCCCGCTGCCGGGTGAGCAGGCGCAGCCACTGGCCATCCACTCTCTGCGCTTTCTCTACCGAATCCTGTTCCTGCTCTACGCCGAGTCGTCGCCCGAGCTGGGCGTGCTGCCCACGGGCGCATCCGAGTACGAGCAGGGCTACAGCTTGGATCGGCTGCGCGACCTCATTCAGATCCCGCTCACCTCCCCGCAGGCGGAAACCGGCTCGCACCTATACGACTCCCTGGCCGTGCTGTTCAGGCTGGTCGACCGCGGTTATGCGCCCACCGAGTCCGAAGAGGACGAGGGATTGCTCGAGGCGCTCACGTTCCGGCCGCTGCGGGCCGACCTGTTCCGCCCGGCCGCCACAGCCCTCATCGACGAGGTCAAGCTGGGTAACGCTGAACTTCAGCGGGTGCTCCAGCACCTGTTGCTGAGCAAGGAGAAGCGGGGCAGCGATCGCGGGTTCATCTCGTACGCCGAGCTCGGCATCAACCAGCTCGGCGCTGTCTACGAGGGGCTGATGTCCTACACAGGACGTTTCGCCGACACCGATCTCTACGAGGTGGCGAAAGGCGGTGACGGGTCGAAGGGCTCGTGGCTGGTCCCCGTCGACCGTGCAGCCGGGATAGACGACAAGGACTTCGTCCGCCACGAGGACCCCATCACCAGCGAGCGCAAGCCGGTGTTGCATACGCGCGGCTCGTTCGTGTTCCGCCTCGCCGGGCGTGAGCGTCAACAGTCTGCGTCGTACTACACGCCGGAGGTGCTGACGAAATTCACGGTGGGCCAAGCCCTCGAAGAGCTGTTGGACCAGGACGGCGCGACCACCTCGGCCGGAGAAATCCTGAACATGACGGTATGTGAGCCCGCGCTGGGATCGGGAGCATTCGCCATCGAGGCGGTGCGGCAACTGGCGGCCGAGTACCTCAACCGACGCCAGGACGAGGTGGGTGAGCGCATCGACCCCGAGGGGTATCCCAAGGAACTGCAAAAGGTTAAGGCGTACCTCGCCCTCCACAACGTCTACGGAGTCGACCTCAACTCCACAGCAGTCGAATTGGCCGAAATCTCGCTGTGGCTCGACACGATGATGGAAGGGCTGCAGGCACCCTGGTTCGGCCTGCATCTGCGCCGGGGTAACTCGCTCATCGGTGCACGGCACGCCGTCTACCCCCGCTTCCTGGTGGAGAAGAAAAGGGGTTGGCTCAAGGCAGTCCCGAACGACCTGTCGCTCAGCGACATTCCCGCTGATGTGCGTGAAGGGAGGGACGGCGCGGCCAGCGGCGGCATCCACCACTTCCTGCTTCCGGCCGAGGGGTGGGGCTCGGCGATCAACGCCAAGGAGGCCAAAGAACTTGCGCCCGAGGAGCTGCAGAAGTTGAAGCAGTGGCGCAAGCAGGTGCTGGTACAGCCAACCAAGGCGCAAGTGGACACCCTGGTGGGGCTCGGCAGGCGTGTGGAGGTGCTCTGGCAACTCGTCTGGCGCCGGCTGTCGATCGCGGAGAGTGAGATTCGCCGTTCCATCGCGCTGTGGGGGGCTGAGGATCTGCCCGTGGGCGGTGCGGTGACCCGTGAGCAGATCGAACAGAGCCTCGCCGATCCGAACGGTGCGTACCGCCGTCTCCGCCGGGTGATGGACGCCTGGTGTGCCCTCTGGTTCTGGCCGCTCACCGAGGAGACTGCACCTCCGTCCTTCGATGAATGGATCGAGACCCTCCAGCAGCTCTTGGGTCGCGTCGGCAACGTCAGGAAGCAACCGCTGGGGCAACTCTCACTTGCTTCCGCCGCGAACTGGAAGGACCTCGGTATCGCCGAGGAGAGCGACCTCGGTTTCGCCATGGTGAGCGACGTGGCCAAGGTGCTCGACGAGCACCCGTGGCTCGCGGCGGCAGAGCGGGTGGCTGCGCAGCAGGGCTTCTTCCACTGGGAGCTGGACTTCGCCCCCGTGTTCTCCCGAGGCGGCTTCGACCTGCAGGTCGGAAATCCCCCGTGGGTGCGGCCGCGATCTGACGTCGAGGCCCTGCTTGCGGAGGGTGATCCCTGGTGGCAGCTGAAGTCCAAGTCGACCGCAAGGGAGGACGCCGCACACCGCAGGCTCGCCCTCGACGCTCCTGGCGTCGCAACCCTGGTACGTGAGGCCAATGGTGAAGTAGCAGCGACCGCCGCGTTCCTTGGCAGCGAAGTCGTGTATCCAGCAACGGCTGGGTTGGCGCCCGACTTATACCGCAGCTTCATGTCTCAAACCTGGGCCCATGCCAAATCGACAGGTTCGGTCGGTCTCATCCACCCCGAAACCCACTTCACCGACGAGAAGGCAGGCCCGCTACGCTCGACCACCTACCGCCGTCTGCGCAGGCACTGGCAGTTCATCAACGAACTCAAGCTTTTCGAGATCGACAACCACGTTACCTACGGAATTCATGTCTACTCGGACGACCGAGGGCGAGTTTCCTTCCTACAGGCGACA
>NZ_JBUEQF010000011.1:0-101446 GCF_054979605.1 Rhodococcus sp. AZ1
ACAGCCGCGCGATGTCGCCGTCGACGGCCCGCTGATGGTCGGGGTCGGTGACCAGGTCGGTGCGCTCGACGATCAGCTGCACATCGCGGGCGCTGATCAACCCGTCCCGCAGGCACAACGCCACCTGCGGTAGCCGGGTGCGCAGGGCCAGGGCGGTGTCGAGGAGACGTTCGGCGGCGTACTGGGTCACGGTGTCGGTGGCCGCGATCGCCGCCGCGCACCGGGTGTGGGTGTCGTAGCGGCGCCGATCCTCGGCCGGCGCCCCGGCGTCCATCACCTCGAACAGCGCCGCCGCGGTGCGCAAACGCACCCACTCGAGGAACGACTGCCCCGCGCCGGCATGACGCAACCCCACCAACAACTCCGCGGCACCGGCATCGGGGTCGGGCTCGACACCGATCACCGCCGGATCGAGCCCCGACCACACCGACCCGGGCAGGGACGAACCACCGCGCGAGGACCCGACGCGCGAGGAACCGGCGCGTGTGGTGGCCTCCGCCCGACTCGATTCGCTCATGTGTTCGACTGTATCCCACCCCACCGACACGAACCACCGAACACTGCGCCCCACTCCTCGACCGGTCGATAGGCTCGCCCCGCCGGCCAGCCGACCCGAACGTGAGGACCACCATGCGCACCTTGATCGTCACCGCCTTCGTCTCCCTCGACGGTGTGATGGAAGCCCCCGGAGGCGAGCCCGGCTACCGCAATTCGGGCTGGACGTTCACCGACATCGAGTTCGACCCCGCCGCCTACGAGATCAAGGGCCGCGAGCAGCAAGAGGCGTCGGCGCTGCTGTTCGGCCGCACCTCGTACGAGGCCTTCGCGCCCGTGTGGCCGACGATGGAGGAGTTCGCGCACATGAACACCCTCCCCCGGTACGTGGTCTCGACGACCCTCGAGCAGGACGACTCACGGTGGCCCGCGCAGATTCTCCGGTCCGTCGACGACGTTGCCGCCCTCAAGGACGGCGACGGCGGCCCGATCCTGGTGCAGGGCAGCGCGACCCTGGGCAAGTCGCTGGCCGATGCCGGCCTGGTGGACCGCTACCACCTCCTGGTCTTCCCGGTGCTGCTCGGCGCAGGCAGGCGCCTGTTCAGTGAGACCGACAAGGACGCCACCGCGCTCACCCTCGTCGAGCACGAGGCCTACGGCAACGGGATCATCAAGCAGGTCTACGACGTTCGGGCGTAGGACACGACCGGATGCTCAGGACGTCGGCTGCGCCGTGTAGGGCACCTGTTCCCAGGTGAGCACGTCGGGCGAACTGTTGGGGCGAGTGATGCTCACGCGCAGGTAGTCCCGGTTGTTCTCGGACCCGTCGACCGTCACACGCGTGAGGTTGGGAGCTGCCGGTGCCCCGTAGAAGTTCAGCCACGACGATCCCGCCCCGAGCGGGTTGTCGACGTTGAACTTATGGCTGTCGCCGTTGAACAGGTAGACGGGCTTGCCGAACGCCGCGGCGCCCAGGGCGAGGGCGTTGACCAGCGGCCGGAAGGCACCGAAGCCGTTCTCGGTCACCGGCGTGACGGTGGGATCGAACATGTCCGCCTGCAGGTAGAACGCAACCGCTCGATCGTTGCGCGAGATCGCCTGCGCGAACGTGCCCGCCACCTGCGCAACAGCTCCGGCCATGCGCTGAGCCTGGTCGGCGATCTGCTCCGGTGCAGGTGCGCTGCGCCCGATGCCCGTCCACGGCTGCAGGTCGTCGTTGCTGCCGACCACGTGCAGGGTGGCCATCGACACTCCGTGCTCGGAGAGGGAGACATTCTCGGGCAGACCCACCGCGGCCTGGGATGCGACGGGCTGCGAACGCTGACCGAGGGTGCGGCCAGGGTTGTCGAAGAACACCTTCCGCACCGCCGACAGTCGCTCGAGCGGGTTGTAGGCGCCGTTGTTGGCGCGGTGGCAATCGGTCCACTCGTTGTCACCGGGGGTGTAGATCAGCGGCTGGCGGAAGCGATCGAACTGCGTCCGGATACTGGCGAAGTACTGGTCCGAGCACTGCGACGACCCGTTCTTGATGTCGCCGAGGTGGAACACCGAGCGCACCGCGGCGTCGTCGTTGATCTGGTCGACCCACGACGGGAACAGCGCGACCTGGTCGGTGCCGTACGGCAGGTCGCCGATCACGGCGTAGGTGTACACCGAGTTCTCCCGCGGCGTGGCCTGGGCGGGCACGACCACCACCGCACACGCCAGCGCCAGGCAGACCGTGCCGATTCGACGAAACATCAGTACCTCCATCAACGAGAACAGGGCCAGTGCTCAACACTGGCCCTGCTCGGTGAACGGAAGGTGACGGATCAGGCGACCTGTGCCTGCCACATCCAGTGCGCCTTCTCGAGTTCGGCGGTGATCTCGATCAGCAGGTCCTGCGTGACCGGGTCTGCCTCCGCGGTATCGGTGACACGGTGGCGCAGGCCGGCGATCACGGCGGCCAGGTTGGTCACGATGGTCCGCACGGCGTCGGAGTCCTGCGTCCAGCCGGGGCCTACACCGGTGGTCGACGCGTCGGCCGCGACGGTTGCGGCACGCCCGTCCGGGCTGACGCCGATGGCAGTGGCGCGCTCGGCAGCCTTGTCGGCGTAGTCGCGGGCGGTGTCGACCAGTTCGTCGAGTGCGAGGTGGATCGACTGGAAGTGGCGGCCCACGACGTTCCAGTGAACCTGCTTGCCGAGGAGCGAGAGGTCCGTGAGGTCGACCACGGTTGCCTGCAGCGCGTCACCGGCAATCTTCTGCTGTCCGGTCTCGAGTGTGCTCGTGATGGGGTTGGTCATCGTGCGTCCTTTCGTCGGCTTAGAAGACCAGTGTTCCCACTTTTTTGGACTGATTCAAGAAAAGTAAGCCTTACTTACCCTTCACAGCGTCCTGTCCGATCACGAACAGCGGAAGCCGCAACGCACCCGGAGCGTGCTCGGGGACCACCGGGTTGACCGGCCGCACCGGATCGACCGGACGGTAGCCGAGCCCGACCGGCGGCCGCGGGTCTGCCTCACCCTTGTTGGGCCACAGCGACATGGCACGCTCGGCCTGCGCGGTGATGGTGAGCGAGGGATTCACACCCAGGTTCGCGCTGACAGCCGAGCCGTCCACCACGTGCAGCCCGTCGTACCCGAAGATGCGCTGGTAGCCATCGATGACCCCGCGTTCGGGGGAGGATCCGATGACGCACCCGCCGAGGAAGTGCGCCGTCATCGGGATGTTGACGACGTCGGCGAAGGAGCCGCCGGCATCGCCCCCGATCTTCTCCGCGGCGGAGCGGACCACCTGATGGCCCTCGGGGATCCACGACGGCGGCGGATCGCCCGCGCCGGGTCGGCTGGAGAGTCGACGGCCGAGCACACCCTTCTTCGACGTCAGCTCGAGCGAGTTGTCGTCGGTCTGCATCACCAGGGCGATGACGGTGCGCTGGGACCAGTTGCGCACCGACAGGCTCCGCAGCGTCGCACCCGGGTGACGCAGGGCGACCCCCAGAGTCTTGAGAACCCGCGGCGTTCGTCCGCCGCCGTCGCTGAGCACGGTCTGCAGCAGTCCGATCGCGTTGCTGCCCTTGCCGTATCGCACCGGCTCGACATGTGTGTGGTCGTTGGGATGGAACGAGGAGGTGATGGCGACGCCCTCGGTGTAGTCGACATCGAGGTTGCGGGCGGTGGCCGCGAGAACGGCCTCGGAGTTGGTGCGCACCACCGAGCCGAGCCGGTCGGAGATCCTCGGCAGATCGCCGCGATCCTTGGTGGCCAGCAGCAACTTCTGCGTGCCATAGGTGCCCGCGGCGAAGATCACCTGATCGGCAGTGATCACCGATTCCTTCCGGCGCAGCTTCGCGCCGGTGCGGCGAGTGATCACCTCGTACCCACCGCCGGTGCGGGGGCGAACGGTGCGCACGGTGGTCAGCGGCAGGATCTGCGCCCCTGCGCTCTCGGCGAGGTACAGGTAGTTCTTCACCAGGGTGTTCTTGGCGCCCACGCGGCAGCCGGTCATGCACGACCCGCATTCGGTGCACGCGGTGCGAGTGGGGCCGGCCCCACCGAAGTACGGGTCGGGAACGTCCTGGCCACGCTGGCCGGGCTCACCGAAGAACACACCGACCGGGGTGGTGGTGAACGTCTCGCCCACACCCATCTCGTTGGCGATGTCGCTCATCACCTTGTCGGCGGGGGTGATGGTGGGGTTGTCCTCGACGCCGAGCATGCGCCGAGCCTGGTCGTAGTAGGGGGTGAGCTCTTTCTCCCAGTCGGTGACGTCGGCCCACTGCGGATCCTCGAACACCGACGACGGCGGCTTGTAGAGAGTGTTGGCGTAGTTCAGCGACCCACCGCCCACACCCGCGCCGGCCATCACCAGCACATCCGGCAGCAGGTGCATGCGCTGAATCCCGTAGCAGCCCAACCACGGTGCCCACAGGTACTTGCGCAGTCGCCAGCTGGTCTTCGGTAGTTCGTCATCGGCGAACCGGCGGCCCGCCTCGAGCACCGCCACGCGGTAGCCCTTCTCCGTCAGGCGCAGCGCTGCCACGCTGCCACCGAAACCGGAGCCGACGATCACGACGTCGTAGTCGGTGCCCTGCTGGTCGGTGCTCATACCTGTACCGCCTCTCGTGCTGCCACGGTGATGTAGTTCTCGATGTCGAATTTTCTTGTCGCGGCGCGGAACTCCCACGTGAAGCTCGGCCACATAGCCGAGTTCCGCCCGCTGGCGTCGGTGTACCAACTCGAACAGCCGCCGGTGTTCCAGACGGTGCCCTCGAGGGCACGGTCGATTCCCGCGTTGTAGGTGGCCTGCACCTCGGGCTTGATCTCGACCGACTCGATTCCCCGGGCCCGCATGATCGCCGTCGCCGATTCGATGTAGGCGGACTGGGATTCGAGCATGTAGACGATCGAGCTGTGCGAGAGGTTGGTGTTGGGCCCGTACATCAGGAACAGGTTGGGGAACCCGGTGATCGTGGTGCCGCGGTAGGCGCTCGGTGAACCCGCCCAGCGTTCGGCGAGAGTGCGCCCGTCCGTGCCGCGCAGCAGGTGCGCCACGGGTGGCTCGGTGGGCGTGAACCCCGTCCCGAAGATCACCACGTCGGCGTCGTATTCCGTTCCGTCCGAGGCTGTCACGCTCTTCTCCCCCATCGAGGCGAGCCCGCTGGGGACCAGCGTCACGTCGTCGCGATCGAGGGTGCGCAGCCAATCGTTGGAGATCAGAATTCGCTTGCAACCGATGGTGAACGACGGCGTGAGGTGCTTGCGGGTCTGCGGGTCGCGTACCTGGCGGCGCAGGTGGGCCAGGGCGAGCGCCCGAGCCGCGACGAGCGTGCGCGGATGCTTGGCCATCATCTCCACGTACACCTCGCGGTAGCTGTAATTGATGGCGCGCATGAGCTTCTGCGTGATCGGCAGCCTGCGGTAGAACCAGCGCTCCACGCGGCCGCGGGTGCGGTCGAGTCGAGGGATCACCCACGCCGGGGTTCGCTGGAACACCACGAGCGAGTCGGCGACATCGGCGATCTCGGGAACGAACTGCACCGCCGAGGCGCCGGTGCCCACCACGGCGACGCGCTTGCCGCGCAGATCCACCGAGTCGTCCCACGTGGCCGAGTGGAACATCGGCCCGGAGAAGCTCTCACGCCCGGGCACGGCGGGCAGCGACGGGGTGGACAGGGTTCCGGTGGCCGCCACGAGGATTCGCGCGATGATGGGGCCGGTGGAGGTCTCGACGTGCCAGCGCTGCGTGGCCTCGTCCCACCGAGCATCGAGCAGCTCGGTGTTCAGGCGCAGGTGCTCGCGAATGCCGAAGGTGTCGGCGACGCTGCGCAGGTAGCGGAAGATCTCAGGACCGCGGGCGAAGGTGTGCGACCACTCGGCATACGGCGCGAAGGAGAACGAGTACAGCACCGTCGGCACGTCGCAGGCGGCGCCGGGATAGGTGTTGTCGCGCCAGGTACCACCCACCTCGGCACCACGATCGACGACGAGGATGTCGGCGTCCGGGTCCTTGGCAAGGGTGCGGGCAGCCAGGGCCATACCGGCGAAGCCGGCGCCCACGACGAGGGTATCGACCTCGGTGACAGGTGTGCTCACGGTGTGATCACCAACGCTTTCCAGATCGGGAGCAGGCGCTCGCGCAGATTCGACTCCGCAACGGGTGTGCGGAAGATGGCCGAGACACCGAGACCGCGCGCCAGCTCGACGCTCAATTCGATGGCCTCGGGGGAGACCGAATCACCGAAGGTCTCGGCAGATCCGAGGGCAATGGCATCGCTCACGCGCCGCTCGAGCGGCACCATGGCCGCGTGCAACGCCGGATCGGTGCGGGCCGCCACCCACAGTTCGAGGGCGGCGTAAAACAGCGGGCCGGAGAAGGTGTCCACCAGCAGATCCAGCCCCTGCTCGATCGGAACGCTGCCCAGCGCGGCGATCTCCTCGAGGCGCATCTGCACCAGGTGTTCGACGGCCGCCACCACCAGCTGCTCCTTGCTGGGGAAATGGTGCAACTGCGCGCCCCGCGACACCCCGGCCCGACGGGAGATCTCCTGCGTGCTCGCCCGGGCGTAGCCGAGTTCGACGAGGGCCTCCACCGCGGCATCGAGCAGACGAGCCCGCATGTCCTCCGTGCGCTGGCTCTGTGATCTCCGAGCGGCAGGAGATCGCTGAGCGGCAGGGGTGCGACGGGCAGGAGCGGTTCGGGAGTCGGCAGGCCCGTCCCCTGTCGCGATGGTGTCGGCGGTCACATGGGACACAGTAGAGTGAAAACAACAAACAGTCCAGCCTGACTTTAAGTTTGTCCGGTCGGCACCCGACCCGCCGGCCACGGATGGTTCGATGGTGCGATGCCGACCGTGCGCGAGGTGGACACCGAGTTGGATCTGGCCCGTGCGGCCCTGCCCCTCTACGGGTTCGACCCGACCTCCCCCATCGAGCCCGTCACGGTCTCCGAGAACGCGACCTTTCGACTCACGGACGCCGGCACGGGCCGCTCGTACGCCATGCGGGTGGGCCGCGACGGGTACCGCGATCGACGCTCGGTGGTCAGTGAGATCGCGTGGATCGATGCGCTGCGCGCCGACGCCGTGGTTCGCACACCCGCCCCGATCCGCACCACCGGCGGCGATCCGGTCGCCGACGTCAGGTCGCGACTGATCACCGTTTTCGACTGGGTGCCCGGCGCAGCACCCGCCGACGACGACGGGCCGCGGTGGTTCACCGAGATCGGCGCGATCGCAGCGCGTCTGCACGCCCACGCCCGATCATGGACTCGCCCAACCGGATTCACCCGGGCACGGTGGGGGCTGGCCGACCAGCTGGGACCGCACGGGCACTGGGGACACTGGCAGGACGCGCTCGGGCTCGACAACGACAGCCGCGCCCTGCTCGACAGGGCGGTCGAGATGATCTCCCAGCGAGTCGACGAGTTCGGTGACGGTGCGGACGTATTCGGTCTGATCCATTCCGATCTGCGCGCTGCCAACCTCATCGTCGACGACAATGCACCCGCGGCAGCGCTGACCGTGATCGACTTCGACGACTGCGGATTCGGCTGGTACCTCGCCGATCTGGCGGCATCGCTCTCGTTCGTCGAGAACCGCCCCGACGTTCCCGAGCTGATCGCCGCGTGGCTGGAGGGCTACCGCACGGTGGCGCCGATCTCGGCCGTCGAGGAATCGATGATCGCCGTCTTCGTCACCATGCGCCGCATCCTGCTCACCGCCTGGATCGCCTCACACCCCGACGCCGAGACGGCGCGGGCCCTCGGAGCGGAGTTCACCACCGGCACCGTGACCGTGGCCGAGGCCCTGCTCGACCGGTAAAGTGAAAGTCATGAACTACCCCGCACGCCGGTTCACCCGTTCACCGCGCAGCAAGGTCATCGCCGGAGTGTGCGGCGGGATCGCCGAGTACTTCGGCCTCAACCCCACACTCGTGCGCGTGCTGTTCGTGCTCTCACTGCTCCTGCCGGGTCCGCAGGTGGTGCTCTACATACTTCTGTGGATCTTCATGCCGAAGGGCTTCTAGCCAGCCCGGCAGCTAGAGGAACAGCTCCGCGATCTGAATGGTGTTCAGGGCGGCGCCCTTACGCAGGTTGTCGCCGGAGACGAACAGCGCCAGTCCACGCCCGTCGGGCACGCCGGGGTCGGTGCGGATACGCCCCACGAGCGAGTTGTCCGCACCGGCGGCCTGCAGCGGGGTGGGCACGTCCACCAGGGACACACCCGGCGCATCGGCGAGCAGTTCACGCGCCCGGTCCGGCGAGATGGGGCGCGCGAACTCGGCGTTGATCGACAGCGAGTGCCCGGTGAACACCGGAACCCGCACGCAGGTGCCGCTGACGAGAAGATCCGGCAGACCGAGGATCTTGCGTGACTCGTTGCGCAGCTTCTGATCCTCGTCCGTTTCCCCCGAACCGTCGTCGACGAGGGAACCCGCGAGCGGGAGAACATTGAACGCGATCGGTGCCGTGTAGAAACCCGGAGCGGGGAAGGCAACCGACGAGCCGTCGTGCACCAACTTCTCGGCCTCGCCGATCACCGCGCGTGCCTGCGTGGCCAACTCCTGCACTCCGGCCAACCCGGAGCCGGACACCGCCTGGTAGCTCGAGACGATCAGACGGGTCAGCCCGGCCTCGTCGTGCAGCACCTTCAGCACCGGCATCGCGGCCATCGTGGTGCAGTTCGGGTTGGCGATGATGCCCTTCGTGAGAGTGCGAACGGCCTCGGGATTGACCTCGCTGACCACCAGCGGAACGTCGGGGTCCTTGCGCCACGCCGACGAGTTGTCGATGACGGTCACCCCGGCGGCGGCGTAGCGCGGCGCCTGCTCACGCGAGGTGGTGGCACCGGCGGAGAACAGCGCGATGTCCAGACCGGAGACGTCGGCGGTGGCCGCGTCCTCGACCGGCACCTCCCCACCCTTCCACGGGAGCGTCCGGCCTGCCGAGCGGGCCGAGGCGAAGAAGCGCACCTCGTCCACCGGGAAGTTGCGCTCCGCCAGCAGGGTTCGCATCACCTCACCCACCTGACCGGTGGCGCCGACGATGCCGATTCGCAGTCCCATGACAGCCCTACCTACCCGTCCCGCCGTGCACCACGGCCACGTCGTCGCCCCCGAGATCGAACGCGGCGTGCAGCGCGCGTACCGCGTCGTCGAGTTCGGATTCCTTGCACAGCACGGAAATTCGGATCTCCGAGGTACTGATGAGATCGATGTTGATGCCCGCCTCGGCGAGGGCCTCGCAGAACGTGGCGGTCACGCCCGGGTGGCTCTTCATCCCGGCACCGACGAGGGAGACCTTGCCGATCTGATCGTCGTAGAGAACCTCGGAGAAACCGATCTCGTCACGCAGAGCGGTCAGCTTGTTCACCGCGGTGGGACCGTCGGTGCGCGGAAGGGTGAAGGTGATGTCGGTCTTGCCGGTCTCCACCTTCGAGATGTTCTGCAGAACCATGTCGATGTTGATCTCGGCGTCGGCGACGGCGCGGAAGACCCGGGCGGCGTAGCCGGGCTCGTCCGGCAGCCCGACCACGGTCACCTTGGCCTCGCTGCGGTCGTGCGCTACCCCGGTGAGAATGGCTTCTTCCACAGCAATGTCCTCCATGGATCCGGACACGATGGTCCCTGGTTCGGTGGTGTACGACGAGCGGACGTGAACTGGAACGTTGTAGCGCCGTGCGTACTCCACGCACCGCAGCATCAGCACCTTCGCCCCGCACGCAGCCATCTCGAGCATCTCCTCGAACGACACCGTCTTCAGATGACGGGCGTTGGAGACGATTCGCGGGTCCGCGGTGAAGATGCCGGCCACGTCGGTGTAGATCTCGCAGACGTCGGCGTGCAGAGCAGCGGCCAGCGCGACGGCGGTGGTATCGGAGCCGCCGCGTCCGAGCGTGGTGACGTCCTTGCTGTCCTGGCTCACGCCCTGGAAACCCGCGACCAACACGATCGATCCCTCGTCGAGGGCAGCGCGCACCCGACCGGGCGTGACGTCGATGATCTTGGCGTTGCCGTGCACCCCGGTGGTGACCACACCGGCCTGGGACCCGGTGAACGAACGCGCCTGCTCACCGAGACCGTGGATGGCCATCGCAACCAGGGCGTTGGAAATGCGCTCACCCGAGGTCAGCAGCATGTCCATCTCCCGCGCCGGTGGGTTCGGGGAGACCTGCTCGGCGAGATCGAGCAGTTCGTCGGTGGTGTCGCCCATCGCCGAGACCACCACCACCACATCG
Organism: Rhodococcus sp. AZ1; assembly: GCF_054979605.1. Classification (NCBI taxonomy): domain Bacteria; kingdom Bacillati; phylum Actinomycetota; class Actinomycetes; order Mycobacteriales; family Nocardiaceae; genus Rhodococcus; species Rhodococcus sp. AZ1. The sequence goes on from NZ_JBUEQF010000011.1 coordinate 10,214, forward strand.
TTGCCCTGCTTCTTGGTCTCGACGATGCGCTGCGCGACGAGCCGGATGCGCTCGGCGGTCGCCACCGAGGACCCCCCGTACTTCTGGACGACGAGAGCCACGCTCGCACTACCTCCTCGTTGGGCACGCACCTTGACATCGCGCGCGCTCAGCCTACCGACCCCGCCGCGACCGACGCGCATTCGGTGTCGGGGTCCGGCGAGCCTGGAGTACCATCGGCGCCATGTTCGGTGCGCGGCTTCTTGCGAGCCGCGACGGGGCCTGACCTATCGGTCGACCGGCACCCCGTCGCGGGGGTTCGCCGTGCCGGTCGCGAGGGGTGCTTCTCACACCAGTGCGGGAGAAGCACCTCACCCAGATGAGACAGCTGCCCCAGAAAGAGTCACGCCATGTCAGTCGACGCGTACAACTCAGCCTCGCGAACCATCAACACACCGGCTCGGCCGGCTCCGGGCGATCAGCCCGCATGGAACACCCAGAAGAACTCCTCGATGCCGACCTACCGGTACCGCTCGTTCGCCGAGGAGGTCGAACCGATCTCCCTTCCCGACCGCACCTGGCCAGACCGGGTGGTCGACCGGGCGCCGCTGTGGTGCGCAGTGGACCTGCGTGACGGCAACCAGGCGCTGATCGATCCGATGAGTCCGGCTCGCAAGCGTCGAATGTTCGACCTGCTGGTCACCATGGGCTACAAGGAGATCGAGGTGGGATTCCCCTCGGCCAGCCAGACCGATTTCGACTTCGTCCGCGAGATCATCGAGGACGGCGCCATTCCTGACGACGTCACCATCCAGGTGCTCACGCAGTGTCGCCCGGAGCTGATCGAGCGCACCTTCCTCGCGTGCGAGGGCGCCCGCAGCGTGATCGTCCACTTCTACAACTCGACGTCGATCCTGCAGCGGCGCGTGGTCTTCCGCGCCGACCGCGACGCCATCGTCGACATCGCCACCTCCGGCGCTCGCATGGTGCTCGAGCAGGCCGCGAAGTACCCGGAGACTCGGTGGCGCTACGAGTACTCGCCCGAGTCGTACACCGGCACCGAGCTCGAGTACGCCAAGGTGGTGTGCGACGCGGTGGTCGAGGTGATCGACCCGACGCCCGCGAACCCGATCATCATCAACCTCCCCGCGACGGTCGAGATGACCACCCCCAACGTCTACGCCGACTCCATCGAGTGGATGCACCGCAACCTCGCTCGTCGTGACTCGATCATCCTGAGCCTGCACCCACACAACGACCGCGGCACGGGCGTGGCCGCCGCCGAGCTGGGATACCAGGCCGGGGCGGACCGCATCGAGGGCTGCCTGTTCGGCAACGGCGAGCGCACCGGCAACGTGTGCCTGGTGACGCTGGGGCTGAACCTGTTCACACGGGGAGTCGACCCGCAGATCGACTTCTCCAACATCGACGAGATCCGCCGCACCGTGGAGTACTGCAACCAGCTCGGTGTGCACGAGCGGCACCCCTACGGCGGCGACCTGGTGTACACGGCGTTCTCCGGCAGCCACCAGGATGCGGTGAACAAGGGCCTCGACGCGATGAAGGCCGCGGCGGACGAGAAGAACTCCGACGTCGACACCCTTCTCTGGCAGGTGCCCTACCTGCCCATCGACCCCAAGGACGTGGGGCGCACGTACGAGGCCGTGATCCGGGTGAACTCGCAGTCCGGTAAGGGCGGCGTGGCTTACATCATGAAGGCCGATCGCGGGCTCGCCCTGCCCCGACGCCTGCAGATCGAGTTCTCCCAGATCGTGCAGCGCGTCACCGACGGCGAGGGCGGTGAGGTGTCACCGAAGGCCATGTGGGACGTGTTCTCCGAGGAGTACCTCGCCCCGGTTCGCCCGCTCGAGCGGATCCGGCAGCGCGTCACCGCAGCCGAGGTGGACGGCGGCACGGACAGCATCGTCGCCACGGTCAAGGTGGACGGCGTCGAGCAGGAGATCGCCGGTGAGGGCAACGGCCCGCTGGCCGCCTTCGTGGACGCGTTGTCCTCCATCGGTTTCCGGGTGAGCGTGCTCGACTACTCCGAGCACGCCATGTCGGCGGGTGACGACGCGCAGGCCGCGGCGTACGTCGAGGCCGCCGTCACCGGTCCCGGTGGGAGCGAGACGGTGGTGTGGGGCGTGGGTATCGCCACGTCCATCACCACCGCGTCGCTGCGCGCCGTCGTCTCGGCCGTCAACCGCGCTCGGCGCTGACCCTCCCGCGCCCTACTGGGGCGCGGAGTAGCCGGGCGGGTTGGGATCGTCGACCCAGAGGTCCACTCCGAGGGTGGATCCGGGCACGCAGTCGTACACCGACAGATCGGTCACACCGGCCTCGAGCAGCACGTCCTCGCACAGCAGGGTGTGCCCGGTGTACTGCGTTGCGGGCTTGCTCAGAACCGCGTACGCGGCGTCGGCGTAGACGGCGGGTGTGCGCGACTGCGCCATCGCGGCGTCACCGCCGAGCAGGTTCTGAACGGCGGCGGTGGCGATCATGGTGCGCGGCCACAGGGTGTTCGACGCGATGCCCACGCCGCGCAGTTCCTCGGCAGCGCCCAACGCGCACAGCGTCATCCCGAACTTGGCCATCATGTAGGGCGCGGGTACCAGCCATTTCGCCTCCAGACGCAGCGGGGGTGAGAGCGTCAGGATGTGCGGGTTGTCGCGGCCGATCATGTGCGGGATACATGCTTGCGTGACGGCGTAGGTGCCCCGCACCTGGATGCCGTTCATCAGGTCGAATCGCTTGAGAGGGACGTCCTGGATCGAACCGAGGTTGATGGCGGAGGCGTTGTTGACGCAGATGTCGATGCCGCCGAACTGCTCCACCGCCGCGGCCACCGCGGAGGCCACCGAGTCGCCGTCGCGGACGTCCCCGACGATCGGCAGCGCGTGACCGCCGGCGTCCTCGATCTCCTTCGCGGCGGTGTAGATGGTGCCCGGCAGTTTGGGGTGCGGCTCCGCAGTCTTGGCCACGAGGGCCACGTTGGCTCCCTCCGCGGCGACGCGTGTGGCGATGGCCAGGCCGATGCCGCGGCTGGCTCCCGAGATGAACATGGTCTTGCCCGTGAACGGTGAGGACTCCATGGCGCGAACGGTAGTCGGTTCGCACCCCTCAGGAGGCAGAAGGGGGGTCGAGTCCCGGCACGGATGCCCGGAAGGCCTCGATCACCGCGGCCACCACGGGGCGACGCTCGGCGCCGGGACGGGTGGCGAGGTCGTAGAGCCGCGCCGCGCGCACCCCGGTGAAGGGAAGGCACACCACGTTCGGGTGTGCGGTGGCGTAGCGCGGCATCAGCGCCACCCCGTGCCCGGCGGCGACGAGTTCCTCGATCACCCGGAAGTCGTTGATGCGCTGCACCACTCGCGGTTCCACACCGGTGATGCGGCCGATCGAGAGCAGCACGTCGCCCACGGGGAAACCGTCGCGCACACTGATCCACCGCTCCTCGTGCAACTCGCTCACCTCGAGATGCTCGCGGTGAGCGAGTGGGTGATGGCGGGGGACGACGAGGTCGATGGGCTCGCGCATGAGGGTGCTGGTGGCGACGCGGGCGGAGTCGATGGCCGGTGCTCGCTCGTCGCGGTGGGTGAGCACCACGTCGTAGTCGGCGAGCAGGCGAGGCACCCCGGAGGCGGGCACGTCCTCGTCGGCGGCGCGGACGGTGATGCCGCGCTCGGTGAGTCGGCCGAGTACCGACGCGAGCAGCAGTGCCGCGCCGGAGGGGAACAGGGCGATGCGCACACTGCCGTGGGTGGTGGTGCGGTAGCGCGCCATCTCGTCGTCGGCACGCTCGAGCGCCGCGATCACTTCGTCGGCGCGGCGCACCAGCGCGTGGCCGGCATCGGTGAGCCGCAGACGCCGCCCGTCGGGTTCGAGCAGTGCCACACCGGCCTCGCGGGCGAGCACCTTGAGCTGCTGGGACACCGCCGACGGCGTCATCAGCATCGCGTCGGCGACCGCCGAGACGGTTCCACGGTCGGCGAGGGCGCGCAGCAGCTCCAGACGAGGAACATCCATGTAGGAAAACTACAGCAATACCTCAGAACAAGTAGATGGAATTAATTGTTTCCATCGCGCACGATGGGCGCATGACCTCCCGCCACCGCCTGCTCGCTCTCACCGTCGCACTCGTGTGGGGTCTGAACTTCCTGGCGATCCGCGCGGGCCTGAACCACTACCCCCCGTTCTTCTTCGCCGCGTTCCGCTTCCTGGTCATCGCGATCCCGGTCGTGCTGTTCGTGCCCCGACCGCGGGTGCCCACCCGATGGCTTCTGCTCTACGGTGCCGGCTTCGGGTTCGGTCAGTTCGCCTTCATCTTCACCGCGATGCACCTCGGGATGCCGGCCGGGTTGGCGTCGCTGGTGCTGCAGTCGTCGGCGCCGTTCACCGTGCTCCTCGGCGCACTGTTCCTGCGCGAGAAGCTCACCGCCCGCGCCGCAGCCGGAATTGGGGTGGCCGTGCTCGGCATGGCCGTCATCGGGTACGACCGTGCACACACCGCAGCCCTGGTCCCACTCCTGCTGACCGTGCTGGCCGGTCTCGCCTGGGCCGTCGGCAACATCGGCAGCCGCCTGGCCGCCACCACCGAACCCATGCGTCTGATGCTGTGGATGACCGTGATCCCGCCCGTGCCGATGCTGGCAGTGTCGGCCGCCGTCGAGGGACCGACGACGGGGTGGGCCGCCCTCGCCCGGTCGTTCTCCGCCGACGGGTGGACGGGGTTGCTCGGGCTGGCCTACATCGTGGTGGTCGGCACGATCGCCGGCTCCGGGGCCTGGACGTTCCTGATCAGCCGCTACAACGCCGGCAGCGTCGCTCCGTACTCACTGCTCGTGCCGGTGGTCGGCATCGCCGCCGCATGGCTGGTGCTCGGCGAGGTGCCCACACCCCTGGCCCTGACCGGAGGCGCCGTGGTGATCATCGGACTCCTCATCGCCACCGCACGCACACCGCGCGCGATCACCCCTGCCGGTACAGACCTTCCCGATACGCCCGACCGTAATACTGCTCGAGTTCCTGCACCGACTACCGCATCCGATCACTGCTGCACTGCGGCAACCTCACCCGAGCACTCGATGCACTCTAAAACCGGAAGAGCCCCTAAAGCCAGAGTCTCCAGTGAAGAAACCTTTGCGCGAGGTGGGCGCCATTCTGCTCTCCTCATCGCCAGTAGTTCCGATGGTGGACCACCACCACTGAGTATCCCTTGGCAACAAACAGGAATTTAGCTGATTCCCGAAGCAAGAGAATAGCTTTCATTTCAGGCGAACCAGCAGTCACACAAGTCGAACAAATTGTACTAGGACCGGTTCCGTACGTCATCGGTTGCCGTGCACCTTGCACACTCCAAATCACCGTTAACAAGCAACGCATCTGCTGCCGCGGATTCACATGCGATGTAGGTTGAATCGAGGTCGATATCGCTAACGACAATCCAAGCGAGCGAGTCTGGCCACCACATGTTGGGATGCTCGGACTGAAACGTCCGACTCACGTCTTCTTTGCCGCCACGAAACACGTACATTGGCACGCTCTGGGGATCGAGCGCAGCCACCGGCGCGCAATTTGTCTCGGTAAATCCGCGAATTACAGAGAAACCAAAGAACCATGAACTCTCAGCGGAGCAGAAGCGCGTCAAGGTATCTCTAACGAAACGAGCGGCTGGAACCGGTAGATCCCCCTTTCGAGGAGGGAGATAGTTTGACGCGCGCCAAGAAAGCTCCGACCACTGCGTATCCGGCCTGATTGTTGTCCCAGAGGCCGCAGCGACTGTAGACCATCGTACAGAGCCACCACCTTCAAAAGTGCCCGCGGGATGAAAAACGCGAACATACGCTTCATACGGCTTCGGGAAGAGCGCCCCCACTGTGCCGATCTTGTAAGGTTGATCCTTCTGCCCATACGAGATAGGAGAATTAACAGATTCGGATGAGCTCCACTCGGTAGTTGCTTCCATAACGATATCCCTTGAGCTCCTGATTCGACGGTGATCTCTTGATTGTTGGAGTCAGGCAACACATAAGCACACTGGGGAGAACGAGCCAATCGTTGACCTGGCGTCTACCGTGCGTATCCCCCACCGCACAACTTGTCGAGGCCACCGGTCCCGTACCCGAGTCTAACCTCATTTGTAAGCGCCTTGGTGGTCAATGTTCCCCCATTTGCATTTCGAATCTTCCATCGGGTTTCGGCATAATACGAACCTGGTGCGCAACCCATGCTCGTACTGAACCTGACTTCGGGCTGAACCGTCGCCGAGACCTCATCACCAGACGCGCCAGATGATTCAGCATATCGAAGTACGCACATACCAAATTTTTCACAGCTTGGAGAGAAGATCAGCCGCGTCGATGCTTGGACGATTAGTTTCGGATCAGCGCAGGAACCAGTAGTGAGTACATTAACTGTGTTGGGATCGTGCGATGAAACGTGTGGCCATTCAGTATTCAACTTGCAGTCATAGAACGAGACCGCCACCGGGTTCTCCAAACTAAATTCGATAGTCCCGCCCTGAAATTGTTGAGACTGGCTGATCGGGGTTCCGACTTGATCAAAAGTGGGGTACCCATACGTTCCGCCCTCATAGCCGGAATCAGCCCAAACCCGAAAAATGACTCCCCCAACCGGGTGTGCACCGCCGCTCGATGTCCAGTAGATAACCCCGCGTTCGAAGCGGTTCATCCTGCCGACACCGTCGGGAAGCCTGATCTCATCGGACATGGGGTAGCCGAGGGCACCGCCGACCGTCTCAGCACCAACAGTCAACCACTTCTCCTTGATGGCACCGGTGACGAAATACGCCTCGTTGAGTCGCCAATACACCGTCCCACCCTGGAACTCCTGGCGCCGACCGATCCCATCAGGGTTGACGATCTCATCGCTCGTCGGATACCGGAGAACTCCGCCTTCCCACCCGTTGCGCTGCCACGCGGCGAAAAAGTGGTTGGCCACTGGATGCGCACCCGACGCCGGAGACCAGTAGATGGGGCCGTTGGCGAACGTCTGCCGGCGGCCGAACCCATCCGGGTTCACCAACTCCTCGCTCGTCGGGAACAACAGAAAACTCGACTGCGCACCGAGAGCGTTGTACTTGTCCCGAATAGCACCACACACCCAGTTCTCCGACGGCCAGTACTGCTGACAATCCGGTCCCGGCGCAGGGCCCCGAGACAGCGCCCGCTGACGCTGAATCTGCTGCAGCTCGTACTCCCGAACCTCCGCCCGATCGGCCTGCTCCTTGGTGAACCCCTCCGGCAACTCCTCACGATCGGACCGCATCCGCCCTGGGACGATCGTGCTGTTCGGATTCTCCGTCGGCAAACCCGTGTACGGAATCTTTGGCAGCGACTCGGCCGGTTCCGCTGTCGGGGGCTCAGTCACGGAGGTTTCGGCGTTCGGGGGAACCTGTGCAGGAACCTGGAACTCAGCCGTTGACTGCGTAGTAGGGCTCGACTCGGTGAAGGGCAGCGAGCCGGTGGTCACTGGTGGTGTGGTGACGACAGGCGCGGGTGAGGTGGGCTGAACCGGGTCAGCAGCACCGGGCGCGGCCGTGACGACGCTCAACGCGATCACCGAGGCAATCAGCGCTGCGCGACCACGCCGGACACAAGTACGCACCGACGGCGCAACACGAACTCTGGGGGGGTGGGCATGGATATGGGATCCTTCACGCGACGACCGGATTCTCCGACCTGAGTACCGATCATCTTTACCTACACTTGAGAAATTCACGAGTGTGCGGCGGCACGATTCGATAACGAAAACAACCCCAAGGTGATACGGCAACCGACCCCATGGCCGAGCCCGCCCGGTCCGCTTCCAGCGGACAAGACAGACTCACCGCCATGGTCGAGACACCGATGCGCCTGCGCGGCCGACGTGGTGGTCAGCGCGATCTTCGGGTCCGGGGCATCGGCGTTTCTGATCAGCCGCTACACCACACGCACACCGCGCGCGATCACCCCTGCCGGTACAGACCGTCCCGATACGCCCGACCGTAATACTGCTCGAGTTCCTGCACCGACTCCGTCACGTTCGGCATCAACTCCTTGGTCAACACCGCCGTCGACGGCACCACCGTCGGATCCCAGGTCTGCGGCTCCCACAGCCTCGACCGCAAGAACGCCTTGGCGCAATGGTGGAAGATCTCCTCGATCTCGACCACGAGACACAGCAACGGTCGATGCCCCTTGACCACCAACTCGTCGAAGAAATCAGCATCGCCCACCAGCGACGCCCGGCCATTGATCCGCAACGTGTCGCCACGACCCGGGATGAAGAAGTTCAGACCCACGAACGGGTTGTCCAACACGTTCCGATAGCCATCGACACGCTTGTTGCCGGGCCGCTCGGCGAGGGCGATGGTGGTGTCGTCGAGCACGTGCACGAGACCGCCCGCGGGGTCACCCTTCGGTGAGACGTCGCAGCGGCCGGTGGCGTCGGCGGTCCCGATCAGCACGAACGGCGACGACGCCAGCCACACCCGGTCGTAATGGTGCAAACTGGGCCGCGCCTTGGCCGCGACGCGGGCGTTGGGCACCCCGATCACGCCGGTCAGGGCCTCGTGCGTCTCGATGCGACTCCAAGTGTGGTTCACCATGCGAACGATATCCGCCCGCCCGGTCCGCTTCCAGTGGATATGCCAGACTCACCGCCATGGTCGAGACACCGATGCGCCTGCGCGGACGACTCGCTCTCGCAGCGGCCACGGCCACCGCGCGGGCGTCACGGATGGCCGGACGCGGCAAGGGTTCGATGATCGGCGGCCTGGTCGCGCTGAAGATCGACCCGACCGTCATGGCGCAGCTCGGCGCCGGTCGGCGGACGGTGGTGATCACCGGAACCAACGGCAAGTCCACCACCACTCGAATGACGGCCGCAGCGCTGGGCACGCTCGGTCCCGTCGCCACACAGGCCGACGGGGCGAACATGGACGCCGGGATCGTCGCCGCCCTGAACACCGACCGCCACGCGCGGCTGGCGGCGATCGAAGTGGACGAGCTGCACGTGCCGCACGTGTGCGATGCCCTCGACCCGGCCGCGGTGGTTCTGCTCAACCTCAGCCGCGACCAACTCGACCGCGTCGGCGAGATCAACATGATCGAGCGGCGCCTACGCGAGGGACTCGCCCGCCACCCGAACGCGGTGGTGGTGGCCAACTGCGACGACGTGCTGATGACCTCGGCAGCCTACGACTGCCCGAACGTGGTGTGGGTCTCCGCGGGCGGCGGCTGGGTGGGCGATTCGGTCAGCTGCCCCCGATCGGGTGAGCCCATCGTGTGGGAGGGCGAGCACTGGCGTTCCACCGGAACCGATTTCGCGCGGCCGACCCCGCAGTGGTGGCTCGACGACGAGAACCTCTACGGCCCTGGAGGTCTGGTGATCGGGCTGTCGCTGGCGTTGCCGGGCAAGGCCAATCGCGGCAACGCCGCCCAGGCCGTCGCCGCTGCGGTGGCACTCGGCGCGGACCCGGAGAAATCGGCCGCAGCGGCAGCATCGGTCACCGAGATCGCCGGCCGCTACAGCACCGTGCAGGTGGGCGAGCACTCCGTACGCATGCTGCTGGCGAAGAACCCCGCGGGCTGGCAGGAGGCGCTGTCGATGATCGACCCGACAGTCGACGGCCTCGTGATCGCCGTCAACGGGCAGGTGCCCGACGGCGAGGACCTCTCGTGGCTGTGGGACGTGCGGTTCGAACACTTCGAGGGAGTCACCGTGGTCGCCGCCGGTGAACGCGCCACCGACCTCGGTGTGCGCCTGACCTACGCGGGATCTCCCCACGCGGTGGTACCAGATCCCGTCGCCGCCATCGCCTCGTGCCCGCCCGGACGGGTGGAGGTGCTGGCCAACTACACCGCGTTCCGCGACCTCGGGCGCGCACTCGAGAGGAGCGCCCGTGGCTGAAGGAATCCGCATCGGCCTGGTGCTGCCCGATGTGATGGGCACGTACGGCGACGGCGGCAACGCCCTGGTACTGCGTCAGCGGCTGCGCATGCGCGGGATCGACGCCGAGATCGTCTCCATCACCCTCAACGACCCGGTGCCCGACTCGCTGGATGTGTATGTGCTCGGCGGGGCCGAGGACTTCGCGCAGCGTCTGGCCACCAAGCACCTGACCCGCTACCCGGGCCTGCAGCGCGCGGCCGAGCGTGGTGCGCCGGTGCTGGCGATCTGCGCCGCCATCCAGGTGCTCGGGCACTGGTACGAGACCAGTGCCGGGGAACGCGTCGACGGCATCTCGATGCTGGATGTCACCACTGCGCCGCAGGCCAGCCGGTCGATCGGCGAGGTGGTCACCCAGCCGCTCCTCGACGGGTTGACCCAGCGCCTGACCGGGTTCGAGAACCACCGCGGCGGCACCTCCCTCGGTGCCGATGCCCGGCCGCTGGGCCGGGTGATCGCGGGGGTGGGCAACGGTGTCGGCGACGGCACGGAGGGTGTGGTGCAGGGCTCGGTGATCGGTACCTACCTGCACGGACCGGCCTTGGCGCGGAACCCGGAACTGGCCGATCACCTGCTGTCGGTGGCGCTGGGCCGTACGCTCGAGCCCCTGATGCTCGACGACGTCGAGCAGCTCAGGCGTGAGCGGCTGACAGCCGCGGGCGGATGACATCTCGATCCGGTCGGTTTCTACTTCCCGAAGCTAGCGACTCTGCCCTAGTCTCGACCCGTCACGACGCACCGGACGCCGTCGTCGATGCCCACCGAAAAGTTTTCTGGCGATGCCGGGAACCTTTCCGCAACCGCCCGCATCCAATGCTCTGACCGGTTCGAGAAGAACCAACCACGACAAGGGAGAACACAATGAGCACCAGCTACGACGTCGACAGCAACGGCGACGGCCAGGACGACACTCGCTTCTACGACACCGACGGCGACGGCGTGAGCGACACCGTCGAGGTGGACACCGACGGCGACGGCTTCGGCGACACCGTCGTGGTGGACACCAACGAGGACGGCATCGCGGACTACTCCTACAGCGACAGCAACCGCGACGGCTACTACTCCAACAGCGAGACCGAGGAGACCACCTACACCCCCGGCAGCGGAACCCCGCACGGTGGCACCCCCCACGGCAGCGACTCCCACGGCAGCACCCCCCACGGCGACTCGCACACACCCTCCTACGGCGACTCCGGAAGCCCGAGCGAGTGGACCGGAACGGTCAACGGGATGGACGTGGTGATCGAGGACACCGACGGCGACTCCATCGGTGACACAGTCCTGTTCGACACCGACGGGGACGGAACCACCGACGTGATGGCGGTCGACAGCAACGAGGACGGCAGCTACGACGAGAAGCTCGTCGACACCGACGAGGACGGCACCGCCAACTACCAGATCGAGGACACCGACGGCGACGGCCGGCTCGACACCACCTACATCGACAACAACGGCGACGGGGTGATCGACTCCACGGTCGACGGCGTCGTGGATCCGGCCACGGAGACCGACGTGTCCCTGGGGTACGACGACGCCTCCGGCAGCGTGTACGCCAACTCGGACCCGTACGGTTCGAGCTCGCCCTACGGCTCGGACTCGCACGGCTCCAGCGAGACCCCCTACGAGTCCACCTCGCACGACGGCGGCGGGCACCACGGGTTCTGAGGAGTCTCGGTCCACGAGATTCGACCCACTCACCCGCCCGAGGATCTCGCGATCCTCGGGCGGGTGGCGTTTCACACCGACCCACCCGTGACACCAACCCACCCGACCCACCCGTGACACCGACCCACCCGACCCACCCGAGACCCACGAACAGGACGACGTGATGAGCCAAGTGCAGAACCCGGTGGCCGCGGACACCGCGACGGCCGAGGGTGCGGCGGCTCCGAAACCCGGCGAAGTCGAGACGGTGCTCACTGCCGCCGGCCAGGTGCTGCGGGCCTACAAGCTCGACAACGTGGCCGAGCTGGCCGAGCAGAAGGCCGCCCGGGAACGTCAGGTACGCAGCGTCGTGGTGGTGGGCGAGGTCAAGCGCGGCAAGAGCTCGCTGGTCAACGCCCTGGTCGGCCGACGTGATCTCGCACCCGTCGGCGTCGGCCTGGCCACCACGGTCGCCGTCAGCATCCGACCGGTCAGCGACCCACCGCTCGACGGCACCGTCGACCTGATGTTCCCCGACCGCAGCGAACAGGTGCCGCTGACCACGCTGGCGGACTGGGTGACCGTCGACGGCCGATACGTGCGCGACCCCGCCGTCGAGTCGCTGCCCACGCGCGCCAGCATCCCGATCACGCACACCGAGATGCCCGGCGTGACCATCGTCGACACCCCCGGTGTGGGCGGGTTGGACCCGACCATGGCCGCCCTCGCGACCCACAGTGCCCAGCAGGCGTGCGTGGTGGTCATCGCGTGCGACGCGTCCTCGCCCGTCACCGCCCCGGAGATGGACTTCATTCGTGACGCCGGATCGTCGGTGGACGCGCTGATCGTGGCGGTGACGAAGACCGACAAGAACCTGCGGCGGTGGAAGCACATCGTCGAGGAGAACCGGAAGCTGCTCCGCGAGCACCTCTCGCGTGAGGTCACCGTCATCGGCGTCTCGTCGCTGCGCGCTGCGATCGCCTCCGAGATGCCGCCCGGCCCGCTGCGCGAGCACACCGAGATCGCGTCCGGCATCACCGAGCTGCGCGCCGAGATCACCCGACGCCTCGAGTTCGCCGAGCAGCTGCCGGCCATCGACGCGCTGCGCACGGTCCGCGAAGGGTTGGTGACCCTGCGTGCCCGGGTGGCCTCCGAACTCGCGGCCGTCGAGGGTCGCGGGGCCACCCTGCCCGACCTCACCCGCGAACTCGACAAGCTCGAGAGCCTGAAGGATCAGAGCCGCGAGTGGGAGCAGTACCTCGCGCGCGACCTGACGCAGCTGCGCCAACAGGCCATCGACGACAGTGACCGACGGCTCGAGGAGATTCGTCAACGCTGGACCAACACGATCAACAAGAACGGTATGGAGGTGCTGCGCCGCAGCCCGCAGAAGTTCACCGCCGACATGCAGGCCGAACTGCAGCAGGCGATGGCCGAGACGATGGCCGGGTTCCTCGAGCAGCTCTACACCACCATCGTCGCGCCGCGATTCACCTCGAACGTGGTGTGGGAGGAGATCTGCTCACGCATCGTCTCGAGCCTCGGCGGGCAGAGCATCGAGGGTCCGCAGGTGGGCAGCAAGCACCAGGGAATCCTCGACCCCACCCTGCTGACCATGGGTGTGATGGGGTCGTCGACCATCGGCGGACTCATCGGACTGTCGGCGGCTCTCGGCGTCGGCGCGATCGTCGGCACCGTGTGGGTGGGCGTGAACCTCGGTTTCCGGGCCATGCGCACCGGCAAGACGAACCTGTTGAACTGGCTGCGCGAAACGCTGGGTCTGACCAAGACCGTCACCGCCCGCCTGCTCGAGACCGCGATGTCACAGGCCCGGCCGGAGATCGTGGTGCGCTACCGCGAGCAGCTGCGCAACTCCATCGAGGAGCTGCAGAAGCAGATCGCCGCGGCGAAGGAATCCGCCAACTCCGACGCCACCAAGCGTGAGAAGGACATCAAGCGGCTCACCCACAACCGCGACATCATCGACAAACGCCTCACCGCGGCCGACGCTCTGCTGGCCCGGTTGCAGAAGACAGCAGGTGCGTCATGACCACAGGAGTGATCCAGGACCCCGTCCACCGGGTTCTCGACCGGGGCCTGCACGCCCTGGCGGGCCTCGGCGGAGACCTGATCGACCACGCCAACACCATCGGCGCGAGCCTGTGGGCTCCCCCGCGGCTGGTCGTGGTGGGGCGCCTCAAGGCGGGTAAGTCGACCCTGGTCAACGCACTCATCGGCGCGCCGGTCGCCGAGACCGCCGCTCTCGAGGCCACCCGCCTGGTGGCGGTGTACCAGGACGGTGCGCCCTCGCGCGCCGAGGCGGTGGGGCTCGACGGCCGTCGCCACCCGCTGGTGATCGGCGGCGGCCGACCCGCCGACCTGCCGATCCCCGAGGAGGAGATCGCCTACATCGACCGCTGGCTGCCCTCGGCCGCCATCCGCGGGATGACGTTCATCGACACCCCCGGCCTGGCCACCCTGACCACCCGCAACGAGCGGGCGACCCGTCGGGTGCTCATCGACGGGTTCGAGCAGACCCGCACGGCGTCCGTCGATGCGGACGCCGCCGTGTTCCTCTTCGACTCGACCCCGCGGTCGGACGAACTGGCGTTCCTCGAGCAGCTGCCGCTCTCGCCGCTGAACACCCTGGCCGTGCTCTCGCGGGCCGACGGATTCGGCGAAGGCGCCTTCGGGCGGCGCGATCCCCTCGATCACGCCGCCGAGCACGCGCGCACGCTGGCGAGCGATCTGGCCGGCCGGGTGTGCGCGGTGGTGCCCATCTCCGGTCTCATGGCGCAGACATCGCGCACCGGGATGCTCGTCGAGGACGACGCCCGAGCCCTGGCCGCACTCGGTGGCATCGGCGCCCTGGACCTGATCGATCTGCTCGAATCCGACGGGCCCGGTCCGGTGCCGCCGGCGGTGCGCGGGCGTCTGCTCGACATCATCGGTGAGTACGGCGTGCTCAACGGCCGCGAGATCGCCCGACGCGGTGCGGCGGCTCTCAACGAATGGCTGCTGGCCCGCTCGGGGCTCGCTCGGCTGCGTGAGGTGCTCGAGACGTCGCTGAGCGAGTTCGCGGTGCTCAACCGCGCACGCCGCGTTCTCGACTACGTCGATCAGCTCGCCTACACCCACCCGGCCCGCGAGCAGGTGCGCGCGATCGCCCACACCATGCGCAGCGACCCGGCGATGCTTCGGGTGGCGCTCCTGGCGGACCTGCAGCGCATGCTCGCCGCCGACCCGCACGCGCCGCTGGTCGACGAAATTCGACTGCTGCTGACCGGCCGCACCCCGGCCGCCTGCGTCGGCCTGCCCCCGGACGCGGGCGACCAGAAGGTGCGGGCGGTGGCCTTCGAGCGACTGGCGCACGCGCAGGCACGGGGGATGTCGACGGTCACGGCCTCCGAGGACGCGGCCCTGGTCGACGTGGTGCGCGCCTACACCACCCTCGCATCCGGCGGTGTGCTGTGACCGAGCTCCCCGCCACCGAGAACCATCGCTCGACCGTCCGTCATGATGAGTCGAGTCGACCCCACGCGAAAGGAACCCCGTGAACGCCTCCGACTGGCTGCTGAGCGTCGATTTCGGAACGTCGAACACCGCCGCCGCCCACTCCGCGGCGGTGAGCGGTGCGATCGAATCGCTGTCCCTCTCGCACGCGAGCAACCTGATCCCCTCCGGCGTACTGGTCGAGGCACCCGACCGCATCGCTGTCGGTGAGCACGCCGTCAACGAGGCGCAGCGCAACCCGGCGGCCTACATCCCCTCACCCAAACGACTGGTCGGCCAGCCCAGCATCGCCGTGAACGGGTTCATGCTGCCCACTGCCGCGCCGATCGCCGCGGTGCTCGGCAGCGTGTTCTCGCGGGCCACGGCCGCACACGCCGGCCGGATGCCCGAGCACCTGGTGCTCACCCATCCCGAGGCATGGTCACCCGACCAGATCAAGACCCTGGTCGACGCGGCCGTGATGGCCGGGGCCGACCCGGGGCAGATTTCCACGATCTCCGAACCCCGCGCCGCCGCAGCGCACTACACCCGCAGCCGGTCGCTGCCGGACGGCTCCCGTATCGGTGTCTTCGACTTCGGTGGCGGCACCCTGGACGTGGCGGTGCTGCGCAAGAACGGCGACGGCACCTTCGACGTGATCGCCGCCCGCGGCGACAACGGCCTGGGCGGCAAGAACTTCGACGCCCTCATTCGGCAGTGGGTCGATCACCAACTCGAAGCGCGCAACCCTCCCCTGATGCAGTACCTGCGCCGGGAGGCGCCCGTCGGGGTGCGCCAGCAGCTCGACGACTCGATCCGCCGCGCGAAGGAACTGCTCTCGGAGACCCCGTCGGCGACCATCACCGCGGCCGGACAGGGCTTCCACGAGACGTTCCAGCTCACCCGCGACGAGTTCGAGGAACTGATCTCCGGTCCGCTCGATCAGGCCGCGCGCCTGGCGCGCGCCACCCTCGCCGATGCCGGTATCACCAGCGCGACACCGCTCGAAGCCCTCTACCTCACCGGCGGAACATCGCGAATCCCCCTGGTGCACAAGACGTTGCAGGGCATCGGGCCGGTCGCGACCCTGGACGACCCCAAGACCGTGGTTGCCCGGGGCGCGCTCAGCGCCTGGATGGCCATGAACCCCGCGCCCGCAGCGGCACCCGTCGTTCCCGGCCGCGACGCGCTGATGGCCCAGTGGGATCGGCCCGCCTCCGGGCCCATCACGACACCACGCACCGGGCCCGCGCCTGCTGCTGCGCCGCCGGATCCTCGGCCGACCCGCACCAAGCGCTCCCCCGCCCTCCTCGCGGGAATCGCGGCGGCCGTGATCGTGGTGGTGGGCGCGGGGATCGCCGCCGTGGTGCTCACACGGGGATCCGACAGCCCCGCCACCACGGCGAGTTCGGCGTCGACCACCTCCACCGGACCGGTGAAACTGGCCACCACCACCGACCAGGTACTCGCATCGGTGCCCGTCGCGCTGGCGGGCGATCTCGAGAAATGCCTGCCCAACGGGTCCACCACCAACGGTGGACTCGAGATCAAGTGCGACTTCAAGAGCGGGTCCACCGTCATCGCCGGCCTGGGTCCGGCTGCCGACAAGTTCCAGGACCCGTTCATCGTCCTCAGCGTCGACGACAAGGAAGCTCGACCGCAGGTGGTGAGCCTGCGGCAGCCGGATTCGCTGAACCCGAACTCGGTGCTCGTGGAGAACCCGGGCCGCACCGCAGCTGCCCGCATCACCCCGTCGAACGACACCGTGAACATCGACTACGCCAACAACACGACCAACCTGAAGGCGTCGATCTTCTCCATCGTGGATGTCGACAAGGCCAAGACCTTCCTCAGCAGGTCCGGCCTGATGAACTAGTCTTGGGCGTCCGGGAACTCGGACACCGGTCCGCCGCCGGCGGGAACAATCGACTGATCGGCCGCATCCAACTGTGGACAGAGACATCTGACCGACACGATGAGGAGCCCACGATGAGTGAGGACGGTTCGCTACTCGCGGATCTGGGGATCGACCCCGACGCGGACGACTACACGATTCCCGACGGAGTGTGGGACAGCGCACTCGAGGTCGCCTTCGACCCGAACACACCCGTCGCCGACGACGCCATCGTTCCCGACATGGACGACGAGTTGCCCTACGTCGAGGACGAGAACGACTACGTCACGCCCGATCCCGACGATTCCGACGCCGGCGGGCACGATCCGGCCGGGTCCGATCACGTGCACGACGGCAGCGGATCCGACCACGACGCGTTCGACCCCACAGCCCACGACGGCACGGGGCACGACGGCTACGCAGACGCAGGCTACGACCACGGGGGATACGGAGCCGATCACTCGACCGACTCGCACGACAGCTCTTGGCACGACACATACGGCCACGACAGCTCCGGCCACGACGGAACGACAGACGGGTACGACACTGGCTTCCATCTCTGAGTCACCGCGCTCCGGCTCACCCGGGTTCGACGCCGGCACCACCGCCGACGAGGCTTCCCTGCTCGTCGCAGCTCGTGCCGGCGATCAGCATGCGTTCGCCCAGTTGGTGGGTATGCACAAGAACCGGGTGTGGGGGGTGTGCCTGAACATCGTCGGTAATCGTCAGGACGCCGAGGACGCCGTTCAGGACACCCTCATCGCGGCATGGCAGAACCTCGACAAGTTCCGCGGCGAGGCACGCTTCAGCACCTGGCTGCACCGGGTGGCCGCAAACGCGGCCCTCGCGTTGGTGCGCCGCCGCAAGCCGCAGACCGACACGGTCGACTTCAACGACACCGAGCGACCCATCGTGCTCGAGGACACCGCGGCGTCGAACTTCAGCGAGCAGCTGGCAGTTCGGGACCAACTGCGTCTGGCGTTGGCCGAGCTTCCCGAGGACTTCCGCACGGCCCTGGTGCTGCGCGAGTTCGGCGACATGAGTTACGCCGAGATCGCCGAGCACCAGGGAATCGGCATCCAGACGGTGAAGTCGCGTCTCAACCGCGCCCGCGCGCAGCTGGCCGAGCGCATGCTCGTCTGAGTTCTTCTCCTCCCCCGGGAACTTTCCGGTCCTGTCGGTGCATCCAAGGGTGTGACGGTGACAGCCGATGTCGCCGAGAACCACTGGCACTCACACAGGAGCTCATCATGGACACCAGGTACATCGACCTCGACGGCGACGGACGCACCGACCTCTGGCTCGAGGACACCGATCACGACGGCCACTACGACACCCTGCTGAACGACGCCGACGGCGACGGCGTCGCCGAGGGCAAGATCACCGACGACAACGGTGACGGCATCGCCGACACCACGAGCGTGGACACCGACGGCAACGGCACCTACGACTACTCCCAGCCCATTTCGGTCACCATCGACCTCGACGACATGGCGCAGTACGCCCCCGAATACGACTCCCACACCTCGCCCCGGACCTCCGACAACTCCTCCGACCGCCCCTACGACCGCACCTACGACCGCCCGAACGACCACACCTCCGACCACCCGGCCGGCTACTCCTCGTCCACACCCGCCCTCCACGGTGTCGTCGACGGCATGGAGGTGCAGGTCACCGATGGCGACGGCGACGGCAACTACGACACCGTCACGTGGGACACCGACGGCGACGGCCGACCGGACGTCCAGGCCGTGGACACCAACGGCGACGGGACCACCGACGTCAAGAACATCGACATCGACGGTGACGGCGACGTCGACACCGTGATCACCGACCGCAATTTCGACGGCGTCTGGGACCACCAGGACGGCAGCGCCTACGTCTACGACCCGGTTCCGGAGACCGATGTCAGCCTCGACGACGCCGACCTGCACAGCGACGCCGGGCACCACCACTGATCGATCAGGTCATGACGTTGCGGCCCACGAGAGCGCGGCCGAGAGTGATCTCGTCCGCGAACTCGAGCTCCCCACCCATCGGCAGTCCCGAGGCGATGCGCGTGACGCGCAGACCCGGGAAGTCGCGGATGGTGCGCAGAAGGTAGGTGGCCGTGGCCTCACCCGCCGTGGTGGGTGCGGTGGCGAGGATGACCTCGGAGACGTCGACGCCGTCGACCTGATTACCGATGCGCTGCAACAACTCTCGCACGCGCAGCTGATCAGGTCCGACGCCGTTGATGGGGTCGAGGCACCCGCCGAGCACGTGGTAGAGACCTTTGAACTCGCGGGTGCGTTCGATCGCCTGAACGTCCTTGGGTTCTTCCACGACGCAGATCTTGGTGCGGTCGCGGCGAGCATCGGCGCAGATGCGGCAGGTCTTCTGATCGGAGACCGTGCCGCACACCTGGCAGAAGGGAACCCCGTCACGCACCCGCCCCAGGGCGCGCTGCAGCCGATCGATATCGGGTGCCTGCACCGACAGCAGGTGGAACGCGATGCGCTGCGCGCTCTTGGGACCGATCCCGGGCAGCTTGCCCAGCTCGTCGATCAGATCCTGTACGGGCCCCTCGAACACAGCCGCGACCTACCGCCCGCACATCTGCCGGGCCATCAGCCGAGGTAGCGGTCGAGGTTGCCCAGCACCGCGGCCTGAATCTTGCGCAGTCCGATCGGCGCGAAGGTCTTCTCGAAGAATCCTCCGACACCGCCGGCGCCCGTCCAGGACGTGGTGGTGCGGACGGTGGAACCCGCGCCCGACGGGATGACCGTGTAGGTGGTGACCAGCGAGGAGTTCGCGTCGCGCTCGGTGATGGTCGACCCGCCCCCGACCCCACCGTCCTCGACCGAGACGGTGGCCTCGATGTTGCGGCTGCGCTTGCTGGTGGCCTGCAGCGTCCACGTCGCCACCGTTCCGGCACCCACACCGCCGGAGATCACCGCGAAGTCGCGATAGTGCTCGGAGAGGATCTTCGGGCGCACCGTGGCGTAATCGAGCAGGGCGGCCACCACGTCCGCGGGAGGATGAGCGACATCGAGGGACGTGGTTGCGCTGACCTGAGCCACCGATCGACTCCTTGTGAGTTCGCGGCGACCGAACGACCCGGCCGACCTGGTCCCACCATCCTGCCGTACCGCACCGACAGGCGACCGGTACGCCACGTCCCGGTGCATCGACCGCGCACCGAACAGCGCGGCGATATACCGTGGCGCGGTGGCATCGAACGTCGAACATCGTCGGTCCGACAGTCCGCGGGAGGTGGGCGTCGACGCGCACCGACGGGGTGTCCAGGCGCTGCTGGCGAGCTACCGGACAATTCCGGCGGGTGCCACGGTTCGCCTGGCCAAGAAGACCTCCAACATCTTCCGCACCCGTGCGCACAGTACCGCCCCCGGCCTCGACGTCTCCGGCCTGGACTCGGTGATCTCGATCGACCCGGACGCACGCACGGCCGACGTGCAGGGCATGTGCACCTACGAGGACCTGGTGGCCGCCACGCTGGCATACGGGCTGGCGCCGCTCGTGGTGCCGCAACTGAAGACCATCACCCTCGGCGGCGCCGTGACCGGGCTGGGCATCGAGTCGACGTCGTTCCGCAACGGCCTGCCGCACGAGTCCATCCTCGAGATCGACATCCTGACCGGTGACGGCCAGGTGGTCACCGCCACGGCGAGCAACGAGTACGCCGACCTCTTCGCCGGGTTCCCCAACTCCTACGGCACCCTCGGCTACTCGACGCGGTTGCGCATCGAACTCGAACCAGTGCCGGCGTTCGTGGCACTGCGGCACGTGCGGTTCTGCGACCTGGCGACCCTGGAGTCGACGATGCAGGCCATCGTCGCCGACCGGTCGCACGACGGCATCGACGTCGACTACCTCGACGGAGTGGTCTTCAGCGCCGACGAGAGCTACCTGACGCTGGGCGTGCGCACCGACGAGCCCGGTCCGGTCAGCGACTACACCGACGTCGACATCTACTACCGATCGATCCAGCACGACGGCGACACCCCCCGCACCGACCGACTCACCATCGCCGACTACCTGTGGCGCTGGGACACCGACTGGTTCTGGTGCTCACGAGCGTTCGGCGCCCAGAATCCGCGGATCCGCAAGTTCTGGCCCGCGAGGTACCGGCGCAGCAGTTTCTACTGGAAGCTCATCGCGCTCGATCAGCGCTTCGGGATCGCCGATCGCCTCGAGAAGCGCAAGGGCAACCTGCCGCGCGAGCGGGTGGTGCAGGACATCGAGGTGCCGATCGAACGCACCGCCGAGTTCACCGAGTGGTTCCTGCGCGAGATCCCCATCGAGCCGATCTGGTTGTGCCCTCTGCGACTTCGCGAACCATCCGGCTACACCGACCACAGTCCCGGCGGGCCGCGGGAGTGGCCGCTGTATCCGCTCGAGGCGCACCGCACCTACGTCAACATCGGGTTCTGGTCCTCGGTACCCACCGTCGCCGGCGCACCACCGGGCGCGGCCAACCGCGCCATCGAGAAGAAGGTGTCCGAACTCGACGGCCACAAATCCCTCTACTCGGACGCCTACTACGGCCGCGAGGAGTTCGACGAGCTCTACGGCGGGTACACCTATGGCGACCTCAAGAAGAAGTACGACCCGGATTCACGTCTGCTGGATCTGTATTCGAAGGCGGTGCAACGTAAATGACCAGTTCCGACGCCGTGATCGGCGGGAAGCTCTCGATCGCCGAGATGCTCGTCGAGTTCACCCGCGGCGAGCTGCCGTTCCACTTCACCGCCTACGACGGCAGTTCCGCCGGGCCGAAGGACAGCCCGTACGGCCTGAACCTGCTGACCCCGCGCGGCACCACCTACCTCGCCACCGCGCCCGGCGACCTCGGGATGGCGCGCGCGTACGTCTCCGGTGACCTCGACATCGTCGGCGCCCACCCCGGCGATCCGTACGAGGTGCTGCGGCTGATGCGCGACGGGCTCGACTTCGCGCGCCCGTCGGCCCTGACCCTCGCGCGAGTCACTCGCTCACTCGGCTGGGAGCTGTTGCGCCCCATCGCTCCTCCCCCACAGGAATCGCTGCCGCGGTGGCGTCGGATCGCCGAGGGTCTGCGGCACTCGCGCTCACGCGACGCCGGGTCGATCCAGCATCACTACGACGTGTCCAACGCCTTCTACGAGCACGTGCTGGGTACCTCGATGACCTACACCTGCGCCGCATACACCAGCCCGGAGCAGAGCCTCGAGGACGCGCAGGAGAACAAGTACCGCCTGGTGTTCGACAAGTTGGGTCTACGGCCCGGCGACAGGCTCCTCGACATCGGTTGCGGCTGGGGTTCGATGGTGCGCTACGCCGCGCGCCGCGGAGTGCACGTCATCGGTGCCACACTCTCTCGCGAGCAGGCCGAATGGGGGCAGAAGGCCGTGGTCGAGGAGGGCCTGACCCAGTTCGCCGAGATTCGCCACAGCGACTATCGGGACATCACCGAAACCGGGTTCGACGCCGTGTCCTCGATCGGTCTCACCGAGCACATCGGTGTCTCCAACTACCCGGCGTACTTCGAGTTCATCAAGGCGCGCCTGCGCGACGGCGGCCGAATCCTCAACCACTGCATCACCCGACCCACCAACCGGACCTCACCCCACGCGGGCGGGTTCATCGATCGCTACGTCTTCCCCGACGGCGAGCTCACCGGGTCCGGCCGCATCATCACCGAGATGCAGGACGTGGGCCTCGAAGTGCGGCACGAGGAGAACCTGCGCGAGCACTACGCCCTCACCCTGCGGGACTGGTGTCGCAATCTCGTCGACAACTGGGATGCGTGCGTCGAGGAGGTCGGCATCGGTACCGCCAAGGTCTGGGGCCTGTACATGGCGGGCAGTCGCCTCGGATTCGAGCGCAACGTGGTCCAACTCCACCAGGTGCTCGGCGTCAAGCTCGGACCCGATGCCGACGCATCCCTGCCCCTGCGCCCGTGGTGGAACGGCTGACCTGTTCACAGATGCGGGGCGACGTGCTCCTCGTAGGACTCCACGATCCTCGCCAGAGCCACCTCGCCGTCCAGTGCCCACAGGTCGGCGTTGAAGATCTCCACCTCGACGTCGCCGACGTATCCGGCGCAGGAGAGCGCACCGGTGAGATCCGCGAAGTCGATGTGCCCGTCCCCCGGCACTCCGCGCGCGAGCAGCGCATCCGGCGGCAGGGGCGTGATCCAATCACCGACCTGATAGGACGCGATGCGCGTCGCTGCCCGTCGAATCTGGTTGTGCACGTCCGGGTCCCACCACACATGGAAGGTATCGACCACCACCCCCACCTCGTCGGCGGAGAAGTTCTCGGCCAGGTCGAGGGACTGCGCGAGGGTCGAGACCACGCCCCGATCGGCCGCGTAGATCGGGTGCATCGGCTCGATGGCCAACCGCACTCCGCACTGCACCGCGTACGGCACGAGGGCGGCGATCGCATCGGCGACGCGTCCGCGGGCGCCCGGCAGGTCACGCGAACCCGACGGCAGCCCGCCGACCACCAGGACCAGCGTCGCGGTGCCGAGAGTTGCAGCCTCCTCGATCGCGCGGCGATTGTCGTCGAGTGCGCGCACGCGCTCGGGGCCGTCGGGAACGGTCACGAAACCACCACGGCAGAGCGAGGACACCCGCAGACCCGCATCGGCGACCATGCGCGCGGCCACCGACAAGCCCACGTCGGCAACAGGTTCGCGCCACAACCCGATCGACGGCACACCCGACGCGACACACCCCGCGACCGCCTGCTGCACGCTCCACGACGCGATGCTGCGCTGGTTGAGCGACAGACGCGCACGCGCAGAGCCGGTCACCGCGACACCCCCGACACCCCGGCGACCTCGAGGAAGGTCCGCATCCGGTGCGCCGCGAGATCCGGGTCGGGCAGCAGACCGGCGCGGTCGGCCAGATAGAACACCTCCACCAGATGAGGGACCGAACGCGCCGAGGCCAGGCCACCGAGCATCGTGAACCCGGGTTGGCGTCCACACAGCCACGACAGGAACGCAATTCCCGTCTTGTAGTACGGGGTGGGCGCGGCGAAGATGTGGCGCGAGAGCGGCAGGGTCGACGCCATCAGCTCGTCGTAGCCGGCCACGTCACCCGCTTCGAGTGCGGTCAGTGCCGCGGACGCCGCCGGGGCCACCGCGGCGAAGGCGCCGAGCAGCGCGTGCGAGAAGTGGGTGCCGTCGCCGCGGATGAGGTCGGGGTAGTGGTAGTCGTCGCCGGTGTACAGCCGAACGCCGTCGGGTAGTGCTGCGCGCAGCGCGACCTCGTGATCGGCGTCGAGAAGTGAGACCTTGACGCCGTCGATGCGGTCGGCATGATCGTGGCACAGCGACAGGAACGTCTCGGTGGCGCGCGCGAGATCGTCACTGCCCCAGTACCCGGCGAGCTGCGGATCGAACACCGACCCCAGCCAGTGCAGGATCACCGGCCGATCGACGGCGGCGAGGACGTCGGCGTAGACGGTGCGGTAGTGATCGGCCGTGCTCGCTGCTGCGGCTAGTTGACGCGAGGCCATGACGACGACACCGACACCGGCGCGCTGGACTGCCTCGACCTGCTCGAGATATGCGGCGGTGATGTCGATGAGGGTGGCGGCCTCGGGAGCGTGGTCGGTGCCAGCACCGGCCACCACCGAGTGCGCGTGCCTTCCCATCTCGCGCGCGAGTTCACCTGTGCGCGTGATCAGCTCGATGGCCGTCGGCCAGTCGAGACCCATGTTGCGCTGGGCGGTGTCCATCGCCTCGGCCACGCCGAGGCCGGTCGAGAGCAGATGCCGGCGAACGGCGAGGGTGGATTCGAAGTCCACTGCGGCGGACCCGCCCGCGCCGCCGGCAGCCAGCGGGTCCGGGACCACGTGCGCAGCCGCGAACGCCGTACGAATCGTGTGCGGGGTGGTTCTCGGCTCGAAACGTCGCGGTTCGCCCAGCGTGTGGAGACGGAGGCTGCCGTCGGGACCGGGAAGCTGCACGGTCGGCGCGACCGTCATGCCGTCACCGGCACCCGCACGGAGGTGGGTATCTCGATCCGCCGACCCGTGGTCGACGACTCGAGTCCCGCCTCGGCCAGGCGCAACCCGCGCGCCCCGGCATGGAAGTCGTACCGATGGGGCCGTCCCGCGATGACGTCGAGCAGGAAGTCGCGCCACTGGTCGGCGAACCCGTTACCGAACTCGGCGTTGGCGGGAACCTCGGACCACTGCTCGCGGAACGCGATGTCGGTGGGCAGGTCCGGGTTCCATACGGGCTTGGGCGTGGTGACCCGGGGCTGGACCCGGCACGAGAAGAGCCCGGCGACGGCGCTGCCGTGGGTGCCGTCGATCTGGAACTCGACCAGTTCGTCCCGATGGACACGTACTGCCCAGGACGAGTTGATCTGCGCGATCACCCCACCCTCGAGCTCGAAGATGGCGTACGCGGCGTCGTCCGCCGTGGCGACATAGGAGGTTCCGGACTCGTCGACCCGCTCGGGAATGTGCGTGACCACCCGCGCGGTCACTGCCCTGACGGGCGCGACGATGTTCTCGAGCACGTAGTTCCAGTGCGGGAACATGTCGACCGCGATGCCACCGCCGTCGGCGGCCCGGTAGTTCCAACTCGGGCGCTGAGCGCTCTGCCAGTCACCTTCGAAGACCCAATAGCCGAACTCCCCGCGCACGGAGAGGATTCGGCCGAAGAAGCCGCTCTCGACCAGGCGACGCAGTTTCCGCAGCCCTGGCAGGTACAGCTTGTCGTGCACCACCCCGTGGACCACCCCGGCACGATCGGCCGCGGCGGCGAGTTCGAGCGCCTGCGCGTATGTCGATGCGGTGGGTTTCTCCGTGTAGACGTGCTTGCCCGCGTCGAGTGCGGCGAGGATGGCGGGGCGTCTGGCGGCGGTGGTGGCGGCGTCGAAGTAGATCCAGGCGGTGTCGTCGGAAAGCGCGGAGTCGAGGTCGGTGGTCCAGGAGGCCACGTCGTGACGAGCCGCGATGTCGGCCAGGGCGACGGCGTTGCGGCCGACGAGGATCGGTTCGATCGCCACACGCCGCCCGTCGGGCAACTCGAGACCGCCGCCGTCGCGCAGCGCGAGGACCGACCGCACCAGGTGCTGGCGGTATCCCATCCGACCGGTGACGCCGTTCATCACGATGCGCAGGGTGTCCATGAGGCTCCTTCGACTACGAATGGTTGGTAAGCGCTTTCCCGCTGCCTCTGAATGGTGCAGTATCGACGCGATGCGGGCAACCCCCGCGCGTAAGGTCGTCCCGATCCGTGTACCGACCCGATGCGCGCGGCGTGCAGAAGATCAGGGGTGTGAGAAATTGACGACGCTCGCCGACGTGGCCGCCCGCGCAGGCGTCTCGCTCGCGACGGCCTCGCGCGCGCTGCACGGCAGCGCCGGACGTCAGGTCGCGCAGGCCCTGGTGGACCGGGTGGTGGCCGCGGCCACCGAACTCGACTACGTCCCCAATGCACGCGCGCAGGCCATGGCACGCGGTCGCTCGGGCACCGTCGGCCTGGTGGTGCACGACATCGCCGACCCGTACTTCTCCTCGATCGCGGCCGGGGTGATGGCCGAGGCGGCTCGCCGCGATCTGCTGGTGACCATCGCCAGTTCCGAGGGCGATCCCGAACGCGAGGTGAAGCTGGTCGCGATGCTGCGTGCGCAGCGGCTCGCGGCGGTGGTGATCGCCGGATCACGCACCACCGACACCCACCTCACCACGGCCATGCGCACCGAGGTGGCAGCCCTGCGACGTGACGGGGGCGCCGTCGCCGCCATCGGACAGGACGTGCTCGACATCCCGGTGGTGCTGGTGGACAACAGGTTCGGCGCCGCGGCCCTCGCTCGCGAACTGCACGCGGGCGGGCATCGCCGCTTCGCGGTGGTGGGCGGCCCGGCTCATCTGAGAACAGCGCTCGATCGAGTGGAGGGCTTCGTGCTCGGACTGTCGGAACTGGGCATCACGATCCCGGACGAGGCGATCGTCACCTCCGAGTTCGACCGCGACGGTGGGTACCGCGCCGCCGTCGACCTGCTCTCACGCGGGGCACCGCCGGGTTGTGTGTTCGCCGTCAACGACGTCGTCGCCCTCGGTGTGCTGTCCGCGCTGCACGACTCCGGGCTCGACGTTCCCGGCGACGTGGCGGTCGCGGGCTTCGACGACATTCCGATCCTGCGCGATGTACGCCCCGCGCTGACCACCGTGGCCCTACCCCTGACCGATCTGGGTCGCCGGGCTCTCGAGATCGCGCTGGACACCGAGTCGCCGGACGCACGCGTGGTGGTCGGTGGCCGGGTGGTGGTGCGGGAGAGCACAGCGCTGACCGAATCCATCTGAAGGAATGCGCTTTCCTATCCGGGGGCGATCTCGGCGTCTATCGTCGTGTGGATGACGGCGACCCTGCGGCCCGGCCTGTGCTCGGTCACCCTGCGGTCGCACGCCACCGACGACGTGATCGACCTGGCCGGCATGGCCGAGCTCGCGTCCATCGAGTGGGGTGGCGACATCCACGTCCCGCCCGCAGACCTCGACACGGCGCACGAGGTGGGGGCGCGCACGCTGGACGCGGGCCTGCACGTGGCCGCCTACGGCAGCTACCTGCGCCTGGGCGCCGATCAGGCTGCTGAGCCCAGCGGTGCGGACGTACTCGCCACCGCGGTGGCCCTCGGAGCTCCGCGAGTACGAGTGTGGGCGGGAACCACGGGATCGGCCGGCGGCGGTGGCGCGTATCGCAGCGCCGCGGCCGAGTACCGCCGCGCCGTTGCCGAGGACGGTCGCGCCCTGGCCGCGCGCGCCGCCGACCTCGGACTGACCATCGGGCTCGAGTTCCACGGTGGCACCCTCACCGACACGGTCGAGTCGACACTGGCACTGCTCGAGGACATCGACCGACCCGGTGTGCTGGGCACGTACTGGCAGCCCCCGCAATCGATGGACGACGCCGACGCCCTCGACGGTCTGCGGCGCGTTCTGCCCTGGACCGTTGC
This sequence comes from Rhodococcus sp. AZ1, assembly GCF_054979605.1. Taxonomy (NCBI): domain Bacteria; kingdom Bacillati; phylum Actinomycetota; class Actinomycetes; order Mycobacteriales; family Nocardiaceae; genus Rhodococcus; species Rhodococcus sp. AZ1. The sequence continues at coordinate 38,141 of NZ_JBUEQF010000011.1, forward strand.
GGTACATGCCTTCTCGTGGTGGCCCGGTGACACACGCCAACCGCTCGATCATCGGCGGTCCTTCTGGGAGTCGGCCCTGGCGATTCTCGGCGACGAGAAGGTGGATCGGGACGTTCTCCTCGAGTTCGTGCGTGACGACGACCCCGCACAACTCGGCATCGATGCCGCCTCACTGCGCGGGTGGCTCGGCCTGTGAGGGCGGCCGGTTCAGCTGGAGCGGCAGGTCAGGACACCACGAGTCCGGCCAGTCGACCCTCGTCGCGCCACGCCTGCATGGCGGCCCAGTATGCCTCGCCGCCTTTGTGATACGTCTCCTGCCGTGTCTGACGACGCTCGGACATGGGCCGACCCTCCTGACTGTAGTAGCCGGGTGTGCACGACTCCGGGCTGCCGCCGAAGGAGATCGCGAACGGGCTCGGATCGCCCGTCAGCTGCTCCTGAACGAAGGCCTCCTCGGCGTCGTCCGCAGGCTGGAAGGTCCGGGCGCCCTGTGCGATCACGGCGTCCACGATGTGCACGACGTGGCGCGCCTGGCTGTCGACCGGCGTGTTGTAGTTCGGGCTGAGCGACTGCAGGAAGAGGCCGCCGAGAACGAACAGGTTCGGGAAGCCGTGTGTCATGATGCCGTGCAGCGTGCGCATCCCGCCGGACCAGTGCTCGTAGAGCGACCGGCCCCCGACGCCTCGGATCGGGATGCCGACCCGACGCTCGAAGCTGCTGGTGATCTCGAAGCCACTGGCGAAGATCAGACAGTCCACCGGGTACTCGACCCCGTTGGCCACGACACCGTTCGCGGTGATGCGCTCGACGCCCTTGCTCGCGCTGACGTCGACCAGGGTGACGTTCTCGCGGTTGAACGTGGGCAGATACTCGTCGCTGAAGGTCGGACGCTTGCACATGAAGCGGTACCACGGCTTGAGCAGTTCGGCGTGCTCCGGCCGGGTGACGACCGCGTCGACGTGATCGCGCAGCGTCTCCATCGTCATGTGGTTCGCCAGGTCCGCCAGGTCGGCCATGTCCTGCGGCTGCAGTGAAGCCAGGTCGAGGTGCGCCAACATCTGCTGCAGGCGGGCGCCCATGTTGAGCATGGGTTCCGTCTTCAGGACCGGAGTCTCGGGCGGCGCTCCGGCGACGACGCGGTCGAATTCGCGCAGCAGGTCCTCCTGCCAACCCGGCTGCAGCCCGGCGGCCCACCTCTCGTCGGTCGGCGCGTCGCGCCGAGGGCCGACCGGCGACGGGGTCCGCTGGAAGACGAACGTCTCCCGCGCATCGGCGGCGACGCGCGGGATGACCTGGACGCCGGTGGCACCGGTTCCGATGATCGCGACCCGCTTGTCGGACAGACCGGTCATGCCCCCCGTCGAGTCGCCGCCCGTGTAGTCGTAGTCCCAGCGACTGGTGTGGAAGGCACGTCCCTCGAAGGAGTCGAGCCCTGGAATACCCGGCAGTCGTGGCCGTGAGGCCGAACCCGTGCCGAGCACGACGAAACGAGCGCGGACGACATCGCCACGGTTCGTCGTGACCACCCATCGCGACGAGTCCTCGTCCCAGGTCATGTCCTTGATCCAGGTGTGGAACAGAGCGTTGTCGTAGAGGCCGAAATGGCGACCGATGCGCTGGGCGTGCTCGAAGATCTCCGGTGCGTCCGCGTAGCGGCGTTTCGGCATGTAGCCGGTCTCCTCCAGCAGCGGCAGGTACAGGTAGGACTGAATGTCGCACTGGGCGCCGGGATAGCGGTTCCAGTACCACACGCCACCGAAGTCGCCGGCGCCGTCGATGATCCGCACGTCGTGGTGCCCAGCTGCCTTGAGCCGGGCCGCGGTCATGAGTCCGACCCACCCTCCTCCCACGACGAGGGATTCGACCTCGTCGTCGACAGCGTCGCGCTCCTGGACCGCGGTGAACGGGTCGTCGACAAGGAACTGTGGCCGTGAGTCCAGGTCGACCTGGACGAACTGCTCCTCGTAATCCGTCCGCATGCGCTTGTCCCGCTCTCGGCGATAGCGCTCCTCGAGCGCCTGCGGATCGAACCCGAAGTCCATGTGTTCGCGGAGTTGGTCGTAGATCGCCATGAGCGCCGTCCCTACCTTCGGACGTGACCGGGGTCACGCCAATCAACCGAATATCGACACCGTAAATTGGACTCACTGTCCAGTCAACAGATCTACAGTCTGTATACCGAATGGCTCGCCGGTAGTTGGTGAGTCGAGCCACCGACGCGGACGCCGGGCGCGGACACCCGCGGTCGCGCCGACCCTTCCGAAGGAGATCTCACGTGAGCACCATCGACCACACCGGCCTCGTCGTCCTCATCACCGGCGTCGGCCCCGGTGGCCTCGGCGACGCCTACGCAACCAAGCTCGCCGAGCGCGGCGCGACCCTGGTCCTCAACGATCTGGGCGTCGACTGGGCGGGCCGGTCCACCACGCCCGGAGCCGAGGCAGTGGCCCAGCGGCTCGTCGACGGCGGGGCCGTGGCCAGTGCCGTGCACGGTGACGTGGCCACCGACCATGAACGGATCGTCGCCGAGACGATCGACCGGCACGGTCGACTCGATGTCCTCATCAACAACGCGGGTGCGGGTGGCACCTTCGAGCGGATGCTGGACGTGCACGTCGCGGGCACCCACCGGATGTCCGAGTCCGCGTGGCCGTGGCTCGAGAAGTCCGGAGCAGGCCGCATCGTCAACACCGCATCGAACGCCACATGGGGCTTGGACGGCCCGCCCGCGTACGGAACGGCGAAATCGGCAGTCATCGCCCTGACCCGCATCCAGGCACGCAACGGGCGTCACGTCGGCATCGGCGCCAACGTCGTGCTGCCGACAGCCTGGGCTAACTCCACGGCCGGGCTGCCCGACGCCGCCCTGGCGACGTGGCTCGAGTCCAGGTTCGACGCCGACCACGTCGCCGGCTTCGTGACCTACCTCGCTCACCCCAGCGCTTCGGTCAGCGGCATGGCCTTCTCCGTGGGCGGAGGCGTGGTCGCCCGCGTCGTCCAGGCCAAGAATCGCGGCCACCTCGACCTCACCCGAAACCCCGACGTGTGGGCGGAGAACATCGACACCATCACCGCCCTCGACGACCTCGTGGTGCCACCCTCGATGTGGGGCGATGTCGCGTTACTGGCCGAGCGGATCGGACCCGAGGCCGCGGCCGAGCTGGGCCGCATCGACCTCGGCAAACTTGGCGGCGTGTGAGCGTCGAGGCTCCTGGTTCGACCCGCGTGCCCAGCTGGTCCAGTGACTAGACTCCGCGTATGGAATCCGAGCAGGCACCTCTGACACTGCGGGAACGCCAACGGGAGCAAACCCGCGAGCACCTGCTGCGCACGGCGGCGGACCTCATCGGCAGGAACGGCTTCAACGCAACGTCGATGGACGAGATCGCCCGGTCTGCGGGCGCCGGTCGGGCCACGGTCTACTCCTATTTCGAGTCCAAGGACGCGATCCTCGACGCGATCATCGACCTGATGTGGAGCGAGGCGCACGAGATGTACGCCGAACTCGGCTCACTCCAGAAGTGGACACCGGAAACCGTGGGACGGTGGGTCGATGGCGTGGTCGAGCGCTGGAGCAACGTCCACCGTCGCAACCGTGCCGCATCCGAGGCCGGGTTCCAGCGCCTGGCCGCCCGCCACATCGAGTACCACCGGCGCTACATCGCAGCACTCCTCGGCGATCACTGGCAGGGCCGGTTCGAGCGGCCCGAGGCCGAAGCGCGAGCGTCCATGCTGATCTCGATGGTCGAGTCGTTCATGATGAAACGCTTCACGTCCGGGCTCGATCTCGACCCGGACGACAGTCAGCGGGCCATGCGGACGGTCGTGACCGAGATCCTGCACGTCACCGACTGAGCACCACTCCCACACCCGCGGTCACAGGTGCTGGCCCAGGAACGCGAGGGTCTGCTCGAACGCCGCGTCGGCCTCGGGAAGCACACCGAGCATCGTGTAGAAGCCGTGCATCACGCCGTCGTACCGGGTCAGTGTGACGTCGCCACCGGCGTCGGCAAGGCGACGGGCGTACTCCTCCGTCGCGTCGCGGGTGGGGTCGAACTCGGCCGTCATGATCAGGGCCGGGCCGAGACCGGAGAGGTCGGATGCCCGAGCGACGTTGCAGTACGGGTCGGCCCGCTGGTCGGAGTCGGCCGCGTACATGTCCCAGAACCACTCGCACGACTCCGGATCGAGCATCGGAGTGCTCAACTCCGGGTTCGACACCCGCATCTCGCTCGTGCCGTAGGCGCTGACCAGCGCGTCCGGCACCCGACCACCGCCATCACGGACGCGCAGAGCCAGCGCGAAGGCCAGAGAACCGCCGGCACTGTCCCCGCCCACCGCCATCCTGCCGACGTCACCGGCAACCACCGCCGGGGAGGTCTGAATCCACTCCCACACGGCCACACAGTCATCCAGGCCCGACGGGTAGGGGTGCTCCGGCGCGAGCCGATAGTCGACCGAGACGATGACGAGCTGCGCGGCGTTGCTCATCACGCGCAGGAAGTTGTCGTGCATCTCGAGGCCGCCGATGGCGAACCCGCCGCCGTGCATGTACTGCAGGACCGGCAGGTCCGTGGCGGCGCTGGGCCTGTACACACGCACCGTCACGGGCCCGGCTGGGGTCTCGACCTGCACGTCGCGTGTCTCGTGGATCGGCTCGGTCGACGGCGGCACGGAGGACGTGCCCTGGCGGAGCAGATCGAGAGGGACCTGGTGCATCGGGACGGGCATCGCTGCACGTGATGCCTCGATCAGGGCTGCGGCCTGCGGTGTCAGGGACATGGGGTCTCCTCGTGGGCAGCGGTCAGAGCCGTGCACCGACACGACCTCGACGCGGATTCTGTGGCCCGCGTCACTACGACGGACAGTATCGAGAAGCTATACAGCTGTCAATTATTCATCCGTCGAGTGCACGATTAGGTTCGAGAATCTTGATTTTCAGCCACCCCCCCCGCCAGAACATCTGTGCAGGGACCGCCTACGTGGTCAGTGCATGCCGAACCATGGCCGCAGCCAGGCGTAGGTCGGCGTCGGGGTCTACCACGAACCCGCGGCGCTGCCAGTGCCTGAACCGCCCGACGAGCAGGTCGATCACGATCGACGCCCGAAGGAGCCCCTCCTCACGGCTCCACCGCGCCCATCGACCGGCGTCGTCGACCATGGCAGCGGCGATGGTCTCCATGCGCGCGGTCATCTCGTCGGGCCGCTCGGTGAGCATCGGCGGCGAGAGAGCTCGTATCGCCAGGCTCTCGGCGTCCCACTCCGCCAGGCCCGTCTCGATCCAGGCATGTAGTGCGCGCTCCGACCAATCCGGGAGATCGGTCAATCCGCGGAAGAACAACTCGGCCCGAGTCCACATTCCGTCGGCAAGTGCGGCGGCGACGTCGACCTTCTGCTCGAAGTGCAGGTAGAAGGTTGCCCTGCTGGCCCCTGCGGCCCGGGTGATCTGCTCGACCGACGTTGCGTCGAAGCCCTGTCGGCGGAACAACTCGTCGGCCGCTTCCAGCAGCCGGTCCCGGGTGAAGGCCTTGCGGCGTGCCCGGATCGACGGCGTTGCGGGTGGCGATGATTCGGACCCGGTCATCCGAGGATTCTAGGGCCGGGGACACCGGCCACGATCTACGCGAGGGGTATCGTCGGGTAGGTGACGGCCGCCACAGTCAACGTTGTCCGACGCGCCCGACAGCACTCCCTGGGCGATCTCCCGCGCCGATCGGCCGCCAGAGCTCCCGACAAGCTCGCGATCGTCGACGGGAACGTCCGGTTGACCTTCGCCGAATTCGACGGGCTCGTGGACCGAGTCGCCAACGCCCTGCGCGAGCGCGGGTTCGTCCACGGCGACAGGTGCGCCGTGCTCTCGCGCAACAGCTGGCAGTTCGCCGTGCTCTCCTTCGCAACAGCCAGGCTCGGCATCGTCCTCGTGCCGGTGAACTTCATGCTCAATGCCGACGAGATCTCCTTCATTCTCGACCACAGCGGTGCGCGCGGTCTCGTGGTGGGCTCCGACCTGACCACCGTGGGCAGCCAAGCGCTGGAACGATGCGAACAACGGGTCGAAGTACGCACGTGTATCGGTGACCCCACCGACGGATGGGAGCCGTTCGGGTCCTGGCTCGATCACGGCGACCCCACCCCGGTCGAGGCGGAGGTCGCGGACGACGACCCTGTGCGCCTGATGTACACAAGCGGCACGGAGTCGCGTCCCAAGGGCGTGCTGCTGTCGAGCCGCTCTCTGATGTGGCAGTACGCCACCTGCGTCATCGATGGCTCGATGGCAGAGGACGACATCGAGCTGCACTCGTTGCCGATGTACCACTGCGCACAACTGGACTGCTTCCTCGGGCCCGACGTCTATCTGGGCGCGACGAGCATCATCACGCAGGGTCCCGACCCGACGACCGTACTGGGACTGATCCAGCAGCACCGGGTCACCAAGTTCTTCGCGCCGCCCACCGTCTGGATCTCCCTGCTCCGTTGCCCCGACTTCGACAGCACCGACCTCACCTCGTTGCGCAAGGGCTACTACGGCGCGTCGGCCATGCCGGTCGAGGTGCTGCGGGAGATCGGGCAGCGCCTTCCCGACGTGCAGCTGTGGAACTTCTACGGCCAGACCGAGATGTCGCCTCTGGCAACGATTCTCAAGCCGCACGAGCAGGTCGAGTTCGCAGGCTCGGCGGGCAGAGCGTCCGTCAACGTCGAGACCCGCGTCGTCGACGATCTGGACCGGCCGGTGCCGGCGGGTCAGGTCGGCGAGATCGTCCACCGCAGCCCGCACGCGACCCTCGGGTACTACAACGACCCGGTCAAGACGGCCGAGGCGTTCGCAGGCGGGTGGTTCCACTCCGGTGACCTCGGCGTTCTCGACGAGCACGGCGTGCTGCGGGTCGTCGATCGCAAGAAGGACATGATCAAGACCGGCGGCGAGAACGTGGCCAGCCGGGAGGTCGAGGAGGCGATCTACCAGCTCGACGGTGTGGCCGAGGTGGCTGTGTTCGGCGCCCCCGACCCGCACTGGATCGAGGTCGTCGTCGCCGTCGTGGTCCCCAGAGACGGCGCAGAACTCACCCCGGACGCCGTCATCGCCCACACGCGCTCGCTGCTGGCCGGCTACAAGACGCCGAAGCATGTCGTCCTGGCGGACGCCCTGCCGAAGAATCCGAGCGGAAAGATACTCAAGCGGATACTGCGAGACGACTTCGCCGACAGCCGACCGACCTGACGACGACCCCGCGCAACTCGGCATCGACGCCGCCTCACTGCGCGGGTGGCTCGGCCTGTGAGGGCGGCCGGTCCAGCTGGAGCGGTAGGTCCAGCAGCGGCGGCCACACGAGATCCGTGCCGCTACCGTCCGCCCAGGTGACCCGCACCCGCGGGCCGTCGTGGTCGAAGACCTCCACCGACGGTGTGGGAATCGGCCGATGCCGATGAAGACCGATCGCCACGGCGACCACGGTTCCCGGCTGAGGCGGATCGCCGGTGGCGACCCAGGACGTCGCGGTGCGGGCAGCCAGCGGGGTGACGTCGTGCTCGATCTCGACCCCGCACCGGCGCATTCCACGCAGCCCCACCACGGTGGTGGACACCGGTCCGGTCACCGAGACCACCGGGCGCGGTGAATCGTTTGTGCTGCAGGTGATCTCGTCGGTGGCGCAGGTGATCTCGTCGCCCGAGACGGGCCAACCGCCGATGCGCAACACACCCGGCACAGGCCCCGATCCGGGTTCGATCCGTGCCAGGCGGACCTCCACACCCGGCCGAACCAGCGAGGCGACGGTGAGCACCGGCCCGTCGACCGCGCGGCCTGCTCGTCCCGAGCCGTGATCGTGGCCGCCGCCGGCGGTGTCGGGGTCGATCCAGTGCACCCGTCCACGGCTGACGCCGACCACGGTGCCGTCGCGCTCCTCGCACACCAGGGTGGTGAAACCCGCTCGGTGCGAGGCGGTTCCGCGAACATCGAGAAGGACGACGGAATTGTCCACCGGCGACTCGACCGACGCTCCCACCAGCGGTGGGATCGTCGCGGTCGAGTATCCGAGGCGGGCGTACAGCGGCGCGTCGGAGACCACTGCACCCGCTGCCGCATGGTCGGTGCCGTGGTTCACCACGCTCGCAACGCCGTCGTAGGTGGTGATCAACCAGCCCGGTGCCCGCGCCACCCGCGCCCGGTCGGCGATCTCGGACGGCAATGCCCGCTCCTGCGCCCGCCACACCGAATGCTCCACCGGCAGCGCGAGTCCGAGCAGCCCCAGCGATGCCCAGTACGGAGACCCTGCACCGGAGTAGGCCTGCCGCATCGCCGGCCATCGATGGTGGAGCCCGATCGTGAGGGGATGGCTCGCCCGCGCCTCGAAGTGCCGCACGATCAGCCCCGCGGCGCGGCGGGCGAGAGCGGGATCGAGCGCGCCCGTCCATCCCCCGATCCAGAACGGCGCCGCCGCGGCATGACGGTAGATCAGCGAGCGACCTTGCAGCAGCGGCGCACCGTCGGCGCCCACGAGGTCACAGGCGTCCTCGAGGTATCGGCCCAGATCGGTGTTCCACTGCGCGGCGAGAGTTCGCGCGCACAAGGGTTCTCCCTGGCCGCCGTCGTCATCGGTGACGGAGAACAGCTGCACCCACAGGGCGGGGAACAGATGCAGTGCCCACCCGACGTAGTGGTCGAAACTGCGTTCGCCGTCCCGATCGGTCAGCCAGCCGGCGGGCCGACGCAAACTCGCGTGCACGGCGAGATCGGCCTCGATGTCCTCGCGGGAGAAGGTGCCGCCGACCTCGCGCAGGAACGACTCGACCAGAATCCGGAACCACACCCAGTTGATCGGCGGATACTCCTGGCCGATCACCGTCTCGAACCACGCGACGGTCCGCGCGCGGACCGGGTCCGGCAGTCGATCCCACAACCAGGGCCGGGTGAGCTGGAGGCCCAGCGCCAACGACGACGCCTCCACCTTGGCCTGATCGAGTCGATCCGGTCGCGGCCACGCCTCCGGGTGCGACGGGTCGGTACCGGCGGCGAAACCGTCCGCGTACCGCGACAGCAGCCCGAGCGGGTCCCGGCCGCCCTCCCCGGCTATTCGGATTGCGCCCGCGAGGAAGGTGCGCGCGAACCCCTCGAGCTCGTCGCTGTCGCGGCCGTACCGACTCGTCGGGCCGGGTAGGACCACCCGTGCGCACCCGGGTGAGCGCGAGGGTTCCACGGCGGCGATGAAGCGGTCCGCGCAGCGCGCCCAGTCCTGCCGCGACCACTGCTCGTGATCGGGCGAGAGCACGCGGTCGATCACGCCTGCACGGTCAGGTCCGGTGCGGTGACCGCTGCCGCCGGTGGCCGTCCGGCGGCGAACCGCTCCAGCTCGTCGAGGGCAGCTGCGCTCAACCGCCGTGTCTCACCCCCGAGCGACCCCGCGACATGCGGGGTGATCATCACGTTCGGCAGGTCGTAGAGAACGCTCGTCGCGGGCAGGGGCTCCGGATCGGTGACGTCCAGAATCGCGTGCAGCCGTCCCGACCTGCACTCGTATTCGAGTGCAGCGGTGTCGATCAGGGCGCCCCGCGCCGTGTTGATCACGGTGCAGTGGGTGCGCAGCAACGCCAGTTCCAGCGCCCCGATCATGCGGTGCGTCTCGGGCAGGGCCGGAGCGTGCAGGGACAGCACATCGGCCACTTCAAGCGCGTCCGCGAGCGTCATGGGCACGGCTCCGGCGGCACGGATCTCCGCGGGATCGGCCACCGGATCGACCACGATCACCCGGCCGCTTCCGGTCGCGACCAGAAGCTCGGCAACCCGTCGTCCCACCCGGGAGAAGCCGACGAGCACCACCGTGCGATCGCGACCGGACAGTTCGCCACGGGAGTCACGGTAGTGCCAGTCCTGCCGGTACCGACGCGCATCCGCGGCCAGGAACGGAGCCTTCTTGAACGAGAACAGGATCGCCGCCAGGGTGTACTGGGCGACCGGCTCGGCATTGGCGTCGGCCGCGGTGGTCACCATGATCCCGCGGTCGAACACCGCGGGTGTGATGTGCCCGCGAACCGAGCCCGCGGCGTGGAACACCGCGCGCAGAGCCGGTGCCGCGGCGAGCACCTCGGCATCGATCACCGGGCATCCCCAGGAGGTGATCAGCACCTCCACATCGGCGAGTCGACGGCGGGCAGCGGGCGAGGACAGCTCCGAGAGCATCGACGGATCGTCCACCCGGGCGAGGCGGTGCAGACGGGTGAGTTCGTCGTCACCGAACTGCACGTGGAAGGTCGGCGAATCCATCACCAGCAGTGCACGGGGGCCGCTCACCGCACCGCCCCGGCCGCCAGACCGGATCGCCACTGCCGTTGCAGAACGATGAAGGCCACGATCAACGGCACGACGGCCAGCAGGGAGCCGGTGATGACGAGCGAGTTGTACTGCGGGAACTGCACCGTCTTGTTGCTCCACTGGTAGAGCCCCAGGCTCATCGGGAACAGATGCGGATCGGTGAGCATCACCAGCGGCAGGAAGAAGTTGTTCCAGATCGCGACGAACTGGAACAAGAACACCGTGACGATGCCCGGCCTCATCAGCGGCAGCGCAATGCGCACGAACGTGCGCAACTCGCCCGACCCGTCGACACGCGCGGCCTCGACGATCTCGTCGGGTACTGCGGACTCGGCGTAGACCCGCGCCAGGTACACCCCGAACGGGTTGGTCAGGATCGGGACGAACACCGCCCAGAAGGTGTTCACCATGTGGATCTGCGATGCCAGCAGATAGAGCGGCATGGCCAGAGCCGTCGTGGGCACCAGCACGCCCGCGAGGGTGAGGCCGAAGAGCACACCGCGTCCGGGGAACGGAATCTTGGCCATCGCGTAGCCGCAGGCCGCGCACACCAGCGCACCGACCGCCGCACCCAACCCGGCGTAGAGCACCGAGTTGCGCACCCACTCGAGGAAGATGCCGTTCTCCTGGCTGAACAGGGTGCCGAAGTTGGACCAGAGATTCCACGACCCGAACGAGAACGCCGACGTGGTGGCGAAATCCTGCGCCGACTTCGTGGCCGCGGTGGCCAACCAGATCAGGGGCAGCACACTGTAGAGGGAGGCGATGATCAGCAGCGTGTTCACCGCCGTGCGCGAGGTCCACCGGGATCGGCTCCCGACGGGCGCCGCTGCGGGGGCCGAATCCTTGTCGGCGAGAACAGCAGTCACTTCGACCTCCGGGAGGACAGGCGCATCACCAGCGCGGACAGAACGGCGGATGCGCCGGCGAGGATCACCGAGGCTGCGGCGGCGCGACCGTAATCGCCGGCGACGAAGGCGGATTCGTAGACGTACAGACTCGGCGTCCACGTGGAGGTGATCGCTCCGGTGAACGTGCGCAGGATCAGCGGCTCGGTGAACAGCTGTATCGATCCGATCACGGTGAAGACGAACGCCACGAAGATGGTCGGACGAATCAGGGGCGTCTTGATTCGCAGCGCGATGCGCAGCCCACCGGCGCCGTCCACCCGGGCCGCCTCGATGACATCACGCGGCACGGTCTGCAGTGCGGTGTAGAAGATGATCATGTTGTAGCCCATCCACTGCCACTGCGAGATGTTGACGATCGAGGCCAGGATCCCGCCGCCGGAGAGCGGATCGATCGGCGCGATCGCCGAGATCGGGCCGACGCCGGGTGAGTAGAGGTAAGCCCAGATCAGGCCGGTGATCACACCCGGGACCGCGTACGGGAGGAACATCGCCAGCGTCCACACTCGGCGCAAGCGCACCACCGCGGAGTCGAGCAGCAGCGCCAGCACCAGCGCGCTACCCATCATCAGCGGAACGTGAATCAGCGCGTACACCACAACATTTGCCAGAGCTTTCAGGAAGTCGTGGTCACCGAGCACCGCCCCGTAGTTGCCGAGGGCGACGAACACCTGGCGCGGTCCGCCGAACCCCAGCCCGGACAGCCGGTCGGTGAACAGACTCAGATACAGCGCGTACCCGATCGGCACGAGCACCGTCGTCGTGAGCAGAACGATGAACGGCGCCGCGAGCAGCAGTCCCGACCGCGCGGCCGTGCGACGCCGCGGGTTCGCCGGGGCGCTCGGGGCGAGCAGGGGATCGCTCGGTGCCGTTCGGTCCGGTGCGGGCGAGGTGATGGTCACGACGGGTTCCCTTCGACGACGGTGAGGCCGCGGCCCCGCATGTCCGACACCGCGGCGGACTGGACACGATCGAGGGCACCCACGAGATCGCCTGCGGCACTTCCGATCTTGTCCACCACCGTGGAGAACGTGGCGAGCGCGTTGGGACCCCACGTCCAGTCCGGCACGCGCGCAGCGGCGGTGTCGAGAACGTCGTAGACGGGGTCGCCGATGAAGTAGCCGCCCTTGTAGGCGGTGCGCGCCAGAGCGCGGCTGGGGGTGTAGGCCGAGAACGGTGAGGTGAACGTGGTGCCGATCTCGGTGACCTTCGGATCGGTGGAGAGCCAGCGCAGGAACGTCAGCGCGGCCTCCGGTGCGGACGACTCGCGGGAGATCCCGAACGTGGTGCCGCCCTGCACCCCGCTCGCCGGCGCGGCGGCGTCGAACACCGGCATCGTCGCCACGGCCCACCTGCCGGTGTCGTCGGGAACGGACTTCTTGAACGTGCCCACGCTCCACGCCGCACCGAGCAACCCCCACAGTCGCCCGTCGTGCATCGAGGCGGTCCATGCCTGCCCGCTGGTCGGCATCGTGAGCACCAGGTCGTCGCCGATGGCCTTCTGCCAGAACGCCGCGGTCCGCTTCGACCCGTCGGAGGCAACATTGACCCGCCATGCCTGCTCGTCGACCCGCCACCACGGATCGTCGGCGCCCCAACACATCCCGGCGAAGAACGAGCCGTCGTTGAGGGGGAACGTGGTGATGTGGGCATTCGAATCGGCGGTGCGGACCGCGCGTGCGGCCGTCGCGAACTCGTCCCACGTGGTGGGCACCGCTATGCCGTGCTTGTCGAACAGATCCTTGCGGTAGTAGAACGCCTGCGGCGCGAGGTCGTACGGCACACCCCACGTGCGCCCGTCGGGACGCACCCCCCGCCATGCGGCGGGGCTGTACTTCGTCTCGAGGTCCGCCACCTGGTCGGTGATGTCGAGAAGCCCGCCGCTGGTGAGTATCTGCGGCAGCGCCTGGTACTCCACGTGCAGGATGTCCGGAGCATTGTGGGCTCGAATGGCGTTGGTCTGCTGTGCATATCCGCCGGAGAGTCCCGACGCGATCACCGACAGTTCGACGAACACCTCGTTCTGCGCCGCGTTGAACGCCGCGACGTACTTGTCCATCCCCGTCAGCCACGACCAGACGCTGACCGTGGTCGCACCCGGCGGCGCCGCACTCGAGGCGCACCCGGCCAGCGCACCGCCGGCCATCAGCCCCGCGCCGAGCGCCACCGAGCCCCGGAGGAAGTTCCGGCGTGAGAACCCTGCCGGTGTCGCGGTCCGCACATCCGCCTCCAGTTCATCCCGTGTTGCTCGAACGTCCCCGCAAGCGTCGGTGCGCACGGTAGCGTCGTCAATCGAATCGATCAGAAGCGATCACACACGATCAGGAATGCGCATGTTGGCTGCCGAACGTGAGGACCGAATCCTCGCCGCGGTCCGCGAGCACGGCACCGTCCGGCTCACCGATATCGCCGACGACCTCGGCGTCACCGCCGTCACCGTCCGCCGCGACGTCACCCGCCTGGCCGACCGGGGGCTGCTCACCCGCGTGCACGGCGGTGTGGCGCTGCCCCGTCGACTCGATCGCGCTCCCAGTTCTCCGGGTCGAGCAGCGCCACGCGCGACCCGGTACTTCGTCGGGATGGTGGTGCCCTCGGTGGAGTACTACTGGCCGGCGGTGGTGCGCGGCGCCCAGATGTCCATGGCGGAGACCGGCGATCGGCTCGCACTGCGCGCCTCGAGCTACGACCCCGACGACGACCGTCGCCAGGCGACCCGCCTGATCGACCAGGGAATCGCCGTGCTGCTCATCGCACCCACCCTCGGCGCCCGCGGTTCGCTGGACCTGCTGCGCTGGTTGGGCACACTGCCCATCCCGGTCGTGCTCGTCGAACGAACGCCGCCACCGTCGCTACCCACCCTCGCCCTCGACGCCGTCGTCACCGACCACGCCCTCGGCGCGGGGCTCGCCATCCGTCACCTCACCGGACTCGGCCACCGTCGGATCGGGCTGATCACCTCCCGCCCGAGCCCCACCACCACCGGTGTTCGACGCGGATGGGCGCAGACCGTTGCCGAACTCGGCGCCGACTCCGATGCCCCCGACCTCGACATCCCCTCCTACGGCGCGACCGGCTGGCGACCGGCTTACGACGCGGTTCTGGACCGTCTGATCCGCGAGGACGTGGCCGCCGTTCTGGTGCACTCCGACCGCGAGGCCATCGGCCTGATCGAACGTGCACGTGACCGTGGCCTGCGCGTTCCCGACGATCTGGCCGTGGTGTCCTACGACGACGAGGTCGCCGGCGCCTGCGACCCACCGCTGACCGCCGTGCGCCCGGACAAGTCCCGGCTCGGCGCTGTCGCCGCCGAACTCGCTCTCGCCCGCGCACTCGGCGGACTCGACCGTCCCGTCCACCGCACCACCCTCTGGCCCACCATCACCGTCCGCCAGTCCTGCGGCGCGGCTGGGCCCGTGTACCCAATGTGACATTCGGTCATCCAGGGTGACCAAATGTCACATTGGGTACGGGAACAATGCCCCCCACGAGCCCCGCAGACGCCGACGCGCCCGGCCCCGACGAGGGGACCGGGCGCGCCGAGTGGAGACGGTGTTACCGCAGGGATGCGGGAGGGGTGAAGCGCTCGCCGTACTTCTTGGCGAGTTCCTCCGCGCGGGCCACGAAGCCGGCCTGGCCACGCAGTTCCGGGCGTCCGGCGTTGATGCCGTCGTAGTTGACGACGTACTGGTGCACGCCGCCGGTCCACGCGGGGAATCCGATGCCGAAGATGGAACCGATGTTGGCATCGGCCGTGCTCAGCAGCACACCCTCGTCGAAGCACTTCTGCGTCTCGATGGCCTCGATGAACAGCATGCGCTCGATGAGGTCGTGGAACGGAATGTCCGTCGGGCCGGTCTTGAACTCGGTCCGCAGGCCCGGCCACAGCCCGGCACGCTTGCCGTCGACGTACTCGTAGAAGCCCTTGCCCTTGAGCTTGGACGGGCGGTCGAACTCGTCGACCATCTTGTCCACCACCCAGGCGGCGGGACGCTCCGGCACGGGCTTGCCCTCGGCGGCCAGGCCCGCGTCGGTCTCCTTGCGGATCTTCTGCATCAGCGAGAGCGTGAGCTCGTCGGAGAGCTGCAGCGGAGCAGCCGGGTACCCGGCCTGCAGACCGGCCTGCTCGATGGTGGCGGGCTCGACGCCCTCACCGAGCATGGTGATGGCCTCGTCGATGAAGGTGCCGATCACGCGCGAGGTGAAGAAGCCGCGGGAGTCGGTGACCACGATCGGGGTCTTCTTGATCGCCTGCACGAGGTCGAACGCCTTCGCCAACGCGGCGTCGGAGGTCTTCTCGCCGCGGATGATCTCCACCAGCGGCATCTTGTCCACGGGGGAGAAGAAGTGGATGCCGATGAAGTCTTCCTGGCGCTTCACGCCGGTCGCGAGACCGGTGATCGGCAGGGTCGAGGTGTTCGATCCGAGCAGCGCGTCGGGTGCGACGAGATCCTCGATCTCCTGGAACACCTTCTGCTTGAGTTCGACGGACTCGAACACGGCCTCGATGACGAGGTCGGCGCCGGCCACATCGTTGGCGTCGGCCGTGGGGTGGATGCGCGCGAGGAGGGCGTCGGACTTCTCCTGGGTGGTCTTGCCACGCGAGAGGGCCTTGGCCTCGATGGCCTCGGAGTACGCCTTACCCTTCTGAGCGGCCTCGATGGCGACGTCCTTGAGGACGACCTCGATACCGGCCTTCGCGCACACGTACGCGATGCCGGCGCCCATCATGCCGGCGCCCAGAACGGCCACCTTCTTGAAGGTGGTCTTCTCGTAACCCTCGGGGCGCGACTTACCGGAGTTGATCGCGTTGAGGTCGAAGAAGAACGCCTGGATCATGTTCGTCGACACCGAACCGGTGACGAGGGTGGTGAAGTAGCGCGACTCGATGGTCGACGCCGAATCGAAGTCGACCTGGGCACCCTCCACCGCGGCGGAGAGGATGGCCAGCGGCGCCGGCATCGGGGCACCCTTGATCTGCTTGCGCAGGTTCGCCGGGAACGCCGGGAGGATCGAGGCGAGCGACGGGTTGGACGGGGTGCCACCAGGGATCTTGTAGCCCTTGACGTCCCAGGGGGCGACGCCGCCCTCGGGGTTGGCCTTGATCCACGCCTTGGCTGCGGGGACCAGTTCCTCGACCGAATCCACCAGTTCGTGGATCAGCCCCACCTCGAGCGCCTTCTGCGCCTTGAAGCGGGTGCCCTGGGCCAGGACGGTCATGAAGCCGTTCTGGATGCCCAGCAGACGGGTGATGCGGGCGACGCCGCCGCCGCCGGGGAGCAGACCCAGCGAAACCTCGGGCAGACCGATCTGCACCGACGGGATGTTGGCTGCAATGCGGTGGTGCGTGGCCAGAGCGATCTCGAGGCCGCCACCGAGCGCGGCGCCGTTGATGGCGGACACGACGGGCTTGCCGAGCTTCTCGATGCGGCGCAGCTGCGCCTTGATGCCCTCGACCTCGTCGAACACCGCCTGCGCGTCGTCCGCGCCGGCCTTGATGATGTTGTTGAGGTCGCCACCGGCGAAGAAGGTCTTCTTCGACGAGGTGATCACGACACCGGTGATGGAGTCCTTCTCGGCCTCGAGGCGATCGACAGTGGCCGCCATGGACGACTTGTACAGCTCGTTCATGGTGTTGGCGCCCTGGTTGGGGTCGTCCATGGTCAGGACGACGATGCCGTCGGCATCCTGATCCCACGAAATCATGTTGTCAGACATATACGTTCAGCTTCCTCAGACTCGCTCGATGATGGTGGCGACACCCATACCGCCGCCGATGCACAGGGTGATCAGGCCGTAGCGCGCGCCGCGGCGCTCGAGCTCGTCGACGACGGTGCCGGTGATCATGGCGCCGGTTGCCCCGAGCGGGTGACCCATGGCGATGGCGCCACCGTTGACGTTGAGCTTCTCGTTCGGGATCTTCAGATCCTTCTGGAACTTCAGGACCACCGACGCGAAGGCCTCGTTGAGCTCGAAGATGTCGATGTCGTCGATCGACAGACCGGCCTGCGCGAGCGCCTTCTCCGTAGCCGGGGTGGGACCGGTGAGCATGATGGTGGAATCGGCACCGCTGGTGGCGGTGGCGACGACGCGGGCACGCGGGGTCAGGCCGAGGTCCTTGCCCACCTTCTCCGTGCCGAGCAGCACCAGGGCGGCGCCGTCGACGATGCCCGACGAGTTACCGCCGGTGTGCACGTGGTTGATCTTCTCGACCCAGTGGTACTTCTGCAGCGCGACGTCGTCGAAGCCGCCCATGGCCGCGAGGGCCTCGAAGGCCGGCTTGAGCTGACCGAGGGACTCGACGGTGCTGCCCGGACGCATGTGCTCGTCGTGATCGAGAACGAGCAGACCGTTCTGGTCGACCACCGGCACCACGGACTTCGAGAAGTACCCACCCGACCACGCCGCCGCGGCGCGATCCTGCGACTGCACGGCGTAGGCGTCGACGTCCTCGCGGGAGAAGCCCTCGATGGTGGCGATGAGATCTGCGCTGATGCCCTGCGGCACGAACGAGGTGTTGTAGTTGGTCCACGGGTCGAGCGGCCAGGGGCCGCCGTCGGAGCCCATGGGGACGCGGGACATCGACTCGACGCCACCGGCGATGACCAGCTCGTCCCATCCGGAACGCACCTTCTGCGCGGCCATGTTCACGGCCTCGAGGCCGGAGGCGCAGAAGCGGTTGATCTGGACGCCACCGACGGTGTCGGGCATCCCGGTGTAGTTGACGACCGCGCGGGCGATGTCGGCACCCTGGTCACCGACCGGCGAGACGATTCCGAGGATCACATCGGAGATCCGGTTCTCGTCGAGGTCCGGGTAGCGACGACGAAGTTCCTCGACCAGTCCCGACACCAGCGAGATCGGCTTGACCGAATGCAGCGATCCGTTCTTGCCCTTGCCTCTCGGTGTCCTGATGGCCTCGTAAATGAATGCCTCTGTAGACACAGCGCACTTTCCTTCCGATTTGACTCTCGATTGCGGACCGGCGCGCCGCGGCGCCCTGGCCCACGAGGTGCAGACCTCGACGGCCATCACTCTAGAGGGTGGCCCCGACGCGCTGACAGGACCGAACCGAGCGCGGAATGTGACACGACGGCGGACCCGTCGTCGTGCTCATGAGGGCTGGGAGCTGCCGTTACGAACCGCCGGCGCTGCCGCGGCCGTCGAGACGAGTGGCGCCGAGTTCGCTCTGCAACAACTCCAGCGCCACCTCCTCGGGATCGCGGCGGTCCCTGGACTCCGGGTTTCGCGCCGCCTCGGCCAGCATCTCCGCCCGATCCTCGTCGGTCTCGGCCGGGGGCGGGTCGGACGGCGTCGGATCACCGGTCGGCAGGTCGACGGGGTCGACCTCGGGCGGCTCGGGGTCGTCCGGCTCGTCGGGCAGCGGGATGTCGTCCGCCCGCGGCGGCGGAGCCTGTCGGCCCGAGCCCTGCGGCGCTGCCTTCCGAGGCGGCGACTTCTCGGGGGGTGCGGTTCGGCTCGGCCGCGAATACTGCGCGGGCGCGCGTGGCGGCGAGGGAACAGCCGACGCCTCGCCGAGCTGAGGCGCCGACGACGCAGCCTCCGAATTCGGCTCGACTTCGGTGCGCACCTCCCAGTCGACCCCGAACATGTCCCGGAGAACGTCGCGAATCACCTCGACGTGACGCGGCTCGAGGAGCCTCTTCGCCAACGGCGCCGAGTGGTGGGCCAACACGATGGCGTCGCCGGTGACCGCGCGCACGGTCGCGCCGGAGAGCATCACCTCGGTGGTGCGCGAGCGGTCCCGCGCCTTGATGCGCACCTCGGACCAGACGGCGCGAACAGCCGCCACATCCGGCCCCGAACGGGCGGCAGGTTCAGGCGCGGGCTCCGGCGTGGGCTCGGGTGCTGCCGGTTCGGGCACTGGAACCGGCGCCGATACTGCATCCGGCTCGGGCACTGCATCCGGCTCGGGCACTGCAACCGGCTCGGGCACTGCAACCGGCGCCGGGGCAGCGACCACCGGATCCGACGGCCGGCGGAAGCGCGGCGGCGGGGTGGCCGTGGGTGGGGTGGCAGTGGGTGGGGTGGCAGTGGGTGGGGTGGCAGTGCGTGGGGTGACCGGGGGCGGGGAGTGGAGCTCGGCCTCTCCGGCAGGCCGGGTGACGTCGAGTCGACGCTCGATCCGCTCGAGGCGCTGCAGCAGCGCGGACTCGGCATCGGAGGCCGACGGCAGCAGCATCCGCGCACACATCACCTCGAGCAGCAGGCGCGGCGATGTGGCCCCGCGCATCTCCCCCAACCCGGTGTGCACCGTCTCCGCGTAGCGCGTGAGCGTGGCCGGACCAATGTGTTCGGCCTGTGCGCGAATGCGGTCGAGCTGATCTGCCGGCGCGTCGATCAAACCCCGGTCGGCGGCGTCGGGAACAGCGCGGACCAGAATCAGGTCCCGCAGCCGCTCGAGCAGGTCGACGGCGAAACGCCGAGGATCGTGCCCGGCGTCCATGACCTTCTCGACCGTCCCGAACAGTGCCGCACCGTCGAGCGAGGCGAGAGCGTCGACAGCCTCGTCGATCAGGGCCACATCGGTGACGCCGAGCAGAGCGAGTGCGCGCCCGTACTGCACCCCCTCGTCGCCGGCGCCGGCAATCAACTGGTCGAGGACGCTCAGCGTGTCACGCGGGGATCCGCCCCCGGCCCGGATGACCAGTGGGTACACCGCATCCTGGACCACCACGTTCTCGTCGGCGCAGATCCGCTGCATGAGCGAGCGCATCGCGGCGGGCGCGAGGAGCCGGAACGGGTAGTGATGAGTGCGTGAGCGGATGGTGGGCAACACCTTCTCCGGCTCGGTGGTGGCGAAGATGAAGATCAGGTGTTCGGGTGGCTCCTCGACGATCTTGAGCAGCGCGTTGAAGCCCGCGGTGGTGACCATGTGGGCCTCGTCGATGATGAACACCCGGTACCGCGACTCGGCCGGCGCGTAGAACGCGCGATCGCGAAGCTCGCGCGTGTCGTCGACACCGCCGTGGCTGGCCGCATCGAGTTCGATCACGTCGAGATTTCCCGGCCCACCCGGCGCCAACGCGATGCACGACGAGCACTGGCCGCACGGGGTGGAGGTGGGGCCCTGCTCGCAGTTCAGCGAGCGGGCCAGAATGCGCGCGGAGGACGTCTTGCCACATCCGCGTGGACCGGAGAACAGGTAGGCGTGGTTGATCCGCGACGAATCGAGAGCGACCGACAGCGGCTCGGTGACGTGCTCCTGCCCGACAACCTCGGCGAACGTCGCTGGACGGTACTTCCGGTACAGAGCCACGGACAAAGGTTACCGGCGCCTTCGGACACCGTCCTCGGCGGCGACGACCACCAGGCGGTGACCGCTCGGCGGCGTGTTACTTCTCCGCCGCGGCCTTCGCGGCAGCCTTCGCCGCGGCAGCCTCCTTGGCCGCGGCCTTGGTGGCGCGCTTGAAGTCGCGGACCTCCCCGAGCGAGATGGGATCGACGACGTCGGCGATGGACCGACGCGATCCCGGCTCGCCGTACGCTCCGGCGGCCTCGCGCCAGCCCGGGGCGGTCAGGCCGCACTGTTTACCGAGCAGGGCCAGGAAGATCCGCGCCTTCTGATCGCCGTAACCGGGCAGCGCGCGCAGTCGGCGCAGGACCTCCGTGCCGTCGGGATCCCCGTCGACCCATATGGCGTCGGCGCGCCCGTCGTAGTGCTCGACGATGTACGCGCACAGGTCCTGGATCCGCTTGGCCATCGCACCCGGGTACCGGTGCACGGCGGGGGTCTGGGCGCACAGGGCGGCGAACGCATCGGGATCGTGGTCGGCGAGCACCCGCACATCGAGCGTGCCCAGCCGATCGTGGAGTTTCTTCGGACCGGCGAACGCCGACTCCATGGCCACCTGCTGATCGAGGAGCATCCCGATCAGCAGCGCCAAAGGATCCGTCGAGAGCAGCGCGTCCGCGTCGGGATCGCCCACCAGGTTCAAGGTCTCGGCCATGCCGCCGATTCTTCCACCTGCGCTGTCCCACCCGGGGCCAGTGCCTCGAAACGCAAGGAACCGGCCGCCCCCTCGCAGTGAGGAAGCGGCCGGTTCTTCTCGTCCGTTGCCGAGGTCAGCGCGGGATGGCGTCCAGGTTGGTACGCAGCAGCAGCACGTTGTACGACGAGTACTGCGAGGCGGTGAAGTACAGCGAGTTCCCACTCGAACGCGGGTGGATGAACGGCGCGTACAGCGCGGTGCCGGTGGCGCCGCCGTTGATCTCAGCGCTCGGCACCAGGGTGGTCTGCTCGCTCCACGGACCCTCGGGGTTCGGGGAGGTGCGCAGCACCAGGCGCTGCTCGATGTCGTTGAACGTCAGCAGGATGTAGCGCTGAATGTAGTCGTTCCAGGCCACCGAGAGCTCGCCGTTCGGCTCACGCACCACCGGGGTGGACGCGTTGAGGTCACGGGTCCAGCCGTTGGGGGACCAGTACTCGTAGCGGTTCGGGTCCAGGATGGCGTCCGGGGTCGAGCGCGAGAGGTACACCGCGCCGATCCGGCCGCTCTGGGTGCCGTACTGGTACACCATGCCGTCCTTGCCCCGCATGAAGCCGAGCTGCTGGAACCGGGAGGTGCCGCTCTCCCGACCGGGGACGTCGACGCCGAAGATGTTGTTGAAGCGGATCGTGCTCGGTGCGACCTGCCAGGTCTGCCCGTTGTCACGCGAGGTGGCGATGCCGCTGTAGTTGGTGAACCACACCGGACCGTTCCAGCTGCGCACCGACATGAACGACATGTACTGCACGCCGTCGACCGCGATGCCCGAGGTGGGAACCACGGTGAGCTCGACCGGAGCCAGACCCAGCGCGGGGATGAGCTGAGCGGCGTAGTTCAGGCCCGGCTCCTTGACCCCGTCGTCGATGGTGAGGCCGTCGGCCAGGTTGGTGTCGTTGCTGCGAAGCAGAGTCTGGTGACGCCACTGGCCACCGGGCCAGGTGCAGTCGCCGAAGGTGTCGCCGAAGGCCATCAGCGTCTGCCCGGCGCCGTTGTCCCACGAGATGCCGAGGTCGGTTCCGGAGATGCCGAAGCGATCGAAGGTAGCGTTCTGGCTCGCGGGACCGGTCACCCAGGATATCACCGAGGTGTTGGGGCCGTTGTAGACCGGGGGCGGTCCCTGGCGTCCGCTGGGGATCTGGCCGGGGAGGCCGGCGCCGATGTTGCCGCTGCCGGCGAATCCGCCGCACGCCTCCGCACTGGCCACGGGTGAGGTCAAGGTTGTCAACGTTCCGACAGCAAGTGCCAGAACCGTCGCCGACACGATACGGCGGCGTACCCGCATTCGAAATCCCCTTTGCGCTGTCCGCCCGGGCGGGCGGGTCTCACGTGCTGACTCGGACCTGTCGGTGCAACCCCCGCTGCGATGACGGTGGAAACATAACAGAGGTTGGACCCGGACCTGTAAACGAACTTTCGCCCGCTTTTGTGACCAGTGGTGCTATCTAGTTGTTCAGGAGCTTCTCCGCGGCTGCGAGCAACACGCACGTTGCGACCCCGTCCATGGACGCAGACACATCATCCATGGATGGGAAACTCGGTGCGAGTCGGATGTTCCGATCGTGCGGGTCCCGTCGGTACGGGAAGGCCGATCCGGCCGCGGTCAGAGCGATTCCGGCGTCCTTCGCCAGCGCGATCGTGCGCGCCGCTGTGGCATCCATCACATCGAGGCTGACGAAGTACCCGCCCTTCGGATCGGTCCACGACGCGACCTTCGACGGGCCCAGCCGATCGGCCAGGATCTCCGCCACCCGGGCGAACTTGGGAGCGAGTATCCGCCGATGCTCCGCCATGTGGGCGCGCACGCCGTCGGCGTCGCCGAAGAACAGCACGTGCCGCAGCTGGTTGAGCTTGTCCGGACCGATGCTGCGCGTCGCGGTGAACCGGGTGTACCACTCCAGGTTGGCCGTCGAGGCCCCCAGGAAGGCGACTCCGGCGCCCGCGAAGGTGATCTTCGACGTCGACGCGTAGACCACCGGACGGTTCGGCACCCCCGCCGCGGCAGCGAGCGAGAGCACGTCGATCGCGGGCGCGAACTCCTCGACCAAGGGATGCACGGCGTACGCGTTGTCCCACAGGATTCGGAAGTCCGGCGCCGCGGTGGGCATGGTCATCAGCTCGCGAACGACATCCGCGGAGAACACCGCGCCGGTGGGGTTCGAGTACGTCGGGACCGCCCACATGCCCTTGACGGACGGATCGGTGGCGACGATCTCGGTGAGCGCCGCCATGTCGGGCCCGTCCTCGAGCATCGGCACCGGGATCATCTCGATGCCGAGCGTCTCGCACACCGCGAAGTGACGGTCGTACCCCGGACTCGGACACACGAACTTCACCGGCCCCTGCGCCGCCCACGGGCTCTCGGAATCGACCGTCCCGTGCAGCAGCGCGTACACCAGGTAGTCGTGCATGAGCTCGAGGCTCGAGTTGCCTGCAGCGAGAAGGTTGGCCGTCGGCACCGAGAGCAGCTCACCGAAGATCGACCGCAGCGACGCAAGACCCATCAGGCCGCCGTAGTTGCGGCAATCCGTACCGTCGGCGTCGCGGAAGGTGCCCTCACCGGGCAGGGTCAGCAGCGCGGCCGACAGATCCAACTGCTCCGGCGACGGCTTACCGCGGGTGAGGTCCAGCGACAGTCCACGCTCACGCAACTGCTGGTAGAGAGCCACTTGTGCCGCGTGCTCGGCTTCGAGTTCCGCGCGGGTCATCAGTCCGTACTGGGTCTGGGCGGGCATGGAGCGCTGACCTTTCGATGAGCGACAGACTCTTCCGGCGCGAGCGCCCGCCACGCGGAGAGGCGACGAGCTCGTCGAGATGTAAGGGGACCCCGCGCACCCGGCAGAGCCCGTTGACCCTTGCTGCCTTCCGGCCCTGGGGGAGTTCACAGGATGCGCGCCGCGCGGGATCCACTGATCACTGTAGACGGCCGGTCACCCCGCCGAGCAATCCGCACTCCCGGCGGACGGCCGGATTGGTCCGGGCGCGGGTGCTGCCTCTATGCTTCGAGGCGGAGGATTCGCCTAGTGGCCTATGGCGCTCGCCTGGAACGCGGGTTGGGTTAACGCCCTCAGGGGTTCAAATCCCCTATCCTCCGCCACCGGACGCCCTCGACTCCGTACGAGTCGGGGGCGTTCGTCGTTCCCCCGGCTCCCTCGCTCGGCGCTGCTGGCCCGGTCCGTCTGTACCCAATGTGACAGTTGGTCAGCTCTGGTGACCAACTGTCACATTGGGTACCGAAAGCAGGCCCACCCGCATGTGATGCAGGACACGCAATCTTGCAACTTGCGCAATTGTGCACGCAGTGCAATTATTCATTCGTGCAGCGAAGTGAATCGGCTCTCGGGCTCCGGGAGCGCAAGAGGATCGCCACCCGGCGACAGATCGAGACCAGTGCCGTCTCGCTGGTCCTCGAGCACGGCTACGACGCCGTGACCGTGGACATGATCTGCGACGCCGCCACCATCTCCACCCGCACGTTCTTCAACTACTTCCCCGGCAAGGACGCCGCGGTGGTGGGAGAGCTGATCTCGATCCCCACCGACGAGGCCATCGACGCGGTTCTCGCCGAGCACGAGCCGGATCTTTTGACCGGCGTGGTGCGGGTGTTCGAGTCCACCGCGATGGCCGACGACGGCGAGTCCGACCTCCTGCTCGCACGCCACCGCATCATCAAGTCGCACCCGGACCTCATGCACCGCCACTTCGCGCGCATGAACGAACTCGAGGAAGCGCTCACCCGCGTGGTCGAGAGCCGAATTCGCGCGCGGGGCGGCACGCTGGGCGATCGGGTCCGCAGCGAGATCACCCCCGACGAGGAGGCTCTGGCGCTGGTGATGACGGCGGGCGCAGCGATGAAGTACGCGTTCCGACGCTGGCAGGCCACCGGCAGACGCGGCTCGCGAGCGGACATGTTGGCGCCCGCGTTCGAGCTGATGGCAGCGATCATCCGCCGCAATCAGCCGGCTCCGCCCACCACCAACCCCTGAGCACCAACCCCTGAGCACCAACCCCCCCCAGCACCACCCCCCCAGCCCGAGAGGTAAGGACCACCCATGTCCACATCCGTGACGAAGTCCACCGACTTCGCCCCCAAATCCGAGAACACGAGGTCCATCGGCCTGGTGTTCGCGGGTCTGCTCATCGCGATGCTGCTGGCATCGCTCGACCAGATGATCTTCTCCACAGCCCTGCCCACCATCGTCGGTGAGCTCAACGGCGTGAACCACATGGTGTGGGTGACCACCGCCTACATCCTGGCCTCGACGGTGATGATGCCGGTCTACGGCAAGCTCGGCGACCTGCTGGGCCGCAAGGGGCTGTTCATCGGCGCGATCGCCGTGTTCATCGTCGGATCGATCGTCGGCGGCATGGCCCACGACATGACGATGCTGATCACCGGGCGCGCCATCCAGGGCCTCGGCGGCGGCGGCCTGATCCTGCTGGCCCAGGCGATCATCGCCGATGTGGTCCCGGCCCGTCAGCGCGGTCGGTACATGGGCGCGATGGGCGGGGTGTTCGCACTCGCCTCGGTGGCGGGCCCCCTGCTCGGTGGCTGGTTCACCGAGAGCATCGGGTGGCGCTGGGTGTTCTGGATCAACGTCCCGCTCGGCGCGATCGCACTCGCCAGCGCCCTGTTCTTCCTGCGACTTCCCAAGGGCGGCAAGCGAAACCCAGTCATCGACTGGCCCGGCATGGTTCTGGTCGGCATCGCCGCGACAGCACTGATCCTGTTCACCACCTGGGGCGGCAACACCTACGCCTGGGCATCGCCGACGATCATCGGCCTCATCGTCGTCGCCGTCGCCGCCGCCGTCGCGTTCGTACTCGTCGAGCGTCGCTCACCCGAGCCGGTGATCCCCATGCACCTGTTCGCCGAGCGCAACTTCGTGCTGACCACCGTCGCCGGCCTGATCACCGGCATCGCGATGTTCGGCGCCCTCGCCTACCTGCCCACCTACCTGCAGATGGTGACGGGCAAGAACGCCACCCAGGCCGGTCTGCTGCTCATCCCGATGATGGCCGGTCTGCTGGTCACGTCGGTGATCTCCGGTCAGTACGTCAGCCGCACCGGTCGCTACAAGTGGCTGCCGGTGGTCGGGACGGCGATCGTGGCGGTGTCGCTGGTGCTGCTGTCCACGCTCACGCCGTCGACCTCGCTGGTCGTGCTGGGGATGTTCATCGCGCTGATGGGCATCGGACTGGGCATGAGCATGCAGATCCTCATCCTCATCGTGCAGAACACGTTCCCCGGCTCGGAGGTGGGGACGGCGACCGCGTCGAACAACTTCTTCCGTCAGATCGGCGCATCCCTGGGATCGGCCGTGGTGGGCAGCATCTTCGCCTCGCGGCTGAGCGAACTGCTGGCCGAGCGGATGCCCGAGGGCGGTCAGATCGGCGGCGGCGAGAACTCGCTGACCCCGAGCGTGCTGTCGAGCTTGCCGGGGCCGATCCGGTCGATCATCGTGGGCGCCTACAACGACGCTCTGACACCGATCTTCCTGTACCTGGTGCCGCTGGTGGTGTTCGCCGCGGTGATCCTGGCCTTCGTGGTCGAGAAGCCACTGGCCACCCGAATCGACCGAGGTGACGCGGGCGAGGACAGCAACCCACGCAAGGAAGACGCACCGATGGAGTCGGCCATCCCGGTCATGCACTGACCCGACCCGAGCGCCGGCCCCGAACACTGGAATGTGTGCAGGCCCCCGATACCGCCCCGCAGCGATGTGGGTCACGGTGTCGGGGGTCTTCGACCTGGGCGAACCGTGCACAAAACAATCCATGTGCCCGAATTCGGCCGATTCAGGAATCAACCGAACCGGTTTACGGTTGAATCAATTCAGTCGGGGCACCACCGGGTTGTAGCAACTCCGGTTCACGCACCGATGGACAGAGCGTCGGATGCCCGATCCGATGTCGTGCGCGAGCACCCATCCGCTAGGAGACACCGATGACCACACCCACCGTGACGCCG
The DNA here is from genome assembly GCF_054979605.1 of Rhodococcus sp. AZ1. Taxonomy (NCBI): domain Bacteria; kingdom Bacillati; phylum Actinomycetota; class Actinomycetes; order Mycobacteriales; family Nocardiaceae; genus Rhodococcus; species Rhodococcus sp. AZ1. The sequence continues at coordinate 65,330 of NZ_JBUEQF010000011.1, forward strand.
CGGTCCGCACCCGTCTCGACGATGCCGACCACCTCCACGCGGGCCCTGCACACGCTGATGCTGCACGGCGACAAGCTTCGCTACGTCGACGAGGGCCACGGTCCCGCCGTCGTCCTGCTCCACGGCCTTCTCGGCTCGCACCACAACTGGGCGCCGCAGATCGAGACCCTGAGCAAGAAGTACCGCGTGATCGCACCCGACCTGTTCGGTCACGGACTCTCCGACAAGCCGGACGGCGACTACTCCCTCAGCGCCCACGCTGCGACGGTGCGCGATCTGTTGGATTCGCTCGGCATCGAGTCGGCCACCTTCGCCGGACACTCCTTCGGCGGCGGAGTCGCCATGCAGGCGATGTACCTCTTCCCCGGCCTGGTCGAGCGTCTCGTGCTGGTCGCCAGCGGCGGCCTCGGCCAGGAGGTCAGCCCTCTGCTCCGCGCGGCGATCCTGCCCGGAAGCGAGTTCGTCCTCCCCATCGTGGCCTCGCAGGCCGTGCGCTCGGTCACCGACAAGGCACTCGAGGGGCTCGGCCGCATCGGCCTGACCCACCTGAGCACCAGCGCCAATGAGGCCTGGCAGTCCTTCGCCTCGGTCCAGGACGCCGGCACCCGTCGCGCGTTCCTCGCCACCGCCCGATCGGTGATCGGCGTCAAGGGGCAATCGGTCAGCGCCCGCAGCCACTTCGAGGACTACCAGGACATCCAGGCGCTGCTGATCTGGGGTGAGCGCGACAGCATCATCCCGATGTCGCACACCGACAACCTGCGCCAGGAACTGCCGTCGGGACGCGTCGAGATCTTCCCCGACGCCGGCCACTTCCCCCACCTCGACGACGCCGAGCGCTTCGACGCCGTCTTCGCCGAGTTCATGTCCGACTGCGCCGCCGACACATCGCGGACGAGCCGAGCCGGTACACGACGGGCCGGCCGCGCCCGGGTCAGCGTCGCCACACGCTGACCGCGCACCCGACCACCGAGGCCCGGGCGACGGCGATCGCGCGGCGGGCAACCACCGTCGCCTTCGTCGCCGCGGGTTTCGCGATATCCAGTTGGGCCTCCCGCATCCCGGCGGTCCGCGAGAACCTGTCTCTGAGCCCGTCGACCCTGGGGCTGGTGCTGCTGGCCCTGGCCGCAGGTTCACTCGTCGCCCTGCCGCTGGTGGGCGCGCTCATTGCCCGAACGTCGTCGCGAACCGTCGTCTCCGGTGCGGTGTGGATGTTCTGCGCGGCGATGGTCGTGGTGGCGATCGGCAGCGTCACCCACGTTGCGGTGCTGACCGTGGGCCTGTTCGCGCTGGGTGTGTCCAACGGTGCGTGGGACGTGGCGATGAACGTGCAGGCCGCGGCGGTGGAGAAGTTGCTGGGCCGGTCCATCATGGCCAGATTCCACGCCGGATTCAGTGTGGGCACCGTCGCGGGATCACTGCTCGGAGCCGGGGTGACCGCGCTCGGCATCTCCGCCGGAGGGCACCTGGCCGTGGTGGCCGGCGCCGTGCTGGCCGCCGTCGTCCCGGCGGTGCGCGGATTCGCCCCCGACACCCCGAGCGCTCCTGACACCACCCCGATTCGGGCCGATACCCCGAGCGTGCGGGCAGCCTGGACCGAGCCGCGAACTCTCCTGATCGGCCTGGTGGTGCTGGCGTTCGCCTTCTCCGAAGGGTCGGGCAACGACTGGGCCGCGGTGGCGGTGATCGACAAGTTCGGCACCTCGCAGGCCCTGGGCACCGTGGTCTTCACCGTGTTCCTCGCGGCCATGACCGCCGGCCGGTGGTTCGGACCGGCCCTTCTCGACCGGTGGGGACGGGTCGCGGTGCTGCGCGTACTGGTGACGTCGGCCGTGGTGGGTTCGATGATCTTCGTCCTCGGACCGACCGTCGAGATCGCGTTCGCGGGTGCGCTCCTGTGGGGAATCGGCACCTCGCTCGGGTTCCCCGTGGGCATGAGTGCAGCGGCCGACGACGGCCGATACGCCGCCACGCGCGTCGGCGTGGTGTCCTCGATCGGATACTGCGCGTTCCTCGCCGGTCCACCGCTGATCGGCCTGATCGCCGAGCACACCACCATCATGCGGGCGCTGGTCGTGGCGCCTGCGCTCCTGGCCGGGGCTGCACTGCTGATCGGATGGACGCGCGAGAGCTCGACACCCGAGAGCTCGAAAACACACCAATGATCGGCGCCGGTCGCTTCGCTCCCAGCCCGACGGGTGATCTGCACCTGGGCAACCTCCGAACGGCGTTGCTGTCGTGGTTGTTCGCCCGCACCACCGGCCGATCGTGGCTGGTGCGTATCGAAGACCTCGACACCGCCCGGGTGGTCGAGGGCTCGCGTGAACGGCAACTGGCCGATCTCGCCGCGCTGGGTCTGGTCTCGGACGCCGCCGTCGTCGCGCAGAGCGACCGCACCGCCCTCTACACCGATGCGGTGGAGCAGTTGCGCTCGCGCGGGTTGGTGTACGAGTGCTTCTGCAGCCGCAAGGAGATCGCGCAGGCGGTGACCGCTCCACACGCGCCACCGGGTGCCTATCCCGGAACGTGTCGCGAACTGACCGAGGCCGAGCGCACCGTTCGCCGGGCTTCGGGGCGCCCGCCGGCCCTGCGGCTGCGCGCACCCGAATCCACGTGCACCGTGCCGGACCTGTTGCACGGCAACCACACCGCGGCGGTGGACGACCTGGTGCTGATGCGCGGCGACGGCACACCCGCCTACAACCTGGCCGTGGTGGTGGACGACGGAGAGCAAGGGATCGATCAGGTGGTCCGGGGCGAGGATCTGCTGTCGTCGGCGCCGCGCCAGCGCGTGCTCGGCGCCCTGCTGGGGTACCCACCCGTGGAGTACGTTCACGTGCCCCTGGCGCTGGGTCCGACCGGAGCGAGGTTGGCCAAGCGCGACGGGGCCGTGACGCTCGCAGCCCTACGGGACCGAGGATGCGAACCGCCCGACGTTCTGAGGATGCTCGCCCGCTCGATCGGTACCGACCGGGGCGACGCCGGCACCGCGGGCGGCCTGCTCGAGCACTTCGACCCCGCGCGCCTGCCACGGGATGCGTGGTTCCCCGCCCTCTGACCAGGACCGACACTGACGGTCGGAACGCGGGGGCCGCGCCGTTACCAATTCGTAGTAGTTTTAAGTCAGTCGCCTGACGTAATTTGGAGGTCGAGAACCACATCCCGACCGACTCCCGATCACGCGATAGGACGTCACCGTTGACCACGAATGCTCCCCGTTCGGTTGTGATCGTCGGCGCCGCCGCAGCCGGGACCACCACGGCAGAAGCACTGCGCCGTAATGGATTCGACGGCACCATCACCCTGATCGGCAACGAACCCCACCTGCCCTACGACCGACCGCCGCTGTCCAAGCAGGTTCTCGCCGGGGACTGGGACATCGACAGGATCACCCTCCGCACCCCCGACCGCCTCGCCGAGCTGCGCATCGACCTCCACCTCGGCGACCCGGCCACCGCACTCGACTCCGCCACCCGCACGGTCACCACCGCCTCCGGCACGACGTTCTCCGCCGACAACATCGTCATCGCCACCGGCGTCACACCCCGCACCTTCGGTTGGTCCGGCGTCCACACCATCCGCACCCTCGAGGATTCTCTGCGCCTGCGCGCAGCCACCACTCCCGGCATCGGAGTCGTGGTCATCGGCACCGGGGTACTCGGATCCGAAATCGGCGCCACACTGCGCACTCTCGGCGCAGACGTCACCATCGTCGGACCCGAGCCGACTCTCATGGCCCTGCCCCTGGGCGCGACCGTCGGAGCAGCACTGACCGAACTGCACACCCAACACGGCATCGACGTGCGCTGCGGAATCGGCGTCAGGGATGTGGCGACGGGCACCGACGTGGTCCTCGACGACGGAACGACCCTGACCGCCGAGGTTGTCGTCGCCGCTGTCGGCTCCACCCCCAACACCGACTGGCTGGCCGACAGCGGTCTGCACATCGACGACGGCGTCGTGTGCGACGCCCACTGCCGCGCTGCCGACGGCATCTACGCGGTGGGTGATGTGGCGCGCTTCTCCCACCCCGGCCTCGGACGCACCATCCGGCTCGAGAACCGCACCAACGCCACCGAACAGGCCCTGGCCGTCGCCGCCGACATTCTCGGCGAGCAGGTCGACTACGCACCGATCCCCTACTTCTGGACCACACAGTTCGACGCAACCATCCAGGTCCACGGAACGGTCACCACAGACGGCGACACCACCATCGTCGAGGGGGACGTGGCCTCCGGGCGCTTCGTGGCCGAACACCGCCACGACGACGACCTTCACGCGGTAATCGGCTGGAACATGGCCAAACAAGCACGCCGACGGCGCACCGATCTGAACGCCCGCGCCGTCTCCCACGCCTGACGAGACCCCGACAGACACCCGAACCGATTCCCCAGTGCCCGACAAATCCCGACCGACAAGGAGTTCGAACATGAAGGTCGTCCTGGAGCAGGACAAGTGCGTTGCCTCCGGCCAATGCGTCATGGCCGCACCGGAGGTTTTCGACCAGCGCGACGAGGACGGTGTCGCGGTGTTCGTCAACGACAGCGACGTCGTCGACGAGAGCGAACGAGCCAACGTCGAACAGGCCGCGGCGGTGTGTCCCGCACTCGCCATCCGCATCGCCGACGGCGCCTGACCCGGCCGCCGACAACCCACCGAACCAGTAAGCCCGAGCAGCGCGGAAGGAACCACCATGAGCAGCGCACAGACCACCACCCCCACCCCAGCGGACCCGGGACGGACCTTCCCGATGGACCGGGCGGCGAGGTGCCCGTTCGATCCGGCTCCGGAGTTGATCGATCTGCAGGGCGCGGACGGCGTCGCGCGGGCCGTCCTTCCGACCGGCAAAGCCGTACACGTCGTCACCCGCTACCACGACCAGCGGGCGTTGCTGAGCAACCCGCTCGTCTCCGCTGACTCGAGGAATCCGGGTCATCCCATGCACGGGCCCAACACCGGCACCTTCAGCTTCTTGAACATGGACGATCCCGAACATGCACGACTGCGGCGCATGGTGCAGCCCATCTTCACCATCAAGCGCGTGCAGGCGATGCGGCCGGCGGTGCAGCGGATCGTCGACGAGCACATCGATGCGCTGCTGGCCGGTCCCAAGCCGGTGGACCTGGTGGAGGCCCTGACCCTGCCGGTGCCGTCCCTGGTGATCAGCGACCTGCTCGGGGTCCCGTACTCCGACCACGAGGAGTTCCAGCGGTACAGCCACACCATGGTGCGGCGAGATGTTCCGATGGAAGAGCGTGGGGCGGCACTGCAGTCACTGCTCGGCTACCTCGCCAAACTGATGAAGCACAAGGCCGACCACCCGCAGGACGACGTGCTCTCGATGCTCGGGAGCAGGGTCGGAAGCGGCGAACTGAGCCCCGAGGACGCCGTCGGAATCGGCGCGCTGCTCTTGCTCGCCGGGCACGAGACCACCGCGAACATGATGGCCCTGGGTACAGCCCTGCTCCTGCAGCACCCTGACCAACTCGCCCTCCTGCAGGCCGAGGACAACAGCGCTGTGGTCCCGGGCGCCGTCGAGGAGATGCTGCGATACCTCTCGATCGTTCACGACGGCCTCCGGCGTGTGGCAACCGAGGACATCGAGGTAGCCGGCATCACCATCAAGGCCGGGGAGGGGATGGTGCTGCCCATCGAGGTGGCCAACCGCGACCCGGAGCTGTTCGACGACGCCGACACCCTGGACCTCCGTCGCGACGCCCGTCGGCACGTGGCCTTCGGTTTCGGCCCACACCAGTGCCTCGGCCAGCCGCTGGCGCGTCTGGAACTCGAGGTGGTCTACGGCACCCTCTACCGACGCATCCCCACACTCAGGCTCGCCACCGATGTCCTCGAATTGCCGTTCAAGCACCAGGCTGCCGTCTACGGCGTCTACGAACTGCCCGTCACCTGGTAGGACACCGGGCACGACACCCCGAACCCTCGGGCGGCGGGCAGGTTCATACTCGACCACGAGCGCCCGCATCGGCCGACGGTGCCGGGCGCGACGACGAGAGGAGCGATCATGCCGTCGAGCCCGCTGATCACAACGTCATCCCAGCGCACAACCTCGTCCCAGCGCACGGCGCGTTCGGCTGCCACTCGTGACCTCATCCTCGTCACGGCGGAGCGGCTGATCGCCGAACGCGGACTGCATGCGGTGTCCAACAGGCAGATCAGCGAGGCCGCAGGACAGGGCAACAACACGGCGGTGGGCTATCACTTCGGCACCAAGACCGATCTGGTGCGCGCGGTGTTGGGCAAGCATGCGATCCCCGTGGAGGAGCGGCGAGGGCAGCTGGTGGCCGAGTACCAGGGGTCGGACGACATTCGAGATTGGCTCACCTGCCTGATCCGCCCTGCCACCGAGCACCTCGCCGAGCTGGGCTCACCGTCCTGGTACGCACGGTTCTGCGCCCGGGTTTTCGCGGACCCCGGGCTGCAGGAACTCGGCTACGACGAGGCACAGGGCTCACGCGGGCACCGCGACACCATCGCCGGCCTCGCCAGATGCATGCGCAGCCTTCCGCCCGCAGTCGAACTCGAGCGCCGGAACATGGCGCGGCACGTTCTGATCCACTTCATGGCCGACCTCGAGGCGGCGATGGTGGGGAGCGAATCGGACCTGCACGAGCGATGGTACGAGTGCGGCACCGACCTCATCGACGCTCTCGCGGGAATGCTGACCGCCCCGGTGAGTTCGAGTCGGTGCTGATCTCCAGCGAAGCCCGGTACCGATGTCGAACCCCGCTCGGCGTGATGGGAGTGCAGGTGCTTCGATGACCGCATGACCCGAACCTCCCCGGCCTCGTCGGCCGACGCCCAGGACGAACCGCACTCTGGACAGGCAGCGATGGCCCGGACGGGAACCGGGTACTACCCGGCGATCGTCGGGGTCTTCACTGCCGTCCTGCTGATCTCGAACATCACCGCGGGTAAGGGGGTGTCGTTCTTCACCGACTCCTCGGTGTCCCTCGGCCCCATCCAAATACTGCCCATCAACACCGACGGGGCGTTCTTCCTGTTCCCGCTGGCCTACATTCTCGGCGACGTGATCAGTGAGGTGTACGGGTTCCGAGCCGCGCGGCGGGCCATCTTCGTCGGCTTCGCGTCACTGGTTCTGGCCAGCACATGCTTCGCGATCGCGATCGCCCTGCCGTCGGCTCCCTTCTACACCAACCAGGACGCGCTCTCGACGGTGATCGGGGTGGTGCCGCGCCTGGTGGTGGCCGGTCTGGCCGGGTACCTGGTGGGCCAAACCCTCAACGCCGCGGTGCTGGTGCTGATCAAGCGCCGCACCGCCGAGAAGCACCTGTGGGTGCGCCTGATCGGCTCCACCGTGGTCGGCGAGTTCTTCGACACGCTGATCTTCTGTTCGATCGCGGCCGGGGTGATCGGCATCAGTACCTGGCGCGATTTCATCAACTACGTGATCTTCGGGTTCGTGTGGAAGACCCTCGCCGAAGTGCTGGTTCTCCCCATCACGTACCGGGTGGTGGCGCTGTTGAAGCGTCGCGAACCCACCTACATCGCTGCCTGAACAAAGGGCACGGTTGGGGCACGACCTGATCCCAACCCCTGGATATTCCGCTCCGAGTCCGTAGGCTGCCCTCAAGGCCGAGGAGACTCCTCCGACCACCGAGAGAGGGAAAGACAATGACATCGAGCGGTTTCGATCCGAGCAAGGATCCGCAGAACCCGCAGGGCTCCTACCCACCGCCTGGTGCCTACCCCCCGCCTCCCCAGGGCGGGTACCCGCCGCCTCCGGCTCAGGGTTCCTACCCGCCCCCCGGCGGGCCGGCGCCGTACCCGCAGGGTGGCCCCGCCGGCTACCCGCAGGGCGGCTTCCCGCCCCCGCAGGGTCCGGGCGGATACCCGGCCGCCCCGCAGTTCAACAACCAGCTCAACCAGCTCCCCGGCGGGGGTGTGCCCGCCGACCTGGGCATTCGTTTCCTGGCGCGGATCATCGACGGCCTGATCGTCGGCATCCCCACAGCGATCATCATCTTCGCGGTGGGGATCTCCAATTCGAACCTGACCTACTTTATGTCGCTGCTCCTGGCCATTCTGGGCTACCTCTACTTCGTGCTGATGGAGTCGCAGTCCGGTGGCACTCTCGGCAAGAAGGCGCTCGGGCTCTCCGTGCGCGGACCCAGCGGGGGGAACCCCACGCCGAAGGAATCCGCGATCCGTAATGCGTTTCAGATCGTCGGGATCATTCCGATCATCGGCACGCTGGTCTCACTGGTCGCCTACATCGTGATCGCCGTCACCATCAGCAACAACCCCCGCAAGCAGGGCAAGCACGACGAGCTCGCCGGCGGCACCCAGGTGGCCAAGAGCTAGGCACCTGGTCAGGAAGACTCGGGAACGCTCGTCCGGTAGAACCGGGCGAGCGTTTCTGCTTTGTGCTCGTCGTAGCGTCCGGTGTCGATGGATGCGCGGATCTCGTCGACCATCCGCACGGTGAACCGCTCGTTGTGGATCGTCGCGAGGGTCGAGGCCAGCATCTCCTTGGCCTTGAACAGGTGGTGCATGTAGGCGCGGGTGTAGTGCGCACACGTGTAGCAGTCGCACCCGTCCTCGATCGGGGAGAAGTCCCGCCGGAATCGGGCGGTGTTGATGTTGAAGCGTCCGTCGCGGGTGTAGATCGCGGCGTTGCGTGCCACCCGGGAGGGGTTGACACAGTCGAAGGTGTCGGCGCCGTTCTCGATGGCGGCGAAGAAGTCGTCCGGCTCGCTGATACCGAGCATGTGCCGCGGCTTGTCCTCGGGCAGCTCGTCGGTGACCCAGCCGACGATGGCGCCGAGGTTCTGCTTCTCGAGCGCCCCGCCGATGCCGTAGCCGTCGAATCCGCGTCCGTTCGGTCCGATCACGGTCTCGAGACCGCGGGCGGCCTGCCGCCGCAGGTCCTCGTACTGTGCGCCCTGCACCACTCCGAACAGCGCCTGGTACGGCTTGTCCGCGCGCTCGACGGTCAGGCGGTGGTGTTCGGCGATGCACCGCACCGCCCACGCCTGCGTGCGCGCGAGCGAGAGTTCCTGGTAGCCACGCGTGTTCATGAGGGTGGTCAGCTCGTCGAAGGCGAACATGATGTCCGCGCCGAGCCGATGCTGGATCTGCATCGACACCTCGGGGGTGAACCGGTGACGAGAACCGTCGAGGTGGGAGGTGAAGGTGACCCCGTCGTCGTCCACGTGGGCCAGGCGCTGCTTGCCCTCGGCGATCACGTCGTCGGAGGTGACCCGCTCGGCGTCCATCGCGATCACCTTGCGAAACCCCACGCCCAACGACATCACCTGGAACCCACCGCTGTCGGTGAACGTCGGTCCCGGCCAGTTCATGAACCTGCCCAGACCACCCGCCTCGTCGACGATGTCGGCGCCCGGCTGCAGGTAGAGGTGGTAGGCGTTGGCGAGCACGGCCTGCGCACCGAGCTCCGACATCGTCTCGGGCAGAACGGCCTTCACGGTCGCCTTGGTGCCGACGGCCACGAACGCGGGAGTCGCGATGTCGCCGTGCGGGGTGTGGATGGTCCCGGTGCGGCCGGCGCGGCCGTCGAGGCGGGTACCGACGTCGAAGCCGAATCCCCGCTCGCTCATCCCCCGACCGACTCCGATATCCCCAGACCCGACGCGCTGAGGCGGTGGTACGCCCCGCGAGCGGCGATCAGCTCGTCGTGTGTGCCCTGCTCGACGATGGTGCCCTTCTCCATCACCAGGATCAGATCCGCGTCGCGAATGGTCGAGAGCCGGTGCGCGATCACGAAACTCGTTCTGTCGCTGCGCAGGGCGGCCGTGGCCTTCTGCACCAGCAGTTCGGTGCGGGTGTCCACCGAGCTCGTCGCCTCGTCGAGGATCAGCACCGAGGGGTTCGCCAGGAACGCCCGCGCGATCGTGATGAGCTGCTTCTCTCCGGCACTGATGTTGGCACCCTCGTCGTCGATCACGGTGTCGTAACCGTCGGGCAGGGTGTGCACGAATCGGTCGACGTAGCTCACCCGCGCCGCCTCGAGCACCGATTCCCGCGGCGCGCTCGGATCGCCGTAGGCAATGTTGTCGTAGATGGTCCCGCCGAAGAGCCACGTGTCCTGCAGCACCATGCCGGTGCGCGAGCGCAGGTCCGCACGCGTCATGGTTCGGGTGTCCACGCCGTCGAGGGTGATGCGTCCACCGTCGATCTCGTAGAAGCGCATGATCAGGTTCACCAGCGTCGTCTTGCCCGCACCCGTCGGACCGACGATCGCCACCATGCGACCCGGTTCGGCGACGAAGGAGAGGTTCTCGATCAGCGGCTGCTCGGGGTCGTAGGAGAAGCGCACGTTCTCGAACTCCACGCGCCCGCTGCGAGCCGCCGGGCTGGCCGGTGCGGCCGGGTCCTCGCTCTCCTCGTCGGCGTCGAGGATCTCGAAGATCCGCTCGGCGGACGCCACACCGGACTGCAGCAGGTTCACCATCGACCCGATCTGCGTCAGCGGCTGAGTGAAGGTGCGCGAGTACTGGATGAACGCCTGCACCTCGCCGAGGGTCAGCGAACCCGACGCCACCCGCAGCGCCCCGACGACCGCGATCACCACGTAGTTGAGATTGCCCAGGAACATGATGGACGGCATCACGATCCCGGAGATGAACTGGGCGCGGAAACTGGCCTGGTAGAGCGCCTCGTTGCTCTCGTGGAACACCCGCGCGGTCTCGTCCTGACGGCCGTACGCCTTGACCAGTTCGTGACCGGTGTAGGCCTCCTCGACCTGGGCGTTGAGGGAGCCGGTCTGCTTCCACTGCGCCATGAAGTGCGGCTGCGAGCGCTTGGCGATGGCCGCGACGAGGAACGCCGTGATGGGCACCGTCACCAGCGCCACCACCGACAGCAGCGGCGAGATGAAGACCATCATCCCCAGGATGCCGATCACGGTGAGCACGGACGTCACCAGCTGGCTCATGGTCTGCTGCAGGCTCTGCGCCATGTTGTCGACGTCGTTGGTCACGCGACTGAGCACATCGCCGCGCTTGGTGGAGTCGAAGTAGCTCAGGGGCAGTCGGTGGATCTTGGCCTCCACCTGATCGCCGATGCGGCGGATGGTGCTCTGCAGCGCAATGTTGAGCAGATACCCCTGCAACCACGCCAGCACCGCCGAGGCCAGGTAGAGCGCGAGCACGATCAGCAACACACGCCCGACGGCGTCGAAATCGATGCCGAAGCCGGGCGTGACGGCCACACCCTGGATCAGATCGGCGAACTTGGACTGCCCGCTCGCACGAAGTTGCTCGATCGCCTCGGCCTTCGACAGACCCGCGGGCAGCTGTTTGCCGATGACACCGGCGAAGATGAGATCGGTTGCGTGCCCGAGGATTCGAGGCGCCAGCACCGACAGCACCACCGACCCGATCCCGAGCACCATCACCGCCGAGAGCATGACGCGATGCGGCGCGAGAAGACGGATCAGCCGGGCGGTGGATCGGCGGAACTCGAGTGGCTTGGTGCCGGGCGCACCCGGCGCCGCGCGCATGGGACCTCCGGGGCGGCTCACGCGACACCTGCCGCGGTGCGCTGGGAGTCCACGATCTCCGCGTACGTCGGGCACGTGCGCACCAACTCGTCGTGCGTCCCGGCGCCGACGGTCACACCGCGGTCGAGCACCACGATGTGGTCGGCGTCGCGAATGGTCGACACCCGCTGAGCGACCACGATCACCGCCGCGTCCCGGGTGGCCGGTGCCAGCGCCGCTCGCAGTCGCGCGTCGGTGGTGAGGTCGAGCGCGGAGAACGCGTCGTCGAACAGGTAGATGCCGGGCCGACGAATGACGGCGCGGGCGATGGCCAGTCGCTGACGCTGACCACCGGAGACCGTGGTGCCGCCCTGGGATATGGGAGTGTCGAGGCCCGCGGGCATCTCGCGCACGAAATCGGCGGCCTGCGCGATCTCGAGGGCCTGCCACATCTGCTCCTCGGTGGCGTCCTGAAGGCCGTAGCGCAGATTGGAGGCGATGGTCCCGGAGAACAGATAGGGCCGCTGCGGCACCAGGCCGATCTCGGCCCGCAGCGCCTGCAGGTCCAACTCGCGCACGTCCACGCCACCGATTCGAATGCTCCCGGCGGTGACGTCGATCAGCCTCGGGATCAGGTTCACCAGGGTGGTCTTGCCGGCGCCGGTACTTCCGATGATGGCCGTGGTCTGCCCCGCCCGCGCGGTGAAGGAGACATCCGCGATCACTGGCTCGTTGGCACCCGGGTACGAGAAGGCGGCACCGACAACCTCGACGGTCGACGGCGACGTCGCGAAGGGAACGGGGCGTTCGGGCTGCACCACCGACGACTGCGTGCGCAGAACCTCCTCGATGCGCTCGGCGCACACCGAGGCGCGCGGGGCGATCACCGCGATGAACGAGGCCATCATCACCGCGGTGAGGATCTGCAGGATGTAGGCGAGCATCGCGGTGAGCGAGCCCACCTCCAGGCGGCCGGCGTCGATTCCCTTGCCGCCGAACCAGATCACGGCCACGGAGGTGATGTTGGCGATGAGCATCACCGCCGGCAGGAGCAACGCCTGCAACTTGCCCACCTGCAGGGCGGTTGCGCGCAGCGCGAGATTGGCCTCGCCGAAGCGCTCCTGCTCATCGGGCTCGCGGACGAACGCGCGCACCACGCGAATACCCGTGATCTGCTCGCGCAGAATTCGATTGACCACGTCGAGTCGCTTCTGCAGCGCCTTGAAGGCCGGGACCGTCCGACCGATGATGATGCCCATGGTCAGCGCCAGAACCGGAATGGCAACGGCGAGGACACCGGTCAGCTGAACGTCCTCACGCAGGGCCATGATGATGCCGCCGATACACATGATCGGGGCCATCACCAGCAGCGTGGTCGAGAGCAGGATCGTCATCTGCACCTGCTGAACGTCGTTGGTGTTGCGGGTGATCAACGACGGGGCACCGAAGCGGCCCACCTCCCGCGCGGAGAACGTGCCCACGCGGTCGAGCAGGTCACCGCGGATGTCGCGGCCGGCCGCCATCGCGGCCTGCGCACCGTAGTACACACCGGCCACCGAGCACGCGATCTGCACGAGCGAGACTGCCAACATCACCGAACCGAGTTCGAGGATGTAGCCGGTGTCGCCGCGCGTGATGCCCTTGTCGATGATGTCGGCGTTGAGCCGGGGAAGGTACAGCGACGCCACCGTGGCGACGAACTGCAGCACCAACACCGCCCACAGTTGCCGCTTGTACGGAGCGAGATAGGTGCGCAGCAAGGCGATCAGCACTGTGCCTCCAGAGGGATGTCAGCGGCCCGAGGGCCTGCGGGTGGAGAGTACCGATCAGCCTTGCTGCGCGCGATCACCGTGCGCCGACCTTCTCCTTCTCGGAATCCTCGCGCGCGGCGAGCGTGGCGGCCAGCTTCTCGCCCTCGATGTCGACGTTCGGCAGCACCCGATCCAGCCAGGCAGGGATGTACCAGGCCTTGTCACCGAGCAACTGCATGACGGCGGGGATCAGCACCATGCGCACGACGAAGGCGTCGAAGAACACCGCCGCAGCGAGGGCGAAACCGATCGACTTGATCAGCGAGTCCGGCTCGGCCATGAAGGCCGCGAACACCGAGATCATGATCACCGCGGCGGCCGTGACCACGCGGGCACCGAACTTGAAGCCGGTGACGATCGCAGTGCTGAAGTCCGCACCGTGCACGTACGCCTCGCGCATCCGCGAGACCAGGAACACCTGGTAGTCCATCGCCAGACCGAACACCACGCCGATGAGGAAGATCGGCATGAAGCTGACGATGGGCTGGGGGTTGGAGATAAGGCCCAGTCCACCCTTCTGGAAGATGAACACCGTGGCGCCGAAGGTGGCCATCACGCTCAGCAGGAACCCTGCGGTGGCGGTGAGCGGCACCATGATCGACCGGAAGACCACCATGAGCAGCAGGAACGCCAGGCCGACAACCACGGCGAGGTACGGCACGAGCGCGTCGAGCAGGCGCTGGGAGACGTCGATCTGCAGGGCGGTCTGACCCGTCACCCCGAACGTCACGCCGGAGGTCAACGACCCCTCGGAGTCCCGCAGCGAGTTCACCAGGTTCTCGGTCTGGTCACTGTTGGGCGAGCTCTTCGGTGTCACTGCGATCAGAGCGGTGTCGCCGGCCTGGTTGACCTGTGCGATCTGCGCGTTCTGGGTGTCCGGGTTGTCCGATGCCAGCTTGACGACCGACTCGAACGCCGCCGTGCGAGCGTCCGGGGCCACCTTGGAGGCATCGGCCACCACCAGCAGGGTGCCGTTGCGGCCCGGCCCGAAGCCGGCGTCGACGAGGTCGTAGGCCTGCCGAACCGAGGTGCTCGGGTCCGCCGTGGCAACCGACGGCAGCGCGAGCTTGAGACCGGTGGCGGGACCGGCGATGACCAGCAGCAACGCCACACCGGCGAGAAGGATCAGGCCCGGGCGCTTGACGACGAGCTGCACCCAGCGCAGGCCCATCGTGGGCTTGTCGGTGGTCTCCGGATCGGGAACCTCGCGAATCTTCCCGGCGAACGCCTTGCTGCCGAAGAGACCGAAGACGGCCGGCAGCATGGTGAGGGCGACGAGAACGGCCACCAGCACACCGAACGCGGCTGCGGTGCCCATCTGCGTGAGGAACGGGATGCCCACCACCTGGAGAGCGATGAGCGCGATGAACACGGTGGTTCCGGCGAACACCACTGCGGCACCGGCAGTTCCCACTGCCCGGCCCGCGGCCTCCGCTCGATCGTCGGTCTCGTTCAACTCGTGGCGGTAGCGCGCGGTGATGAACAGTGAGTAGTCGATGGCGACCGCCAACCCGATCATGATGGCCAACACGGGAGTGGTGGAGCCGAGATCGATGAAGCCTGTTGCGGTGGTGATGGCCAGGCTGGTGATGCCGACGCCCACGATCGCGGTGATCAGCGGGATCGAGGCGGCCACGGCGGAGCCGAACATGATCACCAGCACCACGGCGGCGACGGCCAGGCCCACAGCCTCTGCCTTGCCACCGGGCGGCTGGTTGGCCTGCATGGCCGTGCCGCCGACCTTGACGGTCATGCCGGCGTCGCGAGCGGGGGCCGCGGCGTCCTGCAGTGCGGTGCGGGTGTCGTCCTTGACGTCGACGATCGCACCGCCGAGCTTGACGTCGACGATGCCCGTGGTCTTGTCCGCGCTCAGCGGCGACACGGCGGCAGCGTCCGCGGCCGCGGTGGGGCTACCGGTCTTCTCGTACTGGGCGACGATCGCGGCGTTGGCGGCGACCGGGTCGAGCAGCGGCTGGGATCCGGCGGGCGGCGGGCCGGCGGCGGGGTCGGCCTTGACCGAGTCGGCCACCGCCGCGAGGGCGCGCACGTTCTTCAGCGTCGCCTCGATGGCGGCGACGTTCTCCGGGGAGTCGAGGGTGGTGCCGTCCTTGGCCTTGAACACGTACTCCGCGACGGGTGTCATCAGCGGATCGTCAGAGCCGCCGAAGCGCTCCTTCTGCAGGTCCAGGGCCTGCTGCGCAGGGGTGCCCGGGATCGAGAAGGAGTTCACGGTGGGGCCCGAGAGGGTGGCCGCACCGACGCCGGCGAGCACGAGCAGTGCCAGCCAGACCGTCAGGACGATCCCTTTTCGGCGGTAGGAGAACCTACCTACGCGGTACAGAAAGCTGGCCACAATTTTCTCCTGAGACGGGTCGGGTGGAGCGGGTCGTATGTGCGAAGGTCACGCGGGGGAGGTCGATGGTGCGTTGGTCTGCGGGAGGACGGGAACGAGGAACCCTCGCTCGAGCTGGCGCAGCGCCTGTTCGACGAGTTCTCGTACGGAACCCGCCGAGGAGTTACCCGATTCCCACAGCGCCAGCGCCGAATTGATGGCGGCACCGAGAACGGACTTGAGCATGCGGGGATAGAGGTCGGTGGTGGCGTCCATCCCGAGGCGTTCGGCGATGGCGGTGGCCATCACGTCGCTGATGGTGTCGTCGAGTTCCATCTTCTTGCCGAGCAGGGCCGGCGTGGTCTCCACCATCTTGGCGACCGCGGCGATCTCGGCCAGGTCGCGCTCGGGGTCGTCGATCACGGCGAGCACGATGCGGCGCACCGACTCCCAGAACGACTCGCCCTCGGGTCGCGACTTCAGCAGCGCCACCCACTCGAGCGCGCTCTCCTCGAGGTGGTGCAGCGCGGCCTCCTCCTTGTTGGAGAAGTAGTTGTGGAAGGTCCGGGTGGACACTCCGGCCTCGATGGCGATGGCCTCGGCCGTCACGTGGTCGAAACCATGGATCCGGCCGAGCTTGATCGCGGCGTTGCCGAGGGCGGCGCGCGTGGCGGCCTTCTTGCGGTCACGCAGGCTCAGTGGGGTACACACCCGATCGACCATACGGAACTTGCAGATGTCTGCAAACTTGCAGAAGTCTGCAATTATGTGGATCGCATCACGTCCGTCGCTGCCAGTGCTCTGGATCACGCGTCAGATCCGACACCGAGGTCGGTAAGCCGCCATCGGCCAGGTCGCCGATCGACACCCCCTCGAGGACCGAGCGCACGTTCGCCCGCACCGCCACCCACATCGACCGGAACAGGTGCTCGCGGTCCACACCGTCGGCCGTCGGCGACTCCGGGTAGACCAGCGACTCGGGCCGCTCCCCCCGCACCGACGCCAGCGGCCCGTCCACCGCGCGAATCACGTCGGCGACAGAGGTCTCCCCCGGCGCGCGAGTGAGCCGATATCCACCGTCGGGACCGCGACGGCCGGTGATCAAACCGGCCCGACGGGCATCGGTGAGGGCACCCTCGAGCACCTTGGGGTTCACCTCGAGCGCGGCGGAGAGCGCGTCGGCCTTCACCGCCGCGCCACCGCGGTGGGCGATCTCCACCAGTGCTCGCACGGCGAGATCGGCGCGAGCGGTCACATGCACCGGGCCAGACTAACGGTGGTTCGCACCGCCTTCGGGCGAGGATTCCAGGTAGGCCGCAAGGCGTTCGAGGTCAGCGGCGTGCTGGGCGCGCCCGATGCGGCCGATCGCCTTCTCCGCCACCCGCCGGACGGGGAACGGCAACGCGATCTCCACGTCGAAGTCCACGAACACCTCGGTACACGCGGCCCCACGCGCGTGCACGCGGAACACCCCCGTCGCGGTCAACGTGCGACCGCCGGGGCCGGCCGTGGTGAGCAGGTAGCGCACCCCGCCCTCGCCGACCTCGATCAACTCCTGGCGACCCTTCTCGACGCCGTCGGCGTCTCGGTGCACGATGGCCGACCCGACGCCCACCCCGTCGCCCTCGATCTCGACCGTGCCGCCGGCCTCGCTCGGCGCACTCGACCACGCGAGCATCTCGCGCTGATCGGCGATCGCCGCCCGCACCCGTTCGAGCGGGTGGTCGATCACGATGCTCGTGGTCCAGTGCACGTCACTCCTCGGGGCTCCCGGCTGAACTTGGGTGCAGTCGACCACCGCTGAGGTGGTTCGGTGCACCGAGGTTCCTGACGCGGCCGGATCAGACACGAAGTCCCCCACCTGCAACGACAGGCGGGGGACTGTGGCGGTGGCGGAGGGATTTGAACCCTCGGACGGGGGTTACCCGTCACACGCTTTCGAGGCGTGCTCCTTAGGCCGCTCGGACACGCCACCGGCGGGTACGTTACCGGATCGGGGACCGCGTTCGAAAATCCGTCGGCGGAGGCCGAGGCCGCGGCTACTGCGCCCGCAGCGACGCGAAGAACTGCTGCAGAACCTGCGCGCACTCCACGCGGCGCACCCCCGCGCTCACCTCCGGCCGATACGTCAGCCGCCGATCACGCACCACATCCCACAGCGACCCCACCGCGCCGGTCTTGGGTTCGAACGTCCCGAACACCACGCGCTCGACCCGCGCCGCAACCGCCGCCCCCGCGCACATCGTGCACGGTTCGGCCGTGACGTAGAGGGTTGCGCCGCCCAGGCGCCAGCCGTCACCACGCACCAGGGCGGCGGCACGCAGGGCCAGGATCTCGGCATGGGCAGTGGGATCGCCACGTACTTCGCGCTCGTTGCACGCGGCGGCGATCTCGGCCGAATCGAACACCACCACGGCGCCGATCGGAACGTCGCCGCCCGTCGCGGAGCGAGCGACGTCCAGGGCTCGGCCCATCCACCGGTCGTCGGTCGCGGCGCGATCCACAGGAGCTACCGCGGCAGTTTGTCGAGCACCGCGGCGAACTCGTCGGCGAATCCCAGCCGCTGCGCGATCATCCCGATCTGCTCGTCGGGGTAGAGGTCGGTCTCGGCCAGGATCACACCCAGCACCGGCTCGGGCAGCCCCAGATCCGAGAGCAGCCCGGCGTCGCCCTCCTCCCACGGCTCGACGTCGTCCAGATCGTCCGGGTCGATGTCGGGGATGTCGACGTTGAGGGCATCGAGTACATCGGCGGCGATGTCGTAGTCGATGGCCGCGGTGGCGTCGGAGAGAAGCAGGCGGGTGCCCGACGGCGCAGGACGCAGCACCACGAAGAACTCGTCGTCGACGTCGAGGAGCCCGAACACCGCACCCGAGCTCCGCATCTCACGGAGCTGCGTCTCGGCCGCCCGCAAGCTGGAGAGGGCCTCGGAGGTCATCGAACTGCACGACCACTTGCCGTCCTCGCGCACCACTGCCACCGCGAAGCCCTCGAGTTCGTCGACCGCGAAGCCCTCGCCACCCACGCGCTCTGCAGACATGCGCTCAACGGTAGACCGAAGGCGTGCCACCCACACAGGCGGCCCAGCGTGTGACAGCCTGTCCGCGTGAGCAGGAAACCGGTGTGTGTGATCGGCCTGGGCCTGATCGGTGGCTCGGTACTACGCGCAGCAGTGGCCGCCGGGCGGCCCGCCTGGGGGTACAACCGCAGCCCCGAGCCCGCCGCCGAGGCCGTCGCCGACGGGTACGACGCCGGGCGCACCCTGACCGACGCACTCGCCCGCGCCGCCGAGCTCGATGCCCTGGTGGTGGTGGCGGTGCCGATGCCGGCCGTCCCCGCGGTGCTCGACGCCGTCGCCGCGCACGCCCCGAACTGCGCCCTGACCGATGTGGTGAGCGTCAAGGGCGCCGTCGCCGACGCCGTCGCCGCGCGCGGACTCACCGCACGCTACGTCGGCGGCCATCCGATGGCGGGAGCGTCGGCGTCAGGATGGTCGAGCTCGACGGCAACGCTGTTCGACGACGCGGTGTGGGTGGTCTCGGTCGACGACGCAGTAGAACCCGGCGTCTGGCGCGAGGTTGCCCAGTTGGCTCTGGACTGCGGCGCGACGGTGGTACCGGCGGTCTCCGTCGAGCACGACAGAGCAGTGGCTCGCGTCTCGCACCTCCCGCATCTGCTCGCCGAGACACTCGCGGCCGTGGGAGCCGACGGCGGTGACCTCGCGCTGCGACTGGCAGCCGGATCGTTCCGTGACGGCACACGCGTCGCCGGGTCGTCTCCGACGCTGGTCTCGGCCATGTGCGAGGCCAACGCCCCGAGCCTGACGGACGCCCTCGACGAAGCCCTGGCCCTACTCACCCGGGCACGCGCCGACCTCGCCGATCACGGCTCGACCGCGGAGATCACCCGCATCGGGCACTCGGCGCGGCGGCGATACGAGGACCAGCTGGGTGGGTGGGAGATCGAGGGCATCACGATCGGTGAGGGGTCGTGGCTGGCCGATCTGCGCGACGCCGGGCGCCGCGGCGGCGTCCTACGCACCGTTCGATGACCGCACGCGGTGCGTCAGATGCGCGTCGCGAGGCCCGGGTAGTCCAGGACGAACCCGTCGGCGTCGACGGTGACGGTGACGTCGCCGACCGGTGAGGCAACCGCCAGCGGTTCGCCACCGCCGCCGGTGTAGGAGATCGAGTGCGCCTGCACCGTCAGCTCGGGCAGCGAGACGTAGGCAACCGGCACCTCGTGGGACCCCGCGACGGCGGCCAGGTCCAGGCGGCGGATGGCGAGGGCGTTGAAGAACGGGCTCCACACCACGTCGACATCGACGGCGCCGCCGTACGTCTCACGCGCATCGGCACCCGAGCCGCGATCGACCAGCCAGAAGCCCTCGGAGTCCCGGGTGACCGAGAGCTGACGACTCTCGGCCTTCACCGCCGCGCGGAACACGACTCGACGGGTACGGCCGGTGTCGTCGGTTAGCAGGTCGTAGGAGGCGGAGAAGGCGGGATGCTCGTCGCACTCGCCGCCGATGATCCGACCCGCCGCCTTGATCCGCTTGCCGGTGACCTGCACACGCACGGACTCCATGCGCGGCGCCGAGGGCGCCCGCCAGGTCAGGACAGCGGGCCACCGAGCCGAGGTGTCCGCAGCATCCGGGGCAGAGCTGTCGTGGGCCGAGGTAGTCACGGTCATCACGGTAGATCACCGGTCCTCGTGCGGGGCTCGACCGCCCGGAATTGGTCCCTGCCCCCGTTCAGCCGACGAGCGAGTCCCGCCACCCGGAGTCGAGCGTGGCGAAGCGCCCGCCCGCTGCGATCAGATCGGCCGGCGTTCCGTCCTCGACGATGCGGCCGCCGTCCATCACCAGCACACGGTCGGCGATGGCGACGGTGGAGAGCCGGTGCGCGATGATCAGCGCGGTCCGGCCGGTCAGCACCGTCTCGAGTGCCGATTGGACCAGCCGTTCGCTGGGCACGTCGAGGCTGGACGTGGCCTCGTCCAGCACGATCACCGACGGCGACGCCAGGAACACGCGCGCGAACGCCACGAGCTGGCGCTGCCCCGCGGACAGTCGCCCGCCGCGCTTGCGCACATCGGTGTCCAAACCCTCGGGCAGGGTGGCGGCGAACTCCGTCAGGCCCACGGCGTCGGCGGCGGCGCGCACCTGCGCGTCGGTGGCGTCGGGTCGCCCGAGCCGAACGTTGTCGGCCACCGAGCCGCCGAACAGATACGCCTCCTGCGTCACCATCACCACGCGGCGGCGCAGTTCGTCGTCGGCGATCCGGCGCAGGTCGACGCCGTCGAGAGTGACCACGCCCTCGTCCGGGTCGTAGAAGCGGGCGACGAGTTTGGCGAGGGTGGACTTGCCCGCCCCCGTTGCCCCGACCAGGGCCACCACCTGGCCCGCCGGGATGGTGAGGGAGAACTCGGGGAGCACGGTGTTCACCCGTGCCGTTCCGGCGGTGTTCACCCGTGCCGTTCCGGCGGTGCTCTCGCCGTAGCCGAACGTCACCTTCTCGAGCGTCAGGGCACCGGCGGACGACGCGGGAACCACCGGGTCGGCGGGCGGCGCGACGCTCGGCTTCTCGTTCAGCAGCCCGGAGAGCTTCTCGAGGGCGGCGGCGGCCGACTGGTAGGAGTTGAACACCTGGGCCAGGTCGTCGAGGGGTCCGTAGAAGCGGCGAATGTAGAGCAGGAACGCGGCCAGCACGCCGATCTCGATGTGCCCGCCGACGATGCGCCAACTGCCCACCAGCAGCACCACGACGGTGCTGATGTTGCCGATCAGACGAATGCCGCCGCCGAAAGCCGCCATGCCGCGGAAGGCCGACACGTTCGCGGCGAGGTAGCGGCTGTCCTCGTCGGCGAGGATCGACTCGTTGCGCGTCTGCCGCCGGAAGGCCTGCACCGCGCGGATGCTCACCATCGACTCCACGAAGTGCACGACGACGCGGGCGATGGCCGTGCGGGTGCGCCGGTAGCCGCGACGCTGGTGGCGCTGCGCCCACCGGGTGAGGATGATCAGCGGCACGAACCCGGCCATGACCAGCGCGGCGAGCGGTAGGTCCAGGTACAGCAGGATCGCCGCGACGGTCACGATGGACAGGATCGAGTTCAACGCATCGGTGAGAGCGTTGTCGAGCAGGGCCTGAATGGATTCGACGTCGCTGGTCATGCGGGAGATCACGCGCCCGGAGGTGTAGCGCTCGTGGAAGCTCACGCTCAGTTCGGTGGCTTTGCGGAACACTCGCTCCCGCAGCTCGATCAGCACGTCCTGACTGAGCCGACCGGACATGCGGACGAACGTGAAGGTGGTCACCGCGCCGATCAGACCGGAGACGAAGTACCCGGCGATGGCCAGCGTCAGCGGTGTCCAGTTGCCGTCGCGCGCTCCGGCGACGCCGCGGTCGATGGCCATCGCGATGAACAGCGGCCCGGACAGGTTGGCCGCGTTGTCGGCGACGATCACCAGGATTGCCAGCAGCGCACGACGGCGGTGCGGGCGCACCAGCGACCACAGCAGGGTTCGTGAACTGCGGGCCAGCGCGAGGTTGGCCTGACGGGTGTCGTCGGGGTTGTCCTCGGCGATCCCGCGCCAGTCGTCCTCGGGGGCCGGGCTGCTCGATGTTGGGGCTGGGCTGCTCATGCGGTACCGCCCATCACGTGGCGGTAGCGGGCACTGGTGCGCAGGAGGGACTCGTGTGTGCCGCGGGCGGCGATGGTGCCGCCGTCGAGCAGCACGACGCGGTCGGCGAGCGCCGCCGTCGACGGCCGATGGGCGACGAGCAGGGTCGTGGCCCCGGCCAGTGTCGGGGCGAGGGCGCGATGCACCTTCTCCTCGGTGCCCACGTCCAGGGCGGACAGGGGGTCGTCGAGAATCAGGATTCGCGGGCGGCCGATGATCGCGCGCGCCAGGGCCAGTCGCTGACGCTGACCGCCCGAGAGCGAGAGGCCCTGCTCCCCGATACGTGTGGCCAGGCCCCACGGCAGGTCGGCGACGAACCCGTCGGCCTGCGCGACGGCCAGGGCCGCCCACACCTGATCGTCGTCGACACCGGCTCGCCCCATCGTGATGTTCTCGCGCACGGAGGCCGAGAACAGGGCCGGTTCCTCGAACGCCACCGCGACGAGTGATCTCAGGTCCGAGACGGCGAGGTCGGCGATGTCGATGCCGTCGATGCACACCGACCCCGCTCGCACGTCGTAGAGACGCGGGACCAGTGACAACAGAGCTGTCTTGCCGCTGCCGGTGACACCGACCACCGCGACGGTCTCGCCGGGTCGAACATCGAGGTCGACGTCGTGCAGCAGGAGGGACGGCGCATCGGGGAAGGCGAAATCGACTCCGCGGAAACTCAGTTCACCGCGCACGCGTCTCGGCAGGGGGTGCGGCTGCGGGGGATCGGCGATGTCACTGGGCAGGTCGATGATGTCGAAGAATCGATCCGCTGCGGTGCGCGCGTTGACCAGTTCGGCGATCAGGAATCCGAACGACTGGATGGGCCAGAGCAGCACCGCGATCACCGACATGGCGGCCACGAGGGAACCCGCGGTCAGGGTGCCGGCGACGATCGAGTGGGTGGCCACGGCGAGCATGATCCCGATGGCCACCGTGGGCAGCGCCGCGATGACCATGAACAGCCACGCGTCGTAGCGCACCTTCGTCAGCTCGGAACCGCGCAGCGCCGCGGCCTCCCGGAGGAAGCGGCGGCCCTGAAATCCTGTGCGGCCGAACGCTTTCAGAACCCTGATACCGTGCACGGTCTCCTCGACGGTGGTGGCGAGGTCGCCCGACTGTTCCTGGGCGCGACGGGCGAACAAGCGGTAGCGAGTCTCGAAGTAGGCGCACAGCACGATCATCGGCACCGCCAGCGCCAGCATCACGAGGCCGAGAATCGGCGCGATCGCGGCCAACACCATCGCGCCGGTGACGATGACGAGGGTGTTCACCACGAGGAACGGGGCGATGAACGCGATGAATCGGCGCAGGGTGGACAGGTCGGTGATCGCGCGCGAGAGCAACTGACCAGACTCCCACCCGTCGTGGCGGCCCACCGAGAGGTCCTGCAGCTTGCGGAAGAGCACCATGCGACTGTCGGTCTCGAACGTGTTGGCCGGTACGGCGACCATCGACCGTCGCAGCCACACGGCGAGTGCGTCGACCAGTCCGAGGGCCAGGACACCGGCGGCCGGCCACCACACACCTGCGAAGTCGCGGCGCGCAACCGGGCCGTCGATCACGTGGCGCACGACGATCGGGATGAGCAGCGCGGTGCCGGTCCCGACGAAGGCCACCACCATCGACAGCGCGATCAGTACCCGGTGCGGGCGGATGTAGGGCCAGAGGCGAATCAGAGAATTGGTTGGGTGCGCGATGGTGGTCGGGCGGGTGTCTCGGTTGTCGACGGACGAGTTCAGTGTTGCGGTGCTCACGTGGGCGGCGTCCTTCACAGCGGGCGAAGCCTCCAGTGTCCTCGCATTTCGTTAGCGAGGCAACTGAAATAGTCGGCGGTAGGGATCGGACTCGACGCGCTCGTCGCCGGCCGAGTTTGTCGGTGGGCAGCGGTAGCCTCGGATTCTCACGGGTCTGGGCGAACGAGAGGGCTGTGGTGACGGCAGGGCGCATGGTCGGGTTGTTCGCCGGCATCGGCGGGCTCGAACTCGGGCTCGCCGAGCACGGGTGGTCCACCGAACTGCTGTGCGAGATCGACCCCGGCGCCGGTGCTGTGCTGGCCGCCCGGTTCCCGAACGCCCCGCTGCACACCGATGTCGGCACTCTGCGGGCACTGCCGTCGGGCACGGACCTGGTTGCGGCAGGCTTTCCCTGTCAAGACCTCTCGCAGGCCGGGCGCACGGCGGGCATCACCGGCGATCGGTCGGGCCTGGTGGAGCACGTCTTCCGCCTCGTCGCCCGTCGTCGCGGTCCGCGCTGGCTGCTGATCGAGAACGTGCCCTTCATGCTCTCGCTCGGTCGCGGCGCCGCCATGCGCCACATCACCCACGCCCTCGAGGATCTGGGCTACACGTGGGCCTACCGGGTGGTCGACGCGCGATCGTTCGGGCTGCCGCAGCGTCGTCAACGCGTGCTGATGCTGGCATCACGCACCGAGGACCCCCGCGAGGTGCTCTTCGGAGCGGACGCCGGTGAGGCGGAGGTGGGCGATGCTGCCGAGCATCCGTGCGGCTTCTACTGGACCGAGGGTGTGCGCGGGCTGGGCTGGGCCGTCAACGCCGTGCCCACTCTCAAGGGCGGCTCCACCATAGGTATCGCCAGCCCGCCCGCGGTGCGGTTGCCCTCCGGCGAGTTGGTCACCCCCGGCATCACCGATGTCGAGCGCCTGCAGGGGTTCGATCCGGATTGGACGGCGCCCGCTCTCACGGCGCCCGGGGTTCGCCCGGGGCACCGGTTCAAGCTGGTCGGCAATGCCGTGAGCGTGCGGATGTCGGAGTGGGTGGGCCGCGGCATCGACTCCCCCACTGTGTACGACGCATCCGGTGACCAGCTGCTCCTGCCGGGCGGGCGGTGGCCGTCGGCGGCGTGGGGTCGCGACCGCACCGCGTATCGGGTGGCGGCGAGCACCTGGCCGGTTCAGGAGCCGTACGAGAATCTCGACGGGTTCCTCGACGAGGCCAAGCTGCTCTCGGCCCGCGCGACGGCCGGGTTCCTCAAGCGGGCTCGCTCGGGCAACCTGCGATTCGAGGACGGGTTCCTCGACATCGTGGAGGCTCACCTCGATCGGATGAGCGCCCAGCCGGTGATGGTGGCCTGATGTACCCCCTGACGTTCGCGCTCGATTTCGCCGGCGACCGTCCCGCCCCCGATGCCGATCGCAGCGCGAAGAAGAACTACGCGCAGCGCCTGTCGAACCAGCTCGCCCAGACTCTCGCGGATGCGCTGCGCCCGCAGTACCCGTCGGTCACCCCGGATGCGCTCGGCGCCGGTCAGGAATCACAGGTAGATGTCGCCAAGGGCCGCAAGCGCCTCGACGTCAAGGCACTCGATCCCACACTGGGTCTGATCCTGGCCCTGTCGATCAAGACCTACAGCTTCCAGGACTACAGCCCCACCACCGGCAAGCTCGGTCGGTGGACCAAGAACATCGTCCGCAACGACCACGAGCTGCGCGGGGAGGCGATGGTTCTGCACCAACGTCAGCCCTACAGCGTGCTGGTCGCTGTGCTGTTCGAGCCGTGGTCGACGTGTGAGGACGGCGATCCCGCCAAGGCCAGCGACACCGGCAAGAGTTCCTTCGCCCACCACGTGACCACCCTGGCCAAGCGCACCGGCCGCGGCCGTCGTCCCGTCGTCGGGCTCGAGGGAAGAGCCTGGATCGATCTCGGCGCCGAGGACTCGCGCCACGAGCTGTTCGAGAAGGTCTACATCGGGCTCTACCAGCCGGACGGGCCGTATCGCGGGGAGGTGCGGTTCTTCGACGTCGAGGACGCGCCGCCGCGCAACGGCCGCCCACCCGATCGGTCCACCCTGTCGTTCGAGGAATTCATCGACGCCGTGCACCGCGAGGTCGAACACCGCAACCGCTTCGCCCCCTCCTGGTCGGACGCCTGGGAGGACGACGATCCGTAAACCTGCCCGCAGAACGCCAGCCCCCGAAAGGCCCACCACCGACCCCGCCACCAGTGCCCGCCTGTCCCGCCAGCGCCGCCGCGACACCGGGCCGGAGATGGCGCTGCGGCGGGAGTTGCATCGCCGCGGCCTGCGGTACTTCGTGGACCGCGCACCCGATCCGACGCTGCGTCGACGGGCGGACGTGCTGTTCCCGCGGCGCCGAGTGGCGGTGTACGTGGACGGGTGTTTCTGGCACAGCTGCCCGGTGCACGGCACCCGCCCGGCCGCCAACGCGGCGTGGTGGGCGAACAAGCTCGACACCAACGTCGCACGTGACCGCGACACCGACGCCCGGCTGCGGGCACTGGGGTGGACGGTGATCCGCATCTGGGAGCACGAGCATCCCGTTGCGGCGGCGGATCGAGTGGTCTCGGCGCTCGCCTACGATGGTGAGTCATGTCCACCCGATGGCGAGGGATAGTCGCCCTTGCCGTCGCGCTCGCCGGGATCTCGTACTCGTCGTGGGTACTCGAGTTCGTTCTCCCCACCGGCCTCGATCCCACCGATTCCTTCCTCAGTGAGCTCGATGCGGTGGGCCGCCCGTACGCCGAGGTGTTCTCCACCGGCGACACCATCACCGCCGTGCTGTGCATCCTGGCGGCGGTGGCCGGGCTCTCGATCTCCGTGCGGGGTCAGCGGTGGGTGCGCACCGGCTGGGTTGCCCTACTGGTGTTCGCCGGCGCCACGCTCGCCGACGTGCTGGCGCCCATCGAGTGCATCCCGGGGGTCGACCCCCAGTGCCCCACCGGGCCGAGCGGGCTGTTCCCGCAGTTGCACCACATTCATGCGCTCACCAGCAGCGTCGCCGTGTTCGCCATCTTCACCACCATGATCGCGTTCACCGTCGCCGCCACTCGATACCGGCGGTTGCCGCTACTGCGAACTGTGGGGGCGAGCGTGCTGGCAGTCATTTCCGTGGCGACGGCATGGATGCTCGCCGCGGACAACCTGCCCGGCGACTACGCCCTCGGCCTGGCCCAGCGCATCCAGATCGGCGGCATCACTGTATGGATGGTGCTGTTGGGTGCCGCGGTGTGGCGTGCGAGCAGTGGTGAATCCGGTGCAGAGAGTGACCGCAGGGGTGACTCGATGCACCCGATTCGTCAGGCAGGCTAGACCTGCCGCTGTGCGCCCGAAGGGATTCGAACCCCTAACCTCTTGATCCGTAGTCAAGTGCTCTATCCGTTGAGCTACGGGCGCCTGGATGTGAACTTGTGCCGACGAAACGCCGGTGTGGCGGAGGCGAGAGGATTTGAACCTCCGGACCCCGTGAAGGGTCAAGTCATTAGCAGTGACTCCCATTCGGCCGCTCTGGCACGCCTCCTGAGCCTCTTGCGAGGGCACCGGTCCTTTCGAACCGCCGAATCGGAAGACTACACAGCCCGATCTGTGGAAGGCAAAACGGCTGCCATACTCGGACGGGTGAGAACGTGGACGCGCCCAGACCTCGACTCGATACCCGGCTACATACCCGGCCGCACCCATCCCGGCGCCGTCAAACTGGCCAGCAACGAGAGCACTCACGGGCCGCTGCCGAGTGTGGTCGAGGCCATCGCTGCCGCCGCCGCAACGGTCAATCGCTACCCGGACAACCGCTCGAGCGCCCTGGTGAACGCGCTCGCGGAGTTCCTCTGCGTCGACGGCGACTCGATCGCGATCGGATGCGGATCGGTGGCCCTGTGCCAGGAACTCGTGCAGGCCACGTGCGCGGCCGGCGACGAGGTGGTGTTCGCGTGGCGCTCGTTCGAGGCGTACCCGATCGTGGCGCAGGTGGCCGGCGCCTCGGCTGTGCGGGTGCCGCTGGGCCCTGGTTTCGTCCACGATCTCGACGCCCTGGCTGCGGCCGTCACCGACCGCACGCGGCTGGTCTACGTGTGCAACCCGAACAACCCGACGGGTACCGCGGTGACCCGCGCCGAGCTCGACCGGTTCCTCGACGCGGTGCCGGGCCACGTCCTGGTGGCGCTCGACGAGGCGTACTACGAGTACTACCGCGGCGACATCGACGGCATCGACGTCCGGCGTGAGCGGCCGAACGTCGTGGTGCTGCGCACGTTCTCCAAGGCGTACGGACTGGCCGGGCTGCGCGTGGGCTACGCCGTCGGTCCGGCTTCGGTCATCGCAGCGATGGCCAAGGTGCACCTCGCCTTCTCGGTGAGCGCCGTGGCCCAGGCGGCGGCCATCGCGTCGCTCGAGGCCCGCGACGAGTTGCTGGCGCGCACCGACGCCGTGATCGCCGAGCGTGAGCGGGTGGCCCGGGAGCTACGCACCCTCG
Organism: Rhodococcus sp. AZ1; assembly: GCF_054979605.1. Classification (NCBI taxonomy): domain Bacteria; kingdom Bacillati; phylum Actinomycetota; class Actinomycetes; order Mycobacteriales; family Nocardiaceae; genus Rhodococcus; species Rhodococcus sp. AZ1. The sequence continues at coordinate 93,857 of NZ_JBUEQF010000011.1, forward strand.
GTGTCGAGGTGATCGACTCGCAGGCGAACTTCCTGTGGATGCCGCTCGGTGAGCGGTCACCGGAGTTCACCGCCGCGGCCGCCGAGGCGGGCGTCCTGCTGCGCGCCTACGGAACCGAGGGTGTGCGCGTGAGCATCGGCGATCCCGAGGAGAACGACCGCTTCCTTCACTTCATCCGTTCTCGCTGAAGCCGGGTCCGTTCTCGCTGAAGCCGGGTCCGTTCGCGCAGACGCTGGGTCAGCCGAGCCGCAGGCCACGCGCGAGGGTGGGCCAGGATGCCTTCATGTCGTCCTGCCAGTACTTCCACGCGTGGGTGCCCACTCGCTTGAAGTCGACGGTGGCGGGAATCCCTGCCGCGGCGAGCTTGTCGGTGAACCTCCTGGTGCACTCCGCTGCCGCGGACTCGAGCGGCCCGCCGATCGGGATGCTGTAGAACGCTTCGACGCCCACGTCGTACGGTCCCGGTACCCCGCTGCCCACGGCGATGTAGATCTGCTTGCCGCGAAGAGCATCGACGTGCAGTGAGGGGTCGTTGGCCGCCCAGGCGGAGTTGTCGTCGGCACCCCACATGTTGTTCGGGTCGCCGCCCTGGCTGATCACGCCGCCACGCACGGCGGCGCGGTCGACGGTCGAGCCGTTGGAGTAGCAGCCGCTGAACCCGGCGACGCCGGTGTAGAGCTTGGGATGGCGGGCGACGAGATTGACCGCCGACTGCGCGCCCATCGACAGGCCGAGAATCGCGTTGTTGCCGTTGCCGTTGAACTCCCGGTCGATCAGGGGTGGGAGCTCGGAGGTGAGGAAGGTTTCCCACATGTACACCCCGAGCACCGGGTCGGGTCGGAGCCAGTCGGTGTAGTAGCTGGCCCGGCCGCCGACCGGGAGAACCACGTTGACGTTCTTGTCCGCGAAGAAGGACTCGGCATCGGTGCGGTACGTCCAGGTGCTCTCGACGTTGTTCGCTTCCGAACCCGCCGTCACGCCGTCGAGCATGTAGAGGGTGGGCCTGCTCGCAGCACGGTTGGCCGGCAGCAGAACCTGCACCTGCACGATCGACCTCATCGCCGGGGACTTCACGAACACCGCGACGCGGCGGTCGGAGATCGGGACGATGCGGTCGATGGTCGCTCCGGAAGAACTCGTCGGTGCCGTCGTCTGTCCCGTGTTCCCGGTTCCCGGCGTATTCGCGCCTCCCGGTACGTTGGCCTGCGCGACGGGCGCCGCGATCACGGCAGCCAGCGCGAACGCGGCTACGAGGCCTGACGCGACGAACTTGCGGAACACGGCAACTCCCTACTGGCGCGTCCGACGTTCGGACGACCCGATCGATAGCTTACCGCTCGGTAAGTTCCACCATGACCACCGACGGGAGCAGCTCGGGGCGGAAACCGCGGTCCGCCCCGACTTCAGGAGACGTAGGCGATCAGCCCGTCGGATATGGCCGGATTGATCGAACCGAGTCGCCGCATGAAGCGTGTGACGCGCGGCATGACCTCCGACTCGCGGTACCGGGCAGCGTGCAGCAACCACCGTGCGGCCTCGTCGGGGTCGAGCGCGGGGGCGGTGGTGAACTCCTCGGTGGGCGCGATCATCGGGGTACGCACCAGCGGGAAGAACACGGTGGTGACGTCGATTCCGGTGCCCTCGAGGTCGAGCGCAATGCTGCGCCCGAAGCACGTCAGCGCCGCCTTGGACCCGGCGTACGCGGAGAACTTCGGCACCGCACCGATGGGGATTCCCCAGGTGGAGACGTTGATGAAGTGCCCGCTGCCGCGTTCACGCATCGCCGGGAGCAGGGCCAGCGTGAGCGCCACCGGCCCGAAGTAGTTGACGGCCATCGTGCGCTCGTAGTCGTGCAGGCGGTCGGTGGAATCGAGCACCGAGCGACGAATCGACCGCCCGGCGTTGTTGATCACCACGTCCGGGCATCCGTGCTCGGTGAGCACCACCTCGGCGAACCGAGCCACGTCGTCGGTGTCGGACATGTCGACCGTCAGCGCGTGCGCCACCGGTTCGGCCGCGTCGGCGTTGATCGAGCGGGCGAGGGTGTCGAGTTCGTCACGACGACGGGCGGCGACGATCACGGTGGCGCCCTTACGGGCGAACAGCCGTGCGGCCTCGGCGCCGATGCCCGACGACGCACCGGTGATCAGCACGGTCTTGCCGGCCATCGAGACGGCTGTGCCGGCGAGCTCGCGCGAGGTGCGCGGGCGCTGGAACGCGGTGTGGACCACCCCGTCGACGAGAGAAGTCAGTAGTGAAGCCATGGTCACGACCGTATCCGGTGGCCCCCACCCTGGTCTCGGGCAGACTGGTTGTCATGAGACTCGTGCTGAACATCATCTGGTTGGTCTTCGGCGGTCTGTGGCTGGCGTTGGGGTACTTCGTGGCCGGCGTGATCGCATGCCTGCTGATCATCACCATCCCCTTCGGCATCGCGTCGTTCCGGATCGGGGCGTACGCGCTGTGGCCGTTCGGGCGCCGGGTGGAGCTGGATTCGACCCCGGGTCCGCTGTCGCTGATCGGCAACATCATCTGGATCGTGTTCTTCGGTCTGTTCCTCGCCGTGGGGCACCTGGTGACCGGGATCGCGATGTGCGTGACGATCATCGGAATCCCGTTGGGAATTGCCAACTTCAAGCTGATTCCGGTGTCGCTGCTGCCCCTGGGAGCGCGGATCGTGCCGACCGATCAGCCGTTCGCCGCCGGGTACCCCGCGATGCGATGACGACGGGTCATCCGTCGTTCACACGCCGGTCATCGTGAGCCGGTAAAACCCTTACGGTGACTACACACCTGATTTCCGCTCCCCGCACCCTTCGTCGCCCGCTCACCGCGCTCGTCGCCGCCGTCGGTGCGGCGTCCATCGCCCTGCTCACGCCCGGTGTGGCCGACGCCGCCATCCCCACCTGCTCACTGTCCGACCTGCCGGTGCAGGCGAGCGACACCGTCGACCTCATCCACTCCGGCGGCCCGTTCCCCTACCCTCGCAACGACGGCGTGGTGTTCGGCAACCGCGAGGGCCTCCTGCCGCCGGCATCGGCGAGCTACTACCACGAGTACACCGTCATCACCCCCGGTGCGAGTACGCGCGGCACCCGCCGCGTCATCACCGGCGGCACTCCGCTGTACTCGCCTGCGCACTATTACTACACCGGTGACCACTACAGCTCGTTCTGCGAGATAATCGACGCATGAGCTCTCACGACACCGTCGTGTACCGGATCGACGGCTCGGCCATCGAGTCGATGTCGGACTTCTACCGCGAGATCGGTCGTGCCGTGAACGGCCCCGACGGGTACTTCGGCAGCAACCTCGACGCCCTCGAGGACTGCCTGCGCGGGGGCTTCGGCACCCCGGACCACGGCAATTTCGCTTTCGAGTTGACCGAGAGCGAACCCTGCCTGCACCGGTTGGGCGGGGGCGAGAACGTACTCGCGGTGTTCGACGATGTGGGCGTGCGCCTCGAACTACGGTGAGATGACCGATCACCGCACCGGGAGGGTTCGTGGACACCACCGAGATCGAGGCCTCCGGTCTCACCTTCACCGCTCGCGCTGCCGGCGATGACGGCGAGCCCGTGCTGCTGCTGCACGGGTTCCCGGAGACCTCCGCCATGTGGGAGCCGCTCATGGCCGACCTGGTGGCTGCCGGATACCGCTGCGTGGCACCGGATCAGCGCGGTTACAGCCCCGGTGCGCGCCCCGATCAGGTGGAGTCCTACGACCACCGTCACCTCGGTGAGGACGTGCTCGCCATTGCGACCGCGGTTGGCGTCGACCGTTTCCACGTGGTGGCACACGACTGGGGCGCGGGGGCGGCCTGGTGCGCGGCCGATATCGACGGTGGTGAGCGCATCGCAAGCCTGTGCGCGCTGTCGATCCCGCACTACCGCGGCTTCGCCGAGGCGGTTCGCGACGACCCCGGAGGCGACCTCTACCGAAACCTGCTGACACTGCTCACCGATGAGAACGTGGACCTCGAGCAGATGTGGACCGCGCGCGATCTCGAGGGCCTGCGAGCCGTGTGGTCTGCGAGCTCCGAAGACGAAAAGCATTCGTACGCGGGTGTTCTGGGCCAGCCCGGCGCGTTGACAGCGGCAGTGAAGTGGTACCGCGCGGCGCGCGCACACGAGCGCGCTCTGGATGGGACGTCGTTGGACTTCGGCCCCGTCGACATCCCCACCACACTGCTGTGGGGCCGGGACGATCCGTACGTGGGGCGCCTGGCCGTCGAGCGCGCCGCGCAATACATGACGGGGCCGTACGAGGTGGTCGACGTCGATGCCGGCCACTGGCTCGTGCAGGAAGCCCCCGACGCCGTGCGGGAGGGCGTACTGGCCCACCTGCAGGCCTACCCGCTCACGTGATCGGGAAGTGCGGCAGCCAACTCCGCCAACCACACTCGAGGGTTGCCGTCCGACGGCGCCCGCCAGTCGCCGCGCGGGGACAGTGAACCGGCAGCGGACACCTTGGGCCCGTTCGGAATTGCACTGCGCTTGAACTGGGCGAAGCCGAAGTAACGGCGCAGGAACACCTCCAGCCACCGCGTGACCGTGGCGAGGTCGTAGGCGATCTTCTCGTCGTCCGGGAAACCCGGGGGCCACGCGCCTACGGCCGGATCTCGCCACGCCTGGTGCGCCAGGAACGCGATCGACGACGGTCGCAGTCCGTACCGCAGCACGTGGAAGAGCGTGAAATCGTGCAGCGCGTACGGGCCGATGGTGGACTGCGTGGACTGCACCGACCCGTCGGCGCCGGGCGGTACCAACTCCGGGCTGATCTCGGTGTCGAGGATCGACTGGATCACCTGCGCCGCCGCGTCGTCTATCCCCTCGCGATGGGCGATCACCCACCGAATGATGTGTTGGATCAACGTTTTCGGCACCCCGGGGTTCACCGCGTAGTGGCTCATGTGATCGCCCACGCCGTAGGTTGCCCAGCCCAGAGCCAGCTCCGACATATCGGAGGTGCCGATCACGATGCCGCCGTGGCGATTGGCGAGCCGGAAGAGGAAATCGGTGCGCATCCCGGCCTGCACGTTCTCGAAAGTCACGTCGTACACCGGCTCACCGTTGGCCGCGGGATGGCCGATGCCCGTGAGGATCTCGGTGCACGCCGGGCGAATGTCGATGGTCCGACAGGGCGCCCCGACGGCCTCACAGAGCGCAACCGCGTTGGACTTCGTATGGTCGGAGGTGGCGAACCCGGGCATGGTGACGGTGAGAATGTCGCTGCGCGGGCGGCCCATTCGATCCATCGCGCGGGCCACCACCAGAAGCGCGTGGGTGGAGTCCAACCCACCGGAGATACCGATCACCGGGCGCGGATGCCCGATCGCCTCCATCCGCTGCACCAGCGCCGAGACCTGGATGTTGAAGGCTTCGTAGCAATCCTGCGCCAGTCGGGCAGGGTCGTCGGGTACGAACGGGAACCGATCGAGGGTGCGGCGGATACCGATGTCGGCGGCCGGCGGGGCGAGTTCGAACGACACCGTGCGAAACGTCGGGGCGAGGGTGCGTCGATTGTCGTCGAACGTGCCCTGCCGCAGGCGGTCCTGGACCAGTCGATCGAGGTGGACGTCGGCGGTACTCCGGCGAGGACCGTCCGGAAAGCGTTCGGACTCTGCCACTTTCATTCCGCACTCGTAGATCATCGTCTGCCCGTCCCACGAGACGTCGTTGGTCGACTCCCCCGATCCGGCCGCGGCGTAGACGTAGGCGGCCAGGCACCGCAGCGACTGTGCGGCCACCAGCGCGTGCCGGTCGTCGGCCCGGGCGATGGTGATGGGACTACCGGAGAGGTTGGTCAGCACCGTCGCACCCGCGAGCGCGGCGAGCGACGACGGCGGCACGGGCACCCACATGTCCTCGCAGATCTCCACGTGCACCGTCAGGCCCGGCACGTCGACGGCGTCGAAGAGCAGGTCCGGCCCGAACGGGACCTCGGTGCCGCCGAGGGTGATGTTCGCACCGACCTGATCGTCACCCGGCGCGTAGTAGCGGCGATCGTAGAACTCGCGGTAGGTGGGCAGGGTGGACTTCGGGACCACGCCCAGCACCCGTCCCCGGTGAATTACCACTGCGCAGTTGAAGATTCGATTGCCGTGCCGCAGCGGCGCACCGACCAGCAGGACGGGCATCAGTGCGGTGGACTCGGCGGTGATGCGGTCCAGCGCGGCCAGCACACCGTCGAGCACCGCGTCCTGCAGCACCAGATCGTCGATGGCATAACCGGTCAGACAGAGCTCCGGGAACACGGCCACCGCCACCGCGTCGTCGTTGCACAGCCGGGCCTCGGCGAGCACGGTCTCGGCATTGGTGGCCGGATCGGCGATCGCAACCGGCACCGTGCACGCGGCCACGCGCGCGAACCCGTGGCGGTAGATGCTCTCGAAGGGCAGATCGCGAGTGGTCACCCTGCCATCTTGGCAGGTCCGCCCGCGATCTCGACCGAGGATGCTCAGGACCGAACCACCACCGAGCCGGCCACCTTGTCGGCGAAGGTCTGATTGCGCTCGTCGACCAGTGGCCACAGGTAGCCCAGACCCAGCGGGAGAAGGTCGAGGAAGTGTGCGAAGTGGCGCAGGAATGCGGTGGCCACCCCGACCGGCTGTCCGGTCTTCGCGTCGACGACCCTGATCCCCATCGCGCTCTTGCCCAGCGAGGCTCCGGTGCGGCCCTGCCGAACGATCAGGTTCCACACCACGACCACGACGCCTGCGATGCTGATCAGACCGAGGAGCGCCACCATGCCGGGGGACATCTCCGGGACATTCCCGCCTCTCTCGATACTGGAGCGGATTCCGGCGAAGTACCACACCTGAACACCGAGGGACGCGATCGAGACGGGCACGATCGTCAGCGCATCTACGAAGTAGGCGAGCACCCGACGACCCCACGACGCGTACCGCACGTTCAGCGGTCCTGGCGCGGGGTAGCCGTACTGGCGACCGGGCGGAATCGGGGGCGGACCGTAGAGATTGCCCGGCGCGGGATAACGCGGACCCTGCGGTGGGACCTTAGCGACGAGCTGGGTGGGCGGGTCGACGGGTCGGGCGTAGGGGTTCTGGTTCTGGTTGTAGTAGTTCACGGCTGCCTCCTGCGGCGACTGGGCACTGGCGATCGGGACTGGCATGGCGATCGGGACTGGTATCGGCGATCGGGAGGTCAGATGGCGTCGGTGCGCGAAATGTTCCCGTCCGCAGTGGTGCCCGCTGCTCCACTGCTGGTCGTCACGGAACCCTCCGGGGAATCTCTCTGATTTTCGATCGAGATATAGAACATATGTTCGATCATGTGGTAGGGTGGTCGGAGGCGTCGGGGGATGCCGGTGAGGGGGTGTGGAGCAGTGGACGGTGCGGGGGTCGGTGGTGTGGGGGTGGACGAGGAGGCGGTGCGGTCTGCTCTGAGGGTCGGTGACTCGTTGTCCGATGGTGCCCTCGAGCGGGCGTTGGGGTCTTTGGAGCGGGTGGTGGCGTTCGCCGCCGCGGAGCAGCTGCGTGTGATCGCGCGGCTGCACGAGCGCGCGGAGGCGGCCGATGTCGATCAGGGGCGGCGGAACCGGGAATGCGGGGACGGCACCACCATCCCTA
>NZ_JBUEQF010000012.1:0-88938 GCF_054979605.1 Rhodococcus sp. AZ1
TCCCTTCCATGAGCCCCTTGATCAGGCCGCCGGGGGCTCATCCCCGCGTTCGCGGGGAGGACCGGCACAGCCGTACGAGGACAAGGTGGCCAAGGGGCTCATCCCCGCGTTCGCGGGGAGGACTTCTGCGCCTTGGCGATTGCGCCTTCGGTCGTGGGCTCATCCCCGCGTTCGCGGGGAGGACTGGGGGTTGCGTAAGCGGCCGCCAGGTTTGCGGGGCTCATCCCCGCGTTCGCGGGGAGGACGCAATCGTCCTCGGGTCCGTTCTCACGGCTGTGGGCTCATCCCCGCGTTCGCGGGGCGGACCGAGCCGAGGGTCGAGTAGTAGGAGGCGACGAGGGCTCATCCCCGCGTTCGCGGGGAGGACCGCTCGGCGTCTCCGGCGGCCATGAGGTAGCCGGGCTCATCCCCGCGTTCGCGGGGAGGACGCCGAAGTTCAGTTCCCGAAGGTGTGGGTGCTGGGCTCATCCCCGCGTTCGCGGGGAGGACTTCAACGCAACTCCGCCCAGCACCGGGCCCCTGGGCTCATCCCCGCGTTCGCGGGGAGGACTCGGCGGCAAAGCCGGTGATCTGCACGGCAGTGGGCTCATCCCCGCGTTCGCGGGGAGGACAGTGCAGTGATGCCAACCCTTGGACCAACGGCGGGCTCATCCCCGCGTTCGCGGGGAGGACTCAAGTGGAAGCCCGCCACCGATGTCCAGTTCGGGCTCATCCCCGCGTTCGCGGGGAGGACTTGGCCGCTGTCGACGTTGGGTCCACCGGCGGGGGCTCATCCCCGCGTTCGCGGGGAGGACGAGTTGAGTAGGGCCATGATGAACAGGTCTCGGGGCTCATCCCCGCGTTCGCGGGGAGGACGTCCCGGACGAAGCTCCGCGCTCGCGCTCGAAGGGCTCATCCCCGCGTTCGCGGGGAGGACCTGACATGCAGGTGCGGCCCGGAAGACTGTCCGGGCTCATCCCCGCGTTCGCGGGGAGGACCTCCACGTCGACGAGACGGTGGTGCCACGCGGGGGCTCATCCCCGCGTTCGCGGGGAGGACTTCAACGCAACTCCGCCCAGCACCGGGCCCCTGGGTTCATCCCCGCGTTCGCGGGGAGGACACGGCAGAGCAGGTGTCCGACCTCGCGGCGCTGGGCTCATCCCCGCGTTCGCGGGGAGGACCCGGCCTGGATGGCGGCGCGGGCGGCGTCCATGGGCTCATCCCCGCGTTCGCGGGGAGGACATGCGGCTCGGGATGCGGCGTCGGCGCTTTCAGGGCTCATCCCCGCGTTCGCGGGGAGGACCTGTGCGCTCGCAGTCGGGGCGAGTCGGAGTCGGGCTCATCCCCGCGTTCGCGGGGAGGACATCTGGCAGCAGACCGCCGACATCGAGCGTGAGGGCTCATCCCCGCGTTCGCGGGGAGGACCTCGGATCGCTGGACGCCTACGAGCTCGTCCCGGGCTCATCCCCGCGTTCGCGGGGAGGACCCGACCAACGAGACGACCGTACTGAACGTGGCGGGCTCATCCCCGCGTTCGCGGGGAGGACTCCGCGGTCGACGACGATCTTGGGCGGCCGCTGGGCTCATCCCCGCGTTCGCGGGGAGGACACGGGCGACCTGCGGGCGCGCTCGGACGACAAGGGCTCATCCCCGCGTTCGCGGGGAGGACCATGTGCCCGAGAGCTTCCGAACTGGTTCCGAGGGCTCATCCCCGCGTTCGCGGGGAGGACAACCCGAGGCGCACGAGCCGGGCCGCAACGCCGGGCTCATCCCCGCGTTCGCGGGGAGGACGCGGGCATGTCGAGCGAGCCGATACCGGTCTCGGGCTCATCCCCGCGTTCGCGGGGAGGACTAGAACTGGATGTAGCCGTTCGAGTTCGACGAGGGCTCATCCCCGCGTTCGCGGGGAGGACGCTGCGGATTCGAGCGAGCGCGTCGGACTCGGGGGCTCATCCCCGCGTTCGCGGGGAGGACGTCGACACCGACCCGCAGTCTGTCGGCGGGCAGTGGCTCATCCCCGCGTTCGCGGGGAGGACCTGACCGTCGTCCTCCGCTCCGATGAAACATGGGGCTCATCCCCGCGTTCGCGGGGAGGACGGCATCAAGGGTGCCTCGGTGTCCGCCCCCGAGGGCTCATCCCCGCGTTCGCGGGGAGGACCCGGCGCGCGAATCAGCCACGGCGCGCAAGTAGGGCTCATCCCCGCGTTCGCGGGGAGGACTTTTGCGACGCCGCGTCCGACAGTTGATGTTCGGGCTCATCCCCGCGTTCGCGGGGAGGACGACGGCCAGGTCACGACCGTGGGCGACGCCCAGGGCTCATCCCCGCGTTCGCGGGGAGGACATCGTTCAGACCGATCACTCGGTGACGTTGCAGGGCTCATCCCCGCGTTCGCGGGGAGGACGCGGTCGTCGAGGTCTGCGAGGTTGCGGTCGGGGGCTCATCCCCGCGTTCGCGGGGAGGACTCGTTCTTGATGTTCTTGAACGTGAGCAGGAAGGGCTCATCCCCGCGTTCGCGGGGAGGACGCGTAGTCGGTGACCGTGAAAGCCACTTCGGGGGGCTCATCCCCGCGTTCGCGGGGAGGACGACGGCATCGAGGAGGCCGACACCCTCGGCCTGGGCTCATCCCCGCGTTCGCGGGGAGGACCGGCGGGTCGCCCCGTCCACGTCGCCGATAGCGGGCTCATCCCCGCGTTCGCGGGGAGGACTCGTCACGGTGCGCTGAATGCCTTCGATTCCGGGGCTCATCCCCGCGTTCGCGGGGAGGACTCCAGCGCAGCCTCGGCCACGCTTGGGCGCGTGGGCTCATCCCCGCGTTCGCGGGGAGGACGCCGTGAACGCCGTCGAGAGCAAGTAGCGCTTGGGCTCATCCCCGCGTTCGCGGGGAGGACTGTGCCGGTCGAGGTGGAAGTGGTCGGGGGTCATGGCTCATCCCCGCGTTCGCGGGGAGGACCGAGGCGTTCGACGGCTTCTTCAACTACCAGCGGGCTCATCCCCGCGTTCGCGGGGAGGACGCGAGGGCGACCGAGACGGGCGCATTCCGTCAGGGCTCATCCCCGCGTTCGCGGGGAGGACTCGGGAGCTGACATGGAAAGCCGCACAGTGTCGGGCTCATCCCCGCGTTCGCGGGGAGGACCATGACGGCACGGATGATGTACTCGTCACCCGGGGCTCATCCCCGCGTTCGCGGGGAGGACGAATAGCCGACGACGTGCACGGGGCCCACAGTGGGCTCATCCCCGCGTTCGCGGGGAGGACACGCCTCCCAGAGTGTGCGCACTACCCCGCCAGGGCTCATCCCCGCGTTCGCGGGGAGGACACCGGTGGCCGGGTCCATGGTGGCCAGGATCAGGGCTCATCCCCGCGTTCGCGGGGAGGACTCCTCGAAGAAGACGACGCCGGGCATGAGCGGGGGCTCATCCCCGCGTTCGCGGGGAGGACTGGCGACCCCTCGGCTCGTACATGTCCGCCGAGGGCTCATCCCCGCGTTCGCGGGGAGGACAGCACGTCCGCCACGGTCTCACCCGATGCGACGGGCTCATCCCCGCGTTCGCGGGGAGGACCTGCAACGACTTTCGATCCGACCTTGAGCCCCGGGCTCATCCCCGCGTTCGCGGGGAGGACCTGATCGACAATGCGGCATCTCTTGCCGACCCGGGCTCATCCCCGCGTTCGCGGGGAGGACCCGGTGGCGGTGACGGTTGCAGCGGATGGCACGGGCTCATCCCCGCGTTCGCGGGGAGGACCGCTCGGCGTCTCCGGCGGCCATGAGGTAGCCGGGCTCATCCCCGCGTTCGCGGGGAGGACCTCACCGGCAAGCAAGACGTCAGGATCGGTCCGGGCTCATCCCCGCGTTCGCGGGGAGGACTTGAGCGCATCTGCGGTGGCGGCGTAGGCCGCGGGCTCATCCCCGCGTTCGCGGGGAGGACGTCACCGGCAAGCAAGACGTCAGGATCGGTCCGGGCTCATCCCCGCGTTCGCGGGGAGGACCAGATGTAGCTCAGCCCGTTGTCGGCCTTGGCGGGCTCATCCCCGCGTTCGCGGGGAGGACTGGAGCTGCGCCTTGGTGATGGTCGCGGACAGGGGCTCATCCCCGCGTTCGCGGGGAGGACGTCACGGCTCGACAGAGCATCTTCGCGGGCCCGGGCTCATCCCCGCGTTCGCGGGGAGGACCTGATCGCCGAGGAGCGATGGAGGGTGGAGCAGGGCTCATCCCCGCGTTCGCGGGGAGGACTCGAGCGGCGAGAAGGACCGCTCGAGCTCGAAGGGCTCATCCCCGCGTTCGCGGGGAGGACGATGTCCAGCGATCGAGGGTCAGCCGTCGACAGGGCTCATCCCCGCGTTCGCGGGGAGGACTTCGACATCCCCGGCGTCTCGACCGTGAAGGCGGGCTCATCCCCGCGTTCGCGGGGAGGACTCGGGTGTTTCCCGGTCGCGGGTGCGGTCGTCGGGCTCATCCCCGCGTTCGCGGGGAGGACTCGACGCCGGGGCGCGGCAACGGTTTCGGCCTGGGCTCATCCCCGCGTTCGCGGGGAGGACTCGCACCCCAACCCGGCACCGCAGTGCCAGCCGGGCTCATCCCCGCGTTCGCGGGGAGGACGTGCTATTGCTCACGATCCAGAAACGATGGTCGGGCTCATCCCCGCGTTCGCGGGGAGGACCTGACCGACGTCGACCGGACGATCATCCAGACGGGCTCATCCCCGCGTTCGCGGGGAGGACACTTGCTGAGCAGCGAGGACTAGCCCTTGAGTCGGAAACTACCGTCGGTTGCTCGATCTGCACTACCCCCGACGCCGGTGCGCCGCGCGGTATCGGCTGGCCTTGCTGCGCCCCGGCCGAGGCGTAGCGGCTGCGTCCAGCGCTTCACCGGTATGTGGCCGGCGCACGAGGTGCACACCGTCGACATCGACGGGCTCCCAGTCGAACCTATGCACGCGGAACAGCATCCTCTGCTCGTTACGCGCGGGGTGGGTCATTATCGCCCGCCCGTCCTTGACCTGATCGCATACCCGTTCCCAAAGAAGGTCCCTGACGCGGGCAGACAGGACACCGACAAAGACGCCGGGGCTGATCTCGAGCAGCCACCGCGTCAAGTGCCCACGTAGGCCTGGCGGGCAGGCCGTGACGACGAGGGTCACCACGGGACGATGTCTTCGGGGTCGAACGCGTAATCATGGCCGCTGTTCACTGGTCCGGTGCGGTCATCCCACAGGTATACGACGTCGGCATCGAATACCGGATCGTCGTCTGCGTCCGGTATCAGCAGCTTCTTGATGTCCTCGGCAACACGGGGAAGCAACTTGAGACGGAAGATTTCGTCGCGCATACGTCTGCGGACGGTTCCTGGGATATCAACAGCCTCAGCGGCTACTACGTCGAACGCGACAGGAATCGCTGTGTCGGCCTTGTACAAGTCGGCAATGTCGTACACGAAGGAACGGTCGTGCCCCGTATGGACGAATCCGAGGCCCGGCGAGCATCCCAGGGCAACGATTATCGAGTGAGCCACTCCGTAGAGGCATGTGGTGGCGGCGGACAATGCCTGGTTGATGTCGTCGCCTGCGCTGTAGTCGTTCGGGTCATAGTTTCGGCGCTTCCATTCGACTCCTGTTCGTTCCGACTGTTCCCGATATGCGCGTCGCACACGAGCGCCCTCCTTCCCTCGAAGTTGCTGCATCGTCAGCTCCGAGGTTTCTTCTCCGGGAAACCGCATCGAGTACATAGCGCGCGCGACCGCCAACCTTCCATCGCGCTGCGACACTGCACGGGCCTGTGCATCGAGCAATCGGCTGGATCGGCCGAGCGGACGACCGTGTGCGTAGTACCGGACCGCCTGCTCGCCGACCCACACGGTGCAGGTCCCGGATTCGGCCATCAACACCATGGCCTGATGGGTCACCCTTGTACCCGGGCCGAGAAGGAGCGCGCCGATGGTCGCCGTGGGGATGTGGACGACCCCGCGCTCGTCGGTGGATGTGATGGCGTTGCCATCGCGGTGAACGGTGCAGCGTTCGAGGTAGATGAACGACAGACGATCGGATGCGCGTACGAGTTCGGATGGACGGGCTGGGGGCGGCCCACCGTTGGTGTTCACGCCGAGGGCGCGAGGGTGAGCAGCCCGCAGCCGTATGCCTTCGCTCGTCCGATCCCGTTACACAGGGCCGACCGGAGGGCTTCCACGTCTGTCACTTCCATGACGCCCTCGTAGGTGGCGACACCGATGGTTACCTTGTGGCGGTCCTTGCCGAAATTCAAGGTCCTTCTCTCGACGATGCGGAGTTGAGTCTCTCCATCCTGGCCATTCAGCAGGGCAAACCCGTGAGACTGAGCGCGTTCGAGGAGCCACCGCTGCTGGTGCTCCGCGGTCACGTGCGCCCGTGGCTTGGTCTGGGCGGACGGGTCGGATCGTCCACCAAACACCGGATTCGCTCGTAGCCGAAAGGCGTAACGGTGACCAGAGGCGAGATGCTCGAGAACGGGGTTGTAATCGCGGGTCTGCCACATCTCTCCCGTCTGCCACCCCGCCTGCTCGATGATGTGCGTCGGGTCGGGCTCGATTGGACTGACCACGTAGAGGATGTTCTCGTCGGCCCTTGGTGAATCAACGCGCCAGAGGGCGCGACCGGATTCAGGCGATGTGAACGACCCTGGGGGGAAGCACGATTCGACAGCGGCGTGCATCGCCTGCGGGTAAGCGAGAAGCTTGCCAGCACCTCGACGACGGCGGTTGAGCGGGATTCGGGTGAGAAACACTAGAAGCCTCCCAGTAAGGCCATGGGATCGTGGTTGTCGCCGCCAAGCGGGTTGTCCATTGGAATGCGAACCTCTTGCACAGTGCGCCAACCGTATTGGCGCAGCCGAGGGTCGAAGCTGATCGGCACGTCTCGAACCGTCGTCCCGGTTTCGGCGTCAACAACGCCCCGAAGGTGCACCCGCTTCGCCTGCGATCGTCGGGCTCGCTCGGAGGCCTGCCAGGGCGTCTCCGTCAGCGCTGTCGAGAGCGATGCGTTGGTGACTCCGAGGAAGACTGGTCGGCTCGGTGAGCACGAACGGCGTCCCAGGAACAGCGGGAACGCAGGCCGCTGCAAGGCCTTCGCCAACCCTTCGATGAGGCCCGAGTCCCCCTCGACGACTGCAGTGAAGACAGCATCGGCCAGGTAATAGCGCGTGGACAACGGCATCACGTCCTTTCCGTCGAGGGACCGCGCTACCTGGAAGTCGCGCATCAATGCGCCCTCCTGGTCGACGCGCACTCCGAACGACAATCCGAGCAGGTGCTCGATGCTGTCGGTCCGACGCACGCCCTGCGCCGCCGCGAGCAGCCCCAACACACCGCTCTTGGTCGGTTCACGACGGGTATCGCGCTGCGTGAAGCGACTCGACGCCCCCCACGCCTGCATCGGGCCCGCGAGGCATAGGACCAGCGACGTCATCAGGCGTCCGGATCGGCCGCGACCACTGCGCGCACGCGCTCTACCAGGTCATCGAGGGGAACCTTGTCCATTCCCTCGGCGAGTGTGCCTCCGACGGCGGTCACGATTTTCTCGAGCGGCTCGCCGTAAGCCGCTGCGATCTCGGCTTCGCGTTCGAAGAGCCGAGCTGTGCCCAGAGCAACAGCACCGGAATCGACCGTCGGTACAACTGCGTCCTCGAACGCCCCGACCAGGCTCACCGGTTGGTCGGAGCGGACGCAAACGAGCACGAGATCAGGGAGGGTGTTGTTGGCGAACGTGTTCGCCTTACCGGTTGGCATAGATCGCGCGAAAGACTTGACGAAGGTGGCGGCGGCCGCCGCAGCGGTGGCTGAATCACCAAGGTTGCGCTTCAACGAAGACACGTCGATGGTTGCGTACCGGTACAGGGTCGACGAGTTGAACTCGACGGTGCCGATCATCCCGGCGCCTGTCTCTTGCTGCGACTCCTGGAAATCATCGACAGCGGTGAAGTAGTCGAACTCCTGCTCGACTGCTTGGACGCTAATCGCGTGAGCAACCTGAACGGCGGCATCGACGTTGAGTTCGGCATCGTCAGCGATCATTCGCCCAAACAGGGCAACGTCGATGCTGTGGTCCGACTTGATGATTCGCTTGACTTCCTTGGCATCAGGCTTCTGGCCTGACTCAGCCGCCAGTGCGAGCTCGGCCAGGGCGTCGAGCTGTCCGGAGCTCAGGAAGACGAGGTAGCCGGACTCATCGGGCTGTTTCGGTGCATCCTTCCTCGCCTTCGGTGTCGCCATCTTGATACCTCCGGCTACGAACACCGCCGAAGCGAGTGTCGCCGCAGACGCGTCGTCGAAACTCGGCGCCCGTTCGATGATCCGACCTGCGAGTAGCTCGGCCAGCTTCCTTGTTCGGTAACCGATTTCGGAACGATCCAGCGTGCTGTTGAAGTGCTTTCGGGTCGCACGCTTCCACGATTGACTTGACACACGGGCACGTCGGGTTCCTCCGTAGACGGCAGTCTTCGGGCTGCCGGTGTCGTCACGGTTGATGTTGCTCGGAGGAACGGACTGAAGGATGTGGATATCGACGAACATTGCTGTGGTCATTCCTCTTCGTGAGTGTCGTTCGAGTCTGCGAGATCAGTTGAGGTTGTTGCTGCGATTCGGCGGAAATCCCGGCCCCATCGGATCCGGACACTGTCCGTTCTCTTCCGGGCGAAGAGGACCGCGAGATCGTCGGCGAGGCGCCCGTAATCGAGAGAGATGTTTTCCGACTTGAGTAGCGTCACCAGCGAGCGCAGATGGTGGACGATTGCGTTGTCGGTGTCGGCGAGCGCTATTGCGTGGAACCGGCGGCGGACAGCGTCCTCTCTATCCGTCGCGCGCACAAGAGTGCGTGCTGCCGAGCCGATGGACCCACCTTTCGAGTGCATCGGCCGGGTCCGACCCTGCTGATGCAGTGCGTACAAGGTGACCGCGACGTGGGCGGCCCGCTCGGCTGCAACCGGTCCGTCGGAGCCTCGCATTGCCAGCGGAACGATGTCGATGGTGTGGCCCCACACCTCGGGCACACTCCCTGGTTCCTTCGCCACTGCCCGCCTCAGTCGAGCCAACGATGCCCCGGCCGATCCGTCGCGATAGTCGGCGAGAACGCCGCGCTGTAGACCCAGTACAGCCGACTCCACAGCGGATCCCAGATCCGTCAGCGGCCATCGTCGATGGTCGGTGGCCTCAGATGTCACGCCCGTACCTCCGTTCTCGGTGCGTGCGCACCGGGTAGTTCTCGACGCAATTCCTTATGGAAGGACATCTCGGCTGTAGGTGCGTCCAACCAGTAGGAGCGCCCCTTGGAGTTGGTGATCTCGCGACCCACGAATGCGGGCCGTCCGGCGCGGGCAATCGTCGCTGCTCCGGCGTAACGGGCAAGGGACAAAAGATCCGATTCCCACTGCTGCAACAGCTCAGCGGGATCACCGACACCCAGCCCTAGAACCCACGATCGGTACAGGGTGTCCACTGTGGAGAGAAAGCTGGCGGTTGCCTCCGCCCGCTCGCCCGTACCGTCACCACCAGCGGCGATAGCGAGATCGCCGGCCAAGGTTCCGCATGAGCGCGCAACCCCGTCGGCTCGTCTTGCGGCGGTGATCGCCGCCTCTCTGCACTCCGGGTCCACCAGGGCGGCGGGTCTGAGGGTGATCCGGTCGTCGATTGCTGCCCCGATCACGCTGGACTGCGTGTCGTAGCGAAGGCCGAAGGCGTGCGGGGAAATCACGGCGTCAGGTGCGACGAAACCGCGATCGACGACGACGTCGATCCAGTGCGTAACGTCGGGGGCGAATCCTCGAAGTCGAGATGATTCTTCGAGACTGTCGACAAGCAGGCTCTCGATTCCCTCCCACACTGCACGACCGGCGTCGAAGGTCCGCGGATAGTAGGCGGGTTGTCCGATCTCCTTGGACTTGTTCGCGCTGTAACGCCACGCCGTCAGGTACTCACGGTGAAGCTGCAGCGTGGCATCGATCGGATCGCCATTGCCTACGAGGACACCGGTCACGCGGTCTCCGCTGTGTGTCAGCTTGATGCGGCGGCTCTGCCAAGTCAGGAGGTCGGTGGGACCTGACGGTGTTGGGTCCTCGCGCACGGTGACGCCGCAGTGGGGCCGCTCCCACGCCGGATAGTCGTGTGCGAACAGTGTGGGCCCGCGGCTGGTCATGAGCACCGTGTTCAGAAGGAGTGTCTCGTGCAGTGATGCTCCTTCGACGAGCACGCCGCCGAGCTGGCCGCACCACGCGATACCCATCGGGTATCCCCGCCCACCCTTAGTGCGGGGATCGCGTGAATCGCCTGTCTTGATTCCTGACGTGTCGTAGGCCTGTGCGTGAACAACCCATCGCGCGGCCTCTCCCAAGGGGAGTTCCGCGGCACCCGACCCTGCACGGGTGGTGAAGTACTGGTGTTTGGCGGGCATGTCGCTGACGAGTAGCCCGACCGGCCGGCTCGCGCCGGACGGCGTTTGGAAGTCTGCCACCTGATAGAACGGCTCCGCTGGGTCGAGCAGATCGAATCGGGGCTTCACAAGATCTAGATAGCTTTCGATCTCGTCGCCGGGAAGCGCTCGCACAGACCACAACTTTCCCCATCGAGCTACCGGGTCCGCACCCCAGTTGACGGCACGTCGAATGATCGCCAGGAGCAGTCTCGTGATCGCGAACTGCTGGGTTGGCAGGTCACCTCCGATGGTGACCATGCGCCCGCCTCCGACCAGCACTTCGCGGATCGACGCCTCGGTTGTACGCCCACGGTCGTCGAGCACCACGATCCACGGCTCGTCCACGAGGTTGAACGATTCCGTCATCGTGCCTCCTCCTTCACAGCCTCCAGGCCGTACACGGCGTCGTAAGTGAGCCGGTATCCGCCAACTGACGCCTGATGTGTTTCGTCCAGCTCGATGACCAACTCGCCTGCCAACCAGCGCGATTGCGCCCATCCCACGTACATACGGCCTTCCAACTCTCGGATCGTCGCGTCGACGATCGCACCTGTTCTGCACAGTTCTCGAGGCAACTGGACCGAGGAGTCCAAGACACGACGAGTAAGTGCGAACGACGGTTCGTACTCGGTGGGGATGCGCGCGCCCCCGCACTGCTCCAAGAGATACACCTCGCCACCGACACGTCTGGTGAGCAGAATCTCGACGCCATCATCGGAATCGCGAACCTTCGCCTGGCCGCGTGCGCCATCGGCGTCGCCGATATTCTTGTCCAGCCAGTCGATCAAGTCCGGGCTGCTGTTCGGGGAACCGAGACGCCACAAATCCGCCCGCGCCCGCTGCTCGGCTTGATGCTCGTCGTACTGCGCGTCCGCGATGGCAACGGCGTCTTCCCAGCCGCTCGGCACAGCGATGTCGGTGGCGTACGCCTGCTCCACCAGCAGGGGAATGTGCTCTGGAATATTGATATCTCGCCGATCATGCAGCACCGCCGCGGCGCGAAGAAGGGGAGCTGCACCGTAGACGGCCACCAGGCCGCGCAGTGGTTCGATCGGGCTTGCGGACCAGTCGTCTACCCCCGTCAGAACAACTCGTGGCCGGGATAGTCTGTCGGGCCGCACACGGTGATGCCGGTGCAGGCGACCCATCCGCTGCAATATCGAGTCGACGGGTGCGAGGTCCGTGACAAGAAGGTCGAAGTCCACGTCGAGCGACTGCTCGATCACCTGCGTTGCGACGACTATCCGCCTCTGCGGTCGAGCGCCGGTTCGACCGAGTTCCTTCACCAGGTGCGCTTCGAGGTCAGCTCGATGGCGGGCCACGAAGCGTGAATGCAGCAGGAGGACGTCGTCTCCGAACTCGGCACGAAGTAGCCGAGCGCATTCTTGGGCGCGGCGCACTGTGTTGCGCACGATTGCCACGCACCCGCCGTTGGACAGCTCGGCGCGTAGGTATTCGACCAACGCTTGTTCGTCTCCGGGGAGTCTCTCGATCTCCACGCTGTACGAGGGTGCCGGCTGTGGACTGGTCACGTGCCGGGCCCCGGCCGTGGAGGTCACGAGCGGGTAGGCGCTGTTCCGTCCTACATCCGGACCGTTCGACGACCACCCTGCCCCGCGTTCGTACGCCTCGATCAGCTCGGCGCGCTGACAACCCGGCAGGGTGGCAGACATGACGATCACCGGCACGTCGTACGCACCCAACCACTCCAGAACTCGCACCAGGTAGTGGCGCATGTAGCTATCGGCAGCATGGACCTCGTCCACGATGACGACCTTGTTGGCCAGCGCCAGGTGCCTGAGAACAACGTGCTTCGACTTCAGTGCGGCAAACAGCAATTGATCGATGGTTCCGACCACGAAAGGGGCCAGCATGGCCTGCTTTCGTCCAGAGAACCACTGGTGGACGACGATCTCCGCGTCGGGCATATCGCTCGGGGCCTCGCCCAATCCGATACACGGAGATATCGTCAATCGGGTCAACCCCGCGTACTGCTCGTTGAGGTGCGCCTTTCCGTGCGCCAAGTGGAGAGGGAGGTCGGCGTTGTCCAGCTGATCACCGAGCCATGCCTGGACTCGTCCGAACATGGCGTTGGACGTGGCCATAGTCGGCAGAGCCACGAAGACGCCACCTTGACCAAACTCGCGGGCGAGGTACTCGGCGGCAAGAAGCGCAGCCTCGGTCTTTCCTGATCCCATGGTGGCCTCGATGACGACCAGCCCCGGGCGCTCCAAGGATCGGACAACCTC
This sequence comes from Rhodococcus sp. AZ1, assembly GCF_054979605.1. NCBI lineage: Bacteria > Bacillati > Actinomycetota > Actinomycetes > Mycobacteriales > Nocardiaceae > Rhodococcus > Rhodococcus sp. AZ1. The sequence continues at coordinate 12,661 of NZ_JBUEQF010000012.1, forward strand.
GAACACGCTGCGCTGCATCGCGTTCAGCGTCACCCCGCTGGGCAGTCCGAACCGCGAGCGGAGGACTTCCGTTGGATCAGCGGGTGGTGCAGCACGCCACGGCGGCGGGAAACCCAGGGCTGACCAGCCAGCAGAGGCTCTGTCCGTACGCGAACTCGAGCCATGGAGCGGGAAAAGGTCCGAGTTGCTGGCGATCCAATCCGACATGATCACGAACCCGGTCCACAAGGCTTGCTGCTCGGGGCTCAACGCCTTCGATTTCCAAGATCCGTCGATAAGGTCCGCAGCGCCGACCAGAGAGGAAATGTACTCGATCAACTCGAATCGTGCTGCGGCCCAATCAGGCCCACCGTAATGTCGGACAGGCTTTGCTGCACGCAGGCCGACCTGTGCCAGAGAGGGAGGAGTGCCATGGTGCCCTCCGGCTACGCACGCGTAGGACCGGGCAGTGGACTGTGAATAACCCTTGTTCGCTAAATAGTTGGCGATTGCAACGAAGCTCACCACCGAATGTGGCGCCTCGCCGGGTCGTGCGCCGACAGGCGGAAACGGGAGATTCGCGTCCCGCATTCGGCCACACAGAGCCTCGACCTGCATGGCGAACGCCGGACTTAGCTTGCCGACATCATGAGTTCCAGCAAGGAATTGGCCGAGCCGGCGTGCGTCGAAGTCAGACGAGTTGGCCCGCAGGATGCGTCGCGTGGATTCTGGCAACCACTCATCCCATAGTCGCCCCGCGACAAGTGCGGCGTCCTCGCTGTGCTGGACCAGCGACAACCAGTCCTCCGACGCTCGATCGAATTTCGCCCACGCCGAAGCCAACGGCGCACTGATCACGAGTACCTCCAATGGGGATAACGAACAGCATTCAAACAGGTTGGTACCGATTCGTCAGCGGCTCAGCCGAATCGCCCGAGAAATGTGTTGTTGTGCGACGTCCAAAGCCCGCCCTAAGCCCCATCGACCGAACCCCCTGTTCTGCCTGGCAGAATCTCACCCCCCGGCCACACCGGGCCGCCGCATCGTGAGGGCATGTTGTCCACGTCACGTTCGTCGCTGGGTGTCGTCGTTCTCTGCTGGTCGCTGGTGATCTTCGACGGCTATGACCTCATCGTCTACGGCGCCACCATCCCGTCGCTGTTGCGAGAGCCGGGGTGGCAGCTGACCGCCGACGACGCCGGACATCTGGGCAGTGTGGCTTTCGCCGGAATGCTGATCGGTGCGCTGTGCGGCGGAGCGCTCGCCGACAGATTCGGCCGTCGCCGCGCGATCATCGGCTCCACGGTTTGGTTCAGCGTGTTCACCGGTGTGTGCGGGTGGGCGGCCGGGCCGGAACAGTTCGGGGCGCTGAGGTTTCTGGCCGGTCTCGGCCTGGGCGCACTCATCCCGTCGGCCAACGCACTGACGGCGGAGTTCGTGGCGGGTCGGTGGCGATCGGTGGCGGCGACCGCCATGATGTCGGGCGTCCCGCTGGGCGGCGCGCTGGCATCCGTCGTCGCGCTGAAGGTGATCCCCGAGCACGGCTGGCAGCCGCTCTACCACGTCGGATTCCTCGGGTTGGCGCTCGCGCTGGTCGCCGTGGCGGCGCTGCCGGAGTCGCCCGCCTGGTTGCGCAGTCGCAACCGCACCGCGCAGGCGGAGCGAGTCGAAGCCGCCTACGGCCTACGCCCCGCCGAGACACGCGGTACCGCCGAGACCGGCGGCACCGCGGAACCTGCGTCGGTGACCACCGTGCTGCGCCGCCCGTACGCCGTGGCCACAGCACTGTTCGTGATCGCCACCACCGCAACCATGTTCACCTGGTACGGCCTGGGAACCTGGCTGCCCAAACTGACCCGCGCCGACGTGCGGTTCGATCTCGGCAGCGACCCGGTGACCTACCTCCTCGCTCTCAACCTGGGGGCAGTGGCCGTCTCCGCCGTGACCGCCTGGAGCGCAACCCGATTCGGCGCCCTGCGCGTTGCGGTGGTGGCAGCGGGTGCCGGAGCGGTGAGCCTGACGCTGCTCACCACGTTCCCGTCGTCGGTGGCGGTGGTGTACGCGCTGCTGATCGTCGCCGGTGCTGGTAGCCACGGCACCCTGTGCCTGGTCATCGCCGCCATCGCCGGGCACTACCCCGACGCGGTGCGCGCCACCGCCCTCGGCGCCTCGCTCGGTGGGGGCCGTATCGGCGCGGTGATCGCACCCACCGCCGCCGGGGCGATCCTCACCCGCAATCCGACGAGCGCCACGGGCAGCATAGGGCTCTTCGCCGCCGCATCGGGGCTGGCTGCGATCCTGCTGCTGGTGGTTCACCTGCACGCGAGCAGGTCGGCGGACGCGTCCGCTCCCGCCACACCCGTGCTGGCCCGCTGACGGCAGCGCGACACTTGTCATACCGACGTCTCGGGGAGATCGGCCAGCCGAGCCTCGATGCTCGAGGCGCCGCGCCGCAGCTGATCGACCAGCCACGGTAGCCGTCGTCGGTCGTATCGCACGCTGGGCATCGCCACGGCCAAGCCGGCCACCGGACCCGCCACACCCTGCCCCTCCCGCCCCGAACCCGCCACGCCCTGCACGGCCACACCGACCGCCACGACCCCGCGCTCGGAGCGCCCGGAGTTCACCGCGAATCCCGCTCGCCGCACCTTGGCCAGTTCCGCCTGCACCCGCACCGGATCGGGCCGCTCGGCGAGCTCCTCCGGATCGGAGGTGGGCGCGGTGAACAACTCGAGCACCTCCGACGGGTCGAGGGCCGCGAGCAGCACCAGACCACCCGAGGTCAGGTGCGCCGGGAACGCCATCCCCTCGCGGGAGGTCACCCGCAGCGCCGCCTCGCACTCGACGCTCGCGGCGAATCGCACCGACGCACCCACCCGGACGGTCAGGTTCACCGTCTCGCCCAGCATGTCGACCAGCCCGCGCATCGTCGGCAGCGCCGCCGCCCGCAACCGTGACGTCTCGACACGGGAATGCTGCGTCAGGGCCAGCACCGGGCCGGGTCGGTAGCGGCGTCGATCGTCCTGCTCGGCGAAGTCGCGGAACACGAGCGTGCTGAGCAGGCGATGGGCAGTCGAGCGCGCGACGCCGAGGCGGTCGGCCACCTCGCTGACCGTCAGGGCGCCTTCCATCTGCAGCATCACGGCGATGCGCAGCGCGTGGTCGACGCTGGTGACCACGTAGGCGGGCGGGGTCTTGATCTCGCGGGACACCGTCGACCCACCGTCCCTTCGATCGAGCGCACGCGCTGCCCCGCGGTTCCGTCCAGCAGAATCCTACTCACCGGGAGGGCGCCGCGACCGAGCCTGGAAACCATGACCACACTCGACCGGCCGGAGCTCGAGGAGCTGCACCGCGGCTTCGACGCCGAACACCTGGTACCCCTGTGGACCGAGGTCGGCGACCTCATGCCCAGCCAACCCAACCCGCGCGCCCAGCCGCACCTGTGGCGGTGGGACACGCTGCTGGAGTTGGCCGACCGGGCCGGGCACCTGGTCCCCGTCGGGCGCGGCGGTGAGCGGCGCGCACTCGCCCTGGCCAACCCCGGCCTGGACGGTCGGCCCTTCGCCACCCCGACGCTGTGGGCCGCGATCCAGTACCTGATGCCGCACGAGGACGCCCCCGAACACCGCCACAGCCAGCACGCATTTCGGTTCGTCGTCGAAGGTGAGGGGGTGGCCACCGTCGTCGAAGGTGACCCAGTGGCCATGCGACGCGGAGATTTCCTGCCGCAGGCCGGTCTGAACCGGCACGCCCATCACAACGCCGCGGATCGGCCGATGGCCTGGATCGACGGCCTCGACATCCCCCTGCAGTACGGCCTGGACACCCAATTCTTCGAGGTGGGACGCGACAGCGTGGACGACGACGAGCGCGTGCTGCCGCACCGGTCGCGCTCGGAACGCCTGTGGGGCCACCCCGGCCTGACACCCGTCGCGTGTCCGTCGCGTCGGCCCGGCAGCCCGCTCCTGGCGTATCGCTGGGAGCACACCGATCGGGCGCTTGCCGACCAGCTCGACCTCGAACGCGACGGACACCCCGGCACCGTCGAGCCCGGCCACGCGCTGGTGCGCTTCACCGACCCGGCCACCGGCGGCGATGCGCTGCCCACCATTCGGGCGCAGTTCCACCGCATCGCACGTGGGGCGTCGACCGCCCCGCGCCGGGACACCGGATCGAGCGTCTACCAGGTCTTCGACGGGTCGGGCGTGGTGCAGGTGGGCGAGAGGACGTGGAGCGTGACCCGCGGCGATCTGTTCGTCGTCCCCAGTTGGCAGACGCTGTCGGTGACCTCGCAGGCCGGCTCCACCGACTCCGACTCCGGCGCGCTGGATCTGTTCCACTTCACCGACGCACCCGTGCTCGAACGACTGGGACTGCACCGCAGCGAGGTGGACGCCCGATGAGACTGGCCACGCTGAGAATCGACGGCGGCACCCGCGCGGTACGGGTGGAGGGCGAGCATGCCGTCGACCTCGGGGTCGGTGACGTGAATGCCCTTCTCGCGCAGGAGGGTTGGCGTGAGCGGGCCGCGGCCGCCACAGGTCCCGAGTACCCGGTCGCCGAGTTCGCGCCCGTGGTGCCGCGCCCGGGCAAGATCGTGTGCGTCGGCCTGAACTACCGTAACCACATCCTCGAAATGGGACGCGAACTGCCCGAGCACCCCACACTGTTCGCCAAGTACACCGAATCGCTCATCGGATCCGGCGACGTGATCCACCACCCCGCCGAGACCGACGCCCTGGACTGGGAGGCCGAATTGGCAGTGGTGATCGGCACCCCGGTGCGCCGCGCCGACGAGCAACAGGCCGCCGACGCCATCGCCGGGTTCACCGTGGTCAACGACGTCACCGCGCGCGACTGGCAGTTCCGCACACGAGAGTGGTTGCAGGGCAAGACCTGGGAGCACACCACACCCGTCGGGCCGGTCTTGGTGACGCCGGACGAACTGCCCGGCGGTGTGCGCCCCGCCCTGGCGATCAGCTGCCGCGTCGACGACCACCTGATGCAGCACGACACCACTGCCGACCTGCTCTTCGACCCCGTCGCGCTGGTGCGATACGTGTCCACGATGCTCACGCTCTCTCCCGGCGACCTCATCGCCACCGGAACACCCGGCGGCGTCGGCCACGCCCGAACCCCATCGCTGCGACTGCAACCGGGCCAGCGCGTGGTCACCGAAATCGAGGGCATCGGGCGACTGGACAACCTGGTCGTGGAGGAGCCGTCGTGAGTGACGATATGGAGCGCACACCAGCCGAATCGATGCGGTGGGTCGCGCAGGGTACGGCGCTGTGCACGGGCGTCATCGCCGAACTCGACGACGCGGACATGCGGGAACCCTCGGGCCTCCCGGAGTGGTCTCGGGCGCACGTGGTTGCGCACCTGGCTGCCAACGCCGCCGCGCTGGGCAACCTCCTGCACTGGGCGGCCACCGGGGAACCCACGCCGATGTACGCCTCCCCCGAGCAGCGGGCCGCCGACATCGAGGCCGGATCACATCTGCCGGCAGACGAGCTGCGTGCCTGGTGGAAACGCGAGGTCGAGGCGTTCGACGCGGCACTGGGCGCACTCCCCGAGAATGCCTGGGGCGCCACGGTGCGCAGCGCCCGCGGGCGCTCGATCCCCGCCACCGAGATCCCGTGGATGCGAGCGCGCGAGGTGATGCTGCACGCCGTCGACCTGGCGTCCTCGGTGCAGTTCACCGACCTCCCCGCCCCGTTCCTGCTGGCCCTCGAAACCGACATCCGTGGTCAGCGCGCAGACGCACCCGAGGTCAGCGGGGCACTCGCCGACCGGGTGGCCTGGTTGGCCGGGCGAGCGTGGTCGGGTCCTCTGCTGCACAACGGCTCCCCCGCCCGCCCCCTCCCGCCCTGGCTCTGACCTCCCGGGGCGTGGGTGCTCGTGCTCGCGCTCGTTTTTCCGTACCCAATGTGACATTTGGTCACCAGGGATGACCAAATGTCACATTGGGTACAGAAGGCGGGGCGTCAGGACCGGGCGCGGCGGCGTTCGAGGGCGCGGAGGAGGGAGCGCCAACCAAGGAGGAAGAGGCCGGTGAAGATCGAGGCCACGATCACGAAGCTGACCTGAACACCCTGGTTGCCGAGGGTGCGCAGGGCCATGCCGGCGATCACGGTGGACAGCCAGACCAGGATGCCGGTCGGGACCACGAGGTAAGGATCGAACTTGTCGCGGTAGAGCGCGTACGTCACGCCCCAGCCGATGCCGAGGCCGCTCAGGAACGGCCAGGCGGTGCTGGCGAGCCCGCCGAAGGTCAGGCCCTCGGCGTGGCTGGCGCGCCCGATCGCGCAGAAGATCAGCACCACCACCACATCGACGGCGAGAGCGACCCCGGAGTTCTTCTTCACGCTGATCAGCGTAGACCGGGGTCGCTCTCGTCGCGGCGGTGGGAATCAGGCCTGCAGGCCGGCCTCGATGTCGAGGGTCAGGGTGATCTTGTCGCCGATCACGGCGCCACCGGTCTCGAGCGGCATGTCGAGGTTGAGGCCGAAGTCCTTGCGGTTGATCACGGTCTTGCCCTCGAAGCCGACGACCGGGCCTTGGCCCATGCCGGGGTTGACGCCGTTGAACTCGACCTCGATGTCGATGGACTTGGTGACCCCGTGCAGCGTGAAGTCGCCGGTGAGGGTGAAGTTCTCGCCCGAGCCGGTGATGGCGGTGGAGGTGAAGGTGGCGGTGGGGTAGGTCTCGACCTCGAAGAAGTCGGAGCTGCGCAGGTGGCCGTCGCGCTGATCGTTGTCGGTGGTGATGGAGTCGACGGTGATCTCGGCGGTGACGGACGGGGTGCCGTCCTCGGCGACGGTGATGGCGCCGGAGAAGGCCTGGAAGCGGCCCCGAACCTTGCTGACCATCAGGTGGCGGACGGTGAAACCGATCTCGGAGTGGGCGGCGTCGATGTTCCAGGTGCCGGCGGTGAGGGCGGGGAGTGCGAGGGTCATGGTTGCTCCACGTGTGATTGTTGAAGTTTGTACTTCATCGGACACTACCTAAGCGGACCGCGGTCCGCATCTATTCCGTCGAATCAGTTCTCATCGGTCTCGGCGGCGTCGGGAAAGTCGACGGGTGTGGCCGTCTGCGTGGCCCGACGACGGCCCCGCAACTGCACACTTTCACCCTCCTGCCAGCGGGACTGCTCCTCGTCGTCGGCGAAGTACAGGGCCGAGGTCGACGCCAGCACTCGGCTCGGCTCGAACTTGGCGAGCTCGGTCAGCCGCGACGCCTCGTTGACCGGATCCCCGATCACCGTGTATTCGAAACGCTCCGCTGCGCCGATGTTCCCCGCCACCGCCAGCCCCGCCGACACGCCGATACCGATATCGAGGCCCTCCACCTCGGTGAGCGCGAACCGCAGCTCCCGGGCGGCGGACAGCGCCGCCGTCGGTGCGTCCGGACGGTCGAGGGGCGCACCGAAGATCGCCAGCGCCGCGTCGCCGACGAACTTGTTGACGAAACCCTGGTGCTGATCGACCACGTCGACCACGATGCGGAAGAACTCGTTGAGCAGTTCGACCACCTCGGTGGGAGGTCGCTCCGACGCCGTGGCCGTCGACCCCACCATGTCTACGAACAGAACCGCCACGAAGCGCGTCTCACCGCCCAGCTCGGTGCCGAACTGCAGCGCCCGACGGGCCACGTCCTCACCGACGTGCTGGCCGAACAGCTCGCGCAGAACCCGACGCTCGGAGGCCACCTCCATCATGCGGTTGAACCCCACCTGCAACTGCCCGATCTCACTGCCGTCGAAGACCTGCACCTGAACTTCGGTCTCGCCGGACTGCACGCGTTCGATCGCGGTGCGCAGCTGGTTGATCGGATCCGAAATGTGGCTGGCGGTGAGCATCGAGAGCAACAGTGCCTGCACTATCGCCAGGAACGAGAGCGCGATGATCGCCACGGCCAATGAGTCCGGGGAGAACACGAGATCGGTGGTCAGCTGCGTCACGCACAGCAGCACGATGCCGAACACCGGTATCAGGGTGCCCAAACCCCAGGTCATGGCCATGCGCACCCCGACGCCGGGGGTGAACGTGCGCTCGAACCGCCCTTCGCTCAGCGCCAGCGCTGCCACCGGACGCAGGATGCGTTCGCCGAGCATGTACGTGAAACCGAACGTGGTGGCCGCGGCCATCGCGACCGTGATGCTCACCGCGACGGCCAGCGACGGCATCTTCTCGACCGTCAGGAACACGAAGATCACTCCGCCGACGATCCACAGCACCAGGTGCACGATCGCCTGACGAAGCGGTGCGTGCACGGCGGTCATCTGCTCGTGCCGGGTGGGTTCACCGCCGCGGATCTGCCAGCGGATGATCGTGGAGAGAGTGAAGGTGACCGTCGCCACCAGCACCGCGCCGGCGAACAGGAGGTAGACCCCGAACACGGCGAGGTTGCGCACCCGGTCCGCGCGGACCAGGGGGTTCTCCGGAATGGGCAGCCCGTAGCGCACGAAGGCGAACACCAGCGACGCGCCCGCCACGTTGGCGACGAGCATCGACAGCAGGTAGAGCGGCCAGCGGCTTCGCAGAATCAGCGAGGCCGCTCGCAGGAACACCAGCACGAAGAATCAACTTACCGTCAGGATCTGACACTGCGAGTCCTCCCGGACCAGCGTGTACGCGTTACGCTTCGGCAATGACCGACACCGGTGTGCCGTTCGACCCCGCGGACAGCGTTCACCCGATCGTCCGCGTCGGTGCCGCCTGGACCTGGCGGCTGTTGGTGCTGTTCGCTGGTCTGATCGTCCTCGGACTCGCCACGGCCAAACTCGCCACCGTCACAGTGCCGCTCGCCCTCGCCCTGCTGGCCGCTGCACTGCTCTCACCGCTGGTCGATCGGATGGATCGCGCAGGGCTACCGCGCTCCCTCGCGGTGGTGATCGCCCTCGTGGGCACACTCGCGATCGTCGGCGGCATCCTCACCTTCGTGGTGCAGCAGGCCATCGACGGACTTCCCAAGCTCAGCGATCAGATCACCACCAGCATCACCGGACTGCAGGATTGGCTCACCGACGGCCCGCTGCACCTGAGCGAAGACCAGATCCGGCGCGCCGGCGACTCCGTGGTGTCGTCCATCCGGTCCAACCAGGAGACCCTCACCAGCGGCGCCCTGACCACGGCGGCGACCATCGGCGAGATCCTCACCGGCGCGGTACTGATGCTCTTCATCCTGATCTTCTACCTGTACGGGGGCCGCCAGATCTGGGAGTTCGTCACCCGGATCGCGCCCAAGGCCGCTCGCCCCCGCATTCGACTGGCAGGAACGCACGCCTTCGGATCTCTCGTCGGTTTCGTTCGTGCCACGGTGGCCGTCGCGGCGGTCGACGCCATCGGCATCGGTGTCGGCCTGGCCATTCTCGGTGTGCCCCTGGCGCTTCCACTGGCCTCGCTGGTCTTCATCGGTGCGTTCGTTCCCATCGTGGGCGCCGTGGTGACCGGATTCGTGGCCGTGATCATCGCCCTGGTCACCAAGGGTGTGCTGACGGCGCTCATCGCTCTGGCCATCGTGGTCGGGGTGATGCAGCTCGAGGGGCACGTGCTGCAGCCGCTGCTCCTTGGTCGCGCCGTGCGCCTGCACCCGCTGGCCGTGGTGCTCGCCATCGCGGCCGGCGTGGTTCTCGGTGGCATCGTCGGGGCCCTACTGGCCGTGCCGCTCGTCGCGATGGGCAACACCGCGGTCCGATCCCTGCTGGCCAGTGACCCCAACGCGGCGTTCGAGCAGATGGTCACCGCCGCCCCCAAGACCCCGCTCTACCCGGCGCTGCCGGATTCTCCGTCGGGCCAGCCCGCACCCGAGAAGGCCGCACCCGAGAAGCCCGCCGTGACCGAAGGGGAGAAACCGTGAGCACGCCCAGCGACGACGGCAGTGTCCGCATCGCAGACGTCGACCGCCGGTTCGTGACCGAGCAGCTGCAGCAGGCTGTGGGGGCGGGAATGCTCTCGCTCGACGAGTTCTCCGAGCGCGCCGATGCCGTTCACAGCGCCAAGACTCGCTCCGAGCTCGCCCGCGTGGTCGATGACCTACCCGGCCTGCGACTGTCGGCGGCCGATGCTCACCCCGAGCAGGCCCGCGTCTCGACCGTCATGGCCGGGGTCGAGCGCAGCGGGAGGTGGATCGTTCCGCGCCTGCTCGAAGTGCGCTGCACCATGGGGACCATCAAGATCGACCTGGTCGACGCCGACATCGACAGCAACCACGCGGTGATCGACGTCCGCAACCGCATGGGCACCGTGGTGGTGATCGTCCCCCACGGCACCGTGATCGACAGCAGCGGCGTCAGCAACGTGATGGGAACCATCAAGAGCCGCGTGCGGGGCGGCAAGAGCAGCGGCCTGACGGTCACCGTCCGAGGATCGGTCACCATGGGCACATTGAAGTTTCGCCCTCCGCTGCCCGAGGTGATTCGCAACCTCGGCTTCTGACGGACTGGCGTCAGCCCCGACGCTGCCGGGCGATCAGTTCGCTGACGCTGATGGCGCCGGCCGATTCGCCGAGGTGGCGGCGGTTGGATCGACCGTTCGTCTCACCGTGATCGTGGTCGTCGGACGCCTGGTGGGTGTCGTCGTGATCGAGGTGTCGACGGCCGCCGATGGCACCGGGCGCCGGGTGGTTCCCGTTACGCGCCTCACCATTGCGCGTCTCACCATTGCGCGTCTCACCGTTGGGCACGTGGTCACCGTTGTTCGCCTGTGCGGCCGGCGCCCGCAATTCGGCGAGCCAGCTCTCGATCGGCCGTGGTGCGGGACCGATCGACGCGGGCGGGGTGGACGCGGATGCGACTGGCGCCGGTGTGACGGGCGTGGAGGGTACGGGCGCCGGTGTGACGGGCGCGGAGGGTACCGGCGCCGGTGTGACGGGCGCCGCGGTGGTCGGTGTGGGTGCAGCCGGGATCGAGGTCGCGGGCACGATCGGTGATCCACCGGTGATGTCGGGCGGAGCCACGGGCGGGCGGCCGGTGGCCGAGCGGCGCGGTTCGTCGACTCGTCGCTGCGCGGGCGGTCCGGGCACAGGAGTGGCCCGGGTTGCGGCGATCGCGGCGGCGATGCGCGGGATGGGTTGGGTGAGCGGCTCGCTGCCCACCCCGGCCATCATCGGCATCCCTTCCAGGTCGGGGATGTTCTCCGGAAGGCGCTCGTCGTCGAGGATCGGCTCGCCGAGTCCGAACTTCGCCTGGATGCGCTGCATCCAGGCCGGCGCCCACCAGCAGTCGTCGCCCAGCATCTTCATCGTGGCGGGCACGAGGAACATGCGGATCAGGGTGGCGTCGATGATGAGCGCGGCGATCATGCCGTAGGCGATGTACTTCATCATCACCAGGTCGGAGAATGCGAAGGCCCCCGTGACCACGATCAGGATGAGCGCGGCCGCGGTGATGATGCGCCCGGTGTGCGAGGTTCCGACTCGGATGGCCTCGGCGGTGCTGGCGCCCCGGGCGCGAGCCTCGACCATGCGGGAGAGCAGGAACACCTCGTAGTCGGTGGAGAGTCCGAAGATGATCGCCACGATCAAAACCAGGATGGGGGCCATGATCGGGCCCGGGGTGAAGTCCAGCAGGCCGGCGCCGTTGCCATCGACGAAGATCCACGTCAGGATGCCCAGCGTGGCACCGAGCCCCAGCACGGTCATCAGGATGGCCTTGATCGGGAGCACCAGGGAGCCGAAGGTGAGGAACATCAGGAGCGTCACCATGGTGACCATGATCAGCGCCATCATCGGCAGTCGATCGATCAGTGCGTTGATCGAGTCCTGCTCCACGGCAGGGGTGCCTCCCACGTAGAGGGTGACCCCGTCCGGTGGTGGCAGAGCGCGAATGAAGTCGATGGCGTCCTTACCGAGGTTGCGGTCGGTCAGGCCGGCCGAGAGCACGGTGATGCCGTTGGAGTTCTGATCGATCTTGAACTTCTCCACCAGCCCCGGTGCAGCCGAGGCCTCACGGATCACGGCGCCGATCTGCGGACCCTGCGCGTTCTGCAGCACGATCTTGATCGGCTGCGTGCGGTAGGTAGGGAAATTGGCATCGAAGGTGGCCTGGGCGACGCGGGTGGGGTTCGACGGCGGCAGATACGACTCGTTGATGCCGCCGAAGGTGATGTTGCCGGCCGGCAGCGCCAGCAGCAGCAGGCCCGCCACGATGGGCAGCACGACCTTGACGGGGTTGCGCATCACCCAGCGGGTGAGGCGACCCCAGATGCTGGCCTCGATCTCCTCCGACGACTTGGTCTGACGCATCGACTTCAGACCCAGTGCGTCGATCCGACGCCCGAGAATCGAGAGGATGGCCGGCAGCACGGTGATCGAGGTGATCGCCGCCAGACCCACCGCGGCCACACCGCCGAGCGCGACGGACTTGAGGAAGCCCTGCGGGAACAGCATCAGGCCCGCGAGACTGGTGATGATCATGATCGCCGACGAGAGCACCGTGCGCCCGGCGGTCATCACCGATCGGCGCACCGCCTGCTCCACGCTGTACCCGTCGCCGAGTTCCTCCCGGAACCGGGAGACGATGAACAACCCGTAGTCGATGGCCAGGCCCAGCCCGATCAGGGACACCACGGGCGCGACGAAGGTGTTGACCTCGACGAAGTTGGTGAAGAACCGCACCAGGCCGTTCGCGGCGATCACCGTCAGACCGCCGACCACCAGGGGCAGGATCGCCGCGATCACACCGCCGAAGACGAAGAACAGCAGCACTCCCACCACCGGGATGGCGATCAGTTCCATGCGTCGGACGTCGCTGGCCATGGTGTCGTTGAGGGCGCCCGCGATGGGCTGCAGGCCGGCAAGCTGGACGTTGACCCCGTCGATGCCGAACTCGTTCTTGACGTCCTTGTAGTTGCGGGCGAGCTCGGTGTCGTTGTCGCCGACGATGGCGAACGAGGCGAACGCGAGCTTCTTGTCGGGCGTGACCAGCGCCGGCAGCTTGTTCTGGAAGTAGCTGACGTTCATCTTGGCGATCTTGTCGCCGTGGTCGGCGATCAGCTGCGTCTGCGCGGCCGCGACCTTGGTGTAGAAGGTGGGGTCGTCGACGCTCCCGCCGTCGGGTGCGGAGTACAGGGCGACCACGTCGCCGGTGGCGTCACGGCCGAACTGGGCCTCGAACAGCTCGGCACCCTTGACCGACTCCGATCCCGGATCGGTGAACCCGCTCTGGCTCAGGTGCTCCTCGAGCGACAGGCCGTACCCGGCCAGACCCAGCAGCACGGCCACCATGACCCCGATGACCGTGTATCGGAACTTGTGGACGATGACGCCCAAACTCGAGAACACTTACGACACTCCTTGCTGGGCTGCCGGCTGCCGACCGACGAGAAGGGCGGACAGGGGGCGGAACGGCGCCAGCCATGCACCGGTGTCCGGCAGGGAATCCAGGCTCACCCGCGGCAATGGTTCGCGGAACACGCCCACGATGTCCTCGAGGTCGACGAAGTCGAGCAGGTCCGAGGTGACCGCCCAGCTCGCGTGTTCCCGGAAACCGAGAACCTGAACGGGGACGCCGTCGGCCGCGATGGCCTCGAGTGGTCCGCGGAAAGCCTGGCCGTCGGCCGAGGCCACCATGACACCGGCAAGACCGGACTGCCGCCGCAACTCGATGTGGGCGAGCATGTCGGAGTCGACGTCGCTGTCCTCGTCGATCTTCGGTTTGGCGAACACCGCGAAGCCGACGTTGCGCAACGCCTCGACCCACGGCCGCACCACGTCCGCGCTGCCGGGGGCGATGTTGGTGAACACCGTCGCCTCCGGCTCGACGGCCCCGGTGGTTCCGGTGGACAGTTCGGCCGTGCGGCCCAGGAGCCAGCGTCCGAGGGCGTCGAACCGGGGGCGATGAGCTGCGGTGGGTCGGCCGCCGAGGATGGCCCCGAGCCCCATGTCGAGGTTGGGGGCGTCCCAGACCAGAAGAACCCGCGCAGGTGAGGTGTTCACTGCGGGCGGGGTCGGCGCCGGGTGGAGCGCGAGGTCACTGTCGGTCATCGGGTGCTCTTCTCCCAGAGAACGTCGGTGACGGCGCTGCCGACGCGTCGGGCCTTGTCCTCGAACTTGGTGACAGGACGGTCGGTGCCGATGGGGGAGCTGTCCCGATCGAGTGGCCGCAGCGCCGGTTCGGCGTTGCCCGTCTCGAGGATCCATTCGGCGTACTCGGCGTGATCGGTGGCCACGTGCAGCACGCCACCCTCGACCAGTCGATCGGCAATGAGCGAGAAGGTCTCCGCCCGCAACAGACGACGCTTGTGATGGCGCGCCTTCGGCCAGGGGTCGGGGAAGTACACCCGTACACCGGCCAGCGAGGAGGGGGCCACCATGTTCTCGAGCACGTCGACGGCGTCGCCGCGTAGCACCCGCACGTTGGTGATGGCGTGGCGCTCGATCAGTTGCAGGGTCTGGGCCAGGCCCGGCCGATAGACCTCGACGGCGAGAAGATTCACGTCCGGCTCGGCCAGGGCCATCGCCGCGGTGGCCGTGCCGGTGCCGGAGCCGATCTCCATCACCAGCGGCGCGGATCGCCCGAACCAGGCGTCCGGGTCCAGCGGCACGTCCTGCACCTCGCGCCCGATGGTCGGCCACAGCGCATCCCAGCAGCGCTGTTGTGGCTCGGTGAGGGCGCCCCGGCGCGAGCGGAAACTCGTGACGCGAGGGTAGAGCCGGGCACCCTCGGGCAGCCGGGTATCCACGCGAGACGAGTCGGTCATCGTGCCATTGTCCCTCATTGGCCGACGATGTGACACCCGGGTCTGAAGTTGTACTTGAGACTTGTCGAGTCGACCCCTGGGTCGTCGTCGTGCGAGCGGCCCGTCGCCGTCCGGTATGTGAGAATCTCCCCGGCCGATGCGGGGGCGTCGGGGCGGGGAGATTCTCAGCGATGCTCGACGGCGACAGTGTCGACGAATTGCGGCGCGCCGCTGCTCTGACCGGGGCGGACGCCCTCGCAGACGCACTCGCCGGCCACGGCTCGTCGGTCGTGGTCGCCGTCACCGGCCGCCCCGGGGTGGGCAAGAGTACGGTGCAGGGCCTGCTCGACCCCGCCATCGGACCGGTGGACGAGGTGCCCGGCGTCGACTCCCCGGAACATCCCGATCCCGACCTCTCCGGCGTCGACATCCTGGTGCACGTGATCTCCGGAGCCGCGCATCCGTGTGATCACGCCGTGCTGGCCGGTCGCGACAGCGCGACCACCGTCGTCGCGGTCACCCGGTGCGGCAGCGGCGCGGTTCCGCCCGACCTGTCCGACCTGCCGGTCCTCGCCACCGTCGCCGTCCCCGTCGACCCCGCAGGCCGGCCCGTCGCCGGTATCGAGTTGAGCGCGGCCGTGCGCCGTGCGCGCACGCACGTCGACCTCGGCCGGGCCCGCGCCCTGATCGACACCGCCCGCATCGCCGGCGCGGCGCGACCCGGCGTCCGCGACGCGGTCGAGACCTTCCTGCGACACCCCGCAACGTCCGCGGTGCGCGCCCGATGCTGACCGCGGAGTTCGCCCGCGTGCTGCGGCGATGGAATCCCGGCGGCGTCGGCAGACTCGAGAACGAACTCGCCCACCCCACCCGCGGCGCCCGGGTGGCCGTGTACGCGCGCCCCGGACTCGACGGTGACACTGTGCTCGCGCAGGCGCTCGGGGGTGCCGCTGTGCACGGGTCGACGGTCGAGCGGTGCGAGCCGGCGATGGCGACGGTCCTGCTCGTGGTTCTCGAAGCCGCCGTGCCACCCGGCCGCGCCGTGCTGGCCGAGCTGCGCACACTCCCGGAGGCCGTGCGCGTGGTGGTGGCGTTGGCCGAGCCCCCCGGCTCCCCAGCGCAAGGGCAGGCGCTGGGAGGGCAGTTGCTGGGCGGGCAGGCGCTGGTAGGGCAGTTGCTGGGCGGGCAGGCGGTGGTCGATCGCACGCGTGAGCTGCTCTGCCGCTACGTGCCCGCTCTCGCGGAGGCACCGCTGCATGTGCTCCCCACCGACCTCGAAGGTCTGCGGGCAGAGTTGGCCGCCGCCCTCGCCGAAGGGAACTGGCCGCACCGATCGTTGGCCGTCGGGCTGCACCGCACCCTCACCGATGCCCGTCGTGCACTCTCGGCAGCCGGGGCCGGCACCGGTGGGGCCGAGCTCGAGTCTGCTCGCGCGACCCGCGCCGACCTGCTCACCGGACGCACCGGGCGCCGCGGCGACCGCGTCGCGGCGGTGCGCGCTCGCACGGCGGTGCTGCGTGTGGAACTCACCCACGAGATCGGTGCCGCGGTGCGCGACCTCGCCGCCGATCCCGCCGTCACCGCGCCCGAGCACCTGAGCGAGCAACTCGCCCTGGCCGCGACCCGTCTCGGGCGAAGGCTCGACGACGCGGTCGTCGATCTCACCGCGCGGTCCGGGGTCGAGCGACCCACGAGGCCCGCCACCACGGGCCCGTCGGCCACGCTGGCCCCGTCGACCACGCTGGCCCCGCCCCCGCCGCGCCACGTCGCCGCTGGGGACGAGTGGCTCGCGGCGATCCTCGGTCTGTCGGCCGGTGCCGGTGCCGGTCGGGTGCTGGCGTCGCTGCTGGCCGTCGGCACCACCGCGATGGTGACTGCGACGGTGGTCGGTGCCGTGCTCATCGCCGCCACGACCGTCGGGCTGCGCGTTCGCGCCGGTGGCCGGGCCCGTCGGCGTCGATGGGTCAACGACGCGCTGGTCGAGGCCCGATCGAGGTGGGAACAGGTAGCTCTGTCGACGCTGCTGACCACCGAGGCGGATCTGGTCGATGCGCTCAACAGCGCCGATCGCGCCGAGAGTGCACGCGTCGACGCCGAGATCGCCCGGATCGACGAGCGCATCCGGGTGCTCTCCGCGGACGGCCTGGGCCGCGGCGCCGCCCTTGAACGTGACCTCGCCGCCCTCGAGCGCGGCGCCGACGCCCTGCGGACCGCCGCCGCTCGCCCAGCCGCCGCTCCGCCGGGCTGATGGAACCGTTCGGGCTCGGGATGCGTCCAACCGGATAGGAGTCTCAGCTCGCCCCCGCCCGCCTGCCCGACAGTCCCCCGCCCGCCTGCCCGACATGTGGAGTGTGACCATGCCCGCCGAGTACCTCGATCCCAGCGCCCACCCCGACACCATGTCCCACGACGGGCGTGGCGGGGCGGAGGCGTTCGCGGTGGTGGATCCCGTCACCGACCTCTCCGGCGACGGCATTGCCGACTCCGTGATGCTCGAGCGGGCGGACGGCGGGCTGGCGCTGCTGTCGGATCTGGACGGCAACGGCTACGCCGATCACATCTCGACGATCGACCAGGACGGTCGGTGTGTGGCCTGGCAATTGACGTCGGGAATCGACGGTGGATGGCACGTCACCGACGAGGGTCACCTCTGAGTGTGAGACGCCACAAGGCCGGTTGTGCTGAATCGGTCATGTGACAGATCGGACACGGTCCGATTATTCGATCGGCACCCCCCACCGTTAACCTGGCATTACTTGTTCCCGGTCGCTCGGAGCACCAGCATCCGCAGGTCGCGCGAGGACGAACGCCGGGGCTCGACCTCGAGGAGACACAGATGACCGCGACTATCCCCGGTCTGGGCGGCACCCTTCCCACCACGCACTCCGAGCTCCTGGCGTGGGTGCAGGAAGTTGCAGAGCTGACGCAACCGGACCGGGTGGTGTTCGCCGACGGCTCGGACGAGGAGTGGGAGCGTCTGACCGACCAGCTGGTCGAGGCCGGCACCTTCACCCGTCTGAACGCCGAGAAGAAGCCCAACTCGTTCCTCGGCAATTCCGACCCGTCCGACGTCGCCCGAGTGGAGTCGCGCACCTACATCTGCTCGCGCACCGAAGACGGTGCGGGCCCCACCAACAACTGGATGGACCCGGCGCAGATGCGCGCCCTGATGACCGACCTGTACCGCGGGTCGATGCGCGGTCGCACCATGTACGTGGTCCCCTTCTGCATGGGCCCCCTCGACGCCGAGGACCCCAAGCTCGGGGTCGAGCTCACCGACTCCGAGTACGTCGTGGTCTCGATGCGCGTGATGACGCGCATGGGATCGCACGTGCTCGACAAGCTCGGATCCGACGGGTTCTTCGTCAAGGCGCTGCACTCGCTCGGTGCACCGCTCGAGGAGGGCCAGGCGGACGTGCCGTGGCCGTGCAACGAGACCAAGTACATCACCCACTTCCCCGAGGACCGTGAAATCTGGAGCTACGGTTCCGGATACGGCGGAAACGCCCTCCTGGGCAAGAAGTGCTACTCGCTGCGCATCGCGTCGGCGATGGCCCACGACGAGGGCTGGCTGGCCGAGCACATGCTGATCCTCAAGCTGATCTCCCCCGAGGACAAGGCCTACTACATCGCTGCCGCCTTCCCCTCGGCGTGCGGCAAGACCAACCTCGCGATGATCCAGCCCACCATCCCCGGCTGGCGCGCCGAGACCCTCGGTGACGACATCGCCTGGATGCGTTTCGGGGCCGACGGCCGGCTCTACGCCGTCAATCCCGAGTACGGCTTCTTCGGTGTCGCACCCGGCACGAACTGGGACTCCAACCCCAACGCCATGAAGACCATCGAGCAGGGCAACTCCGTCTTCACCAACGTCGCACTGACCGACGACGGCGACGTGTGGTGGGAGGGCCTCGAAGGCGACCCCCAGCACCTGATCGACTGGACGGGCAAGGAGTGGACCCCGGACTCCGAAACCCCGGCGGCACACCCGAACTCGCGGTACTGCGTGCCGATGTCGCAGTGCCCCATCATGGCTCCCGAATGGGAGGACCCGCAGGGTGTCCCGATCTCGGCGATCCTCTTCGGCGGCCGCCGCAAGACCACGGTGCCGCTGGTCACCGAGGCCCGCGACTGGCAGCACGGTGTGTTCATGGGCGCCACCGTCGGCTCCGAGCAGACCGCCGCGGCCGAGGGCGCCGTGGGCACCATCCGCCGCGACCCCATGGCTATGTTGCCCTTCCTCGGCTACAACGTCGGCGATTACTTCCAGCACTGGATCGACCTGGGCAAGAGCGCGGACGAGTCGAAGCTGCCGAAGGTGTTCTACGTCAACTGGTTCCGCCGCGGTGAGGACAAGCGCTTCCTGTGGCCCGGATTCGGCGAGAACTCTCGCGTCCTGAAGTGGATCATCGAGCGCATCGAGAACAAGGCCGCCGGCGTCGAGACCCCCGTCGGAGTCGTCCCCACCCCGGATGCTCTCGACGTGAGCGGTCTCGATGTGGATCCCGCCGACGTCGCCGAGGCGTTGAAGGTGGACTCCGAGGAGTGGAAGGCCGAGATCCCGCTGATCGAGGAGTGGTTCGACTTCGTCGGCGACAAGCTCCCCACCGGCATCCGGGACGAGTTCGAGTCCCTCAAGCAGCGCCTGGGCTGAGCGCGCTCCCCGGTTTCTGTACCCAATGTGACAGTTGGTCACCATGGATGACCGAATGTCACATTGGGTACGGATACGCGGGGTTGCGACGGGTCGAGGTCAGGTGAGGGTGAGGATGGCCCTGGCGACGTAGGGGTTCGCCTCGAGGCGACGCTCGAGGGAGCGGAGGGTCTGGGCGACCCGCGCGCCCCGGTAGTCCCCGACCAGACCCACACCGGCGACGATGAAGACCTGGCGCCGGCCGACGTATTCCATTCTCAAGAACGAGACGCTGTCGACCTCGGTCAGCTTGGTGATGGCGGCCGTCCCGGCCTCGTGGAGTCTGCGTGAGGCGGAGTTGCCGAGCAGGAGCTGCCGGTTTCGGGTGATGTGGGTGATGGCCACGTAGCCGAGAAGAGCGCCGATGGCGAGGGCTGCGAGGGCGTCGGGGACGGCGTTGCCGCTGAGCTGGTGGGCGAGCGCACCGACGACCGCGAGTACCGGACCGACCACGGTGACGACGGAGTCGAACAGCACCGCGCGGGGACTGGGGTCCGAGATGCTCAGCGCCTGTTCGAGCAGGTCGCGGTGGGCACGGCGACCCTCGATCTGCAGGCGGACGTAGCCCTGGCGCACGGAGAGCACGGCAAGTCCGGTTGCCACGGCGAGGGCGGCGTAGGCGAAAGCGAACGACGTCGTGTCGACGGGGTCGGCCAGCGCGGAGATCCCACGGGTGAAGGAGAAGGCCGCCGCCGCTGCGTAGAGGGCGACGGCGACGAACATCGAGCGGACGTACGCCGAGCGGGAGGCGCCGAACGGATCGGTCGATTCACGTGAGCGCCGCGTTGCGGTGTACGCGAAGCCCTGGCGTCCGGTGTCGGCCCAGGAGGCGGTGGCGACGGCGAGCATCGACGGCGACGCGGTGACGACGGCGGCGACCGTGACGGCCACCGCTGCGACGGCGTGAGCGACGAACGCGGGAACAGCGCTGACAGCGTCGTCGTCCCCGGGGCCTGCCATGGTCGAAACATTAGCGTTCGATCAGACAACTCGCTCCCACGAGCGTCGACAGCCCACCGAGTTGCGCGCGCACCACCCGGAACTCGGACAGGAACGACAGGGTCGTATGGGTGGCGACGGCCTGCTGCAGTGGTTCCCACAGGGCGTCTCCGGCGGCCGCGAAGCCACCTCCCACCACGGCGATCTCGACGTCGAGCAGTGACGCCGACGCCGCGATCAGCGTGCCGAGGGCATGTCCGGCGCGCGCGAGGGCCGCCACCGCGACCGGCTCACCCGCTCGGGCCGCGGCCGCCAGGGCGACGCCGTCCGGTGTGGGGGCGGTCCATCCGTGTGCGAGCGCCCACCGCACGCAACTCGGTCCGCTGGCAATGGTTTCCAGGCACCCGCGCGCTCCGCAGGGGCAGGGGTCGTCACCTCCGGGGCCCGGCATGTGGCCGATGTGGCCGGCGTTACCGGTGCGCCCGCCCGACACCCGCCCGTCCAGGACGATGCCGCCGCCCACGCCGGTGGAGACCACGACGCCCAGCAGGTGTGCGACGCCGCGGCCCGCTCCGTGACGGTGTTCGGCGAGGGCGGCGCAGGCCCCGTCGATGGCCAGTTCCACCGTGGCGTGCGGGAACAGCGACCGTACGGCGTCGACGATCGGGAATGCCGGGCGCCACTCGGCGATGTTGACCGGCCCCACCGACCCGGACACGGTGTCGACGGGACCTGCCGAGGCGATCCCGACGGCGGTGACCGAGTTCGGGTCTCCAGCGACCGTGCGCAGCAGGCGCTCGCACGCCGCCCACACGTGGTCTCGGGGCGTGGGCACGGTTGTCACCTGCGCCAGGTCGCCGTCTCCTCGAACCGTCGCTGCTGCGAGCTTGGTTCCGCCGATGTCGAGGGCAACGACCGTCATGTGTCCGCCTTTCCCCGAGAGCTACGGGATCGCCGCCGCCTGATCAGAGCGCCCGCAGCACCAGCACGAGGTTGCTCACCGCGACCTCACGCACCACCGGGATCGACACGCACCACCACGCCCAGTGCGGGTGGTACCGGGGGAACGCTCTCACCAGCGTTCCCCCGGTCGTCGTGGTCGCCCACCGCAGGCCCTGCGAGGCGCGGATGGGGAACAGTGAGCGGCCGTACCTGTTCTTCGGCTCGTGGCCGTGCCGCCTCTCGTAGCGGCGGGCCGCACGTTCGCCGCCGAGGAAGTGCCAGGGTCCGGTCTCGTGGCCGCCGAACGGACCCCACCACAGCGTGTACGAGAGCACCACGGTGCCGCCGGGACGCGTCACGCGCAGCATCTCCTCGGCCATGACCCACGGCTGCGCAATGTGCTCGGCGACGTTCGACGACAGGCACACGTCGACGGAGTTCGTGGCGAACGGCAGGGCCGTACCCGATCCACGCAGGGTGCTGTGCAGGTCGAGGCCGCCGGCGTGCATCTCGGCGGCATCGGGTTCGACGGAGATGTAGCGCGCGCCGAGCTGCGCGAAGGGTTCGGCGTAGAACTGCGGGCCACCACCGACGTCGAGAACCACGGCCCCGTCGATCCCGCCGGGAACCAGCCGTCGCACCATCTCGGCGGTGTCGACGGCGACGCCGCCGTAGAACCGTGCGGGATCACTCTGCTCGAAGCGGAAGGAGGTGAGCAGACGCATCGAGCGTGCGAGGGTCGCCCACCCGGCGAATTCTCGACGACCCGTCACAGGGAGCGATGGTACGGGCGGTCGCCGACCGGGCGCCCGCTGCGGGGTATCGGTTAGCGTGAGCGCGTGCGTGAGGTTCTCCTGCTGTGTTGGCGCGACTCCGACCACCCCCAGGGTGGCGGCAGTGAGCGCTACCTCGAGCACGTCGGTGCCGGTCTGGCCGCGCAGGGCATCTCGGTGACGCTGCGCACCGCGCACTATCGCGGCGCTGCCCGGCACGAGGTGCGCGGCGGCATGCACATCAGCCGCGGTGGCGGCCGCTTCACCGTCTACCCGCGGGCTCTCGGCGCGATCGTCGCGGGTCGTCTGGGTTTCGGTCCGCTGAAAGGCCTGGCTCCCGACGCCGTGATCGACACTCAGAACGGGATCCCCTTCTTCGCTCGCACGGTCGTCGGTGCGCCGGTGACCGTGCTGGTCCATCACTGCCACCGCGAGCAGTGGCCGGTGGCCGGGCGCGCGATGGCTCGGTTGGGGTGGTGGATCGAGTCCCGCCTGTCCCCCCGGGTTCACCGCGACGACCAGTATCTGACCGTCTCACTGCCCTCGGCGGCGGAGTTGATGGACCTCGGGATCGATCCCGGGCGGATTGCCGTGGTGCGCAACGGAATCGACCCTGTACCGGCCGCTGTCACCGCGGGCCACGCTCGAACGCGGAGCCCGCACCCCACGCTGACGGTGCTCTCGCGTCTGGTGCCGCACAAGCAGATCGAGGACGCGATCGACGTGCTCGCCGCCCTGCGTGGGCAGATACCGGGCCTGACCCTGGACGTGATCGGCGGCGGGTGGTGGGAGGACGTGTTGCGCGCGTACGCCGCCGACGCCGGTGTCGCCGATGCCGTCACCTTCCACGGCCATGTCGACGAGGAGAGCAAGCACCGCCTGCTCGCCCGCGCATGGGTGCATCTGCTGCCCTCCCGCAAGGAGGGGTGGGGCCTGGCGGTCATCGAGGCCGCCCAGCACGGGGTGGCCACCGTCGGCTACCGCTCCTCGCGTGGGCTCACCGATTCCGTCGTCGACGGGGTCACCGGCGTGCTGGTCGGCGGCACCGATCGTGACGACGAGGTACGAGCGCTCACCGTTGCCGCTCGCGAGCTGGTCCTCGACGACGGGTTGCGCACCGAACTCGGCGAGAACGCGCGGGCCCGCACCGGGGAGTTCTCCTGGTCGACGTGCTCGGACGGGGTGGGGCAGGTGTTGCGCTCGACGGTGCGCGGGCAGTCGGTGTCC
This sequence comes from Rhodococcus sp. AZ1, assembly GCF_054979605.1. Taxonomy (NCBI): domain Bacteria; kingdom Bacillati; phylum Actinomycetota; class Actinomycetes; order Mycobacteriales; family Nocardiaceae; genus Rhodococcus; species Rhodococcus sp. AZ1. Next base: position 35,898 of record NZ_JBUEQF010000012.1, read on the forward strand.
GGCCTGGTCGGGCGCGGCCCGGTGGGCTCAGCCGTGGCGGGGGCGGCGCGCGCGGTGACCGGCGAGCGCAGCGAGGCCGCCACCGAGGATCAGCGCGGCCCACACCGCATGGCCGGCGAGCCCGCGTAGCCGCGCCGATCGATCCGGGCCGATCACCGTGGTGTTCGGCACCCGGTACAGCGCAAGGTTGTCGTCGTCGAACACGGGCTCGAGCCCGGCGAGGGTGCGCGCGGATTCGCCCATCGGGCCCGGGGTGCGCTTCTGGACCAGGATCCACCCGACGCCGAGCCGGGCGGGTACCTCGATCCCCGATCCACTCAGCAGCGCCGCCTCGACCTGCCCGGCTCGGGTTCCCTCCCCGGCCACGGCGGTCCCGCCAACGGTGAGCTCGCCGGTGGTCAGCACCGGCGCCCGCAGGAACCGCGGCGCCGGATCGAGCGTCGGCACCCCGTTCGCCCACTCGAAGCGTCGATACGACCCGGCCGGGAGCACGGCCACATCCCCGTCGCCCGCGGTCACCTCGCGGGCCACCACCGTCCACGACGACGGGTACTGCACGGGGCTCAGGGCACCGCCCACGCCCCACACCAGGTCCGGCAGTGCCACGAGCACTGCGGCGACCGTGGCGGCGACGCGCGCACGTCCACCGAGGTAGCGCGCGCCCACGTGCACACCGGCGGCGGCGGCGAGGGCGAGCGCGGGCATCCACAGCGCCACCCACTTCTGCCCGTCCCGCCCGAGCCCGGCACCGGGGAGGTTGCGCGCTGCGAACTCGCCGAGGTCGATGCCCCACCCCGTGGCCCCGAAGGCGGCGACGGCCACCGAGGCCACCCCCACCATCACCACCGCCGCGATCGCCCGCGTGCGCCCGAGCCACAGGCGGCCCGCACCGATGCCCGCCACCACCAGCAGCAGCACCGTGCCCACCACCGCGAACAGCGTTGTGCGCGAGGCGGGTACGGCGTCGGCGTTCCAGATTCCGCCCAGACCCAGCAGGCTTCCGAGGGTGCCGAGGCCGGGCTCCGCGCGCGCCGCGAACGCCGCAACGCCGGACGGGTCCGAGCCGGTCCCCGCACCCGTCGTCAGGGTCGCCACCAGCCACGGGGTCGCGGCGGCCAGCCCGATCGCCACGGCGCCCGGCACATGGCGCGGGCGCCCGGCGATCGTGAGCACGGCCAGGGCCATCACCGTCGCCAGGATCGAGCCGGTGGGGGTCAGGGCCGCGACGCCGACGGAGACGGCCAGCAACCCCCACCCGCCGCGTCGGCTCCGCGTGATCGCCACCGCCGCCGTCACCACCCACGGCAGCGCCGCGTACCCGATCAGCAGGCTCCACTGGCCCTGCAGCAGGCGTTCGGCCACGTACGGGTTCCACACCGCCACCGCGGCGGCCACCGCACCGGACGGCGCGCCGACCGTCGCGGAGTCCGCGAGCAGGGTTCGACTCATGTGCGCGGCACCCAACCCGGCAGCCCACAGGCCGAGCGCCAACGCCGCGGTCACCACGAGACCGCCGTCGAGGACCGTCGAGGCCGCCGCGACGGCCGCATCCTGCGGTATCGCCCGCGGTGCGGCGTCGGAGATACCCAGGGCGGAATCGGTGAGGAACGAGCGAGGGGTGGCCACGCCGTCGCGCCGGAACAGGTACCCGGGCTGCACCAGCAGCGGGCCGAGGACGATCGCGGTCAGCACCGCGGGCCACGCGCCGCGCCGAGCACGCGGCCACCACCGCACCCACTGATCCATGGTCGCCCACCCTAGATGGGCGGATGCGGTGCGATCATGGCTCGGTGACGGACCGGGTCGGCGCACGCAGCGCGGTGGGCGGGATGGCGGCGGTGACCGCGGGCTCGATGGTGGCCAACATCGCCTCCTACGTGCTGGCGTGGCGAGCGAGCGCGTGGCTCGGTCCGCTGGGCTACGGGGAGTTCGCGAGCCTGTCCGCTGCGCAGCTGGTGCTGGCCGTGCCCGCGCTCGCGCTGCAGACGGTGGTGGCTCGCGAGCGCGTCCACGGGCACCACCCGGCGGCGCTGCGCAGACTCACCGCGCAGGTGGCCGGTGTGGTCGCCGTGCTGGCCCTGGCAGGCGCACCGATCCTCGCCGCTCTGCTGCACACCTCGGCGTGGGCGTCGCTGGCCGCGCTGGCTGCGGCGCCGGCGCTGGTGCTGCTGGCCGGGGAGCAGGGGCTGCTGCAGGGCGCCTCCAGATTCGGAGCGCTCGCGCTGGTGCTCGCCGCCGCCGGTGCAGCGAAAGTTGTTCCGCCCATGGTGATCTCACTGACCATGGCGGGAACCGCGGCGGCGGCGGTGCCGGGGGCGCTCATCACCTCGGCGGCGGGGACGGCGCTGCTGGCCGTGCTCACGCGTACGGTCACCAGAACCCCACACGCTCTCCCGGACGCGGTGGGGGACGCGGGCGGTGGCCCCGGTGTGGCCGCGGTGCTCGCCGCATCGCAGGTGCAGTTGGTGATCGTCGCCCTCGCGTCGGTGGATCTGGTACTCGCCCGGGCGGTGCTCACCCGCGAGGACGCGGGGCTGTACGCGGTGGGCGCGGTGGTGGCCAAGGCCGCGTTCTGGTTACCGCAGTCGGTCGGTGTAGTGCTCTACCCGCGGATGGCCGATCCGCTGCGCTCGGCGCGGGCGGTGCGCACCGCAGTGGCGGTGCTGGTGGCCGTGGGCGCCGTGGTGGTGGCCGCGACGGCGGCGGCCGCTCCGCTGGCCCGGTTCGTCGTGCGTGCGGACTACCTGCCGGTGACGCCGCTGCTGTGGCTGTTCGCCGTCCAGGGCTCGGCGGTGGCGGTGGTGTCGGTGATCCTGCTGGGCGCCGTCGCCCGTCGTCGCACGCGCGCCGCCGTCGTGGCCTGGTTGGCCCTGACCGTCGAGATCGTGGTGATCACCCTGGTCGCACAGTCCGTGGCCGCGGCCATCACGATCGCAGCGCTCACGGCCCTGGCGACGGCGCTGCTCGCGTTCGCCGGTACCGTGCGCGAGCCCCGGGACCTACTTGCGTAGGTCGAGGCTGGGGAACACCTCGGTGGGAGCGTCGGGGTCACCCGGTCCGTCGTCGTCGAGCGGGTAGTCGGCCACCGGCTGCGCGGGTGCGGGCGGCGGGCGATGACGGAAGAACCACAGGTACGCGGCACCGAGGAGGGTAGCCAGGGCGATCACGCCGGCTGTGATCGGAACAACGCGCTTGGCCAGGGAGATCTGGTCTATACCGTCGCGGGCCTGCGACACGGCGTTCTCGACCGTGTTGGCGTCGAACCCGATGGTGGCCTTCAGCGCGTCGATCTCGGGGGTCTCGGCGCGGCGGGCGTAGTAGGCGTGCACCTGCTCCTCGCCCTTGACGATGACGCCCGTGGTGGGCTCGACGTAGATCTCACGCACCGTGGTGTAGAAGCGGGTCATCGTGATCACCGCGGCACCGCCGGGAACACCCCAGACGTCGGCGGGCAGGGCCAACTTGTCGGTGGGACTGCCGATCACCTTCGACAGGTCCGTCGGCGGGGTGGTCTGGGTGAACTTGTACACCGGAAGCCCGTTGACCTCGGTGTCCTCGACGTAGGTCATGTCGAAGGAGGCCGCGGCCCGAACATCGAAGTACTTGTACGTGGTCCGGTCGGTGCCGAAGGGAAGCTTGTAGGTGTACCCGTCGTGCGGGACGTCCTTGGCGGGCTTGTCACCGAGGGCCTGAATGCTGCCGGTGGGATCGGTGGGCAGACAGGTGGAGCGGTCGAGGGTGACGCGGTCCACGATGGCCGAGAGCAGGCCGGTGTCACCCTGCTTGTCGGTGCGCCGCAGCGTCTCCCCGGACTGCAAGGTCACCCGGTCGGCGTCCGAGGGCTCCTCGGCGGTGACGAACTTCTGCGACACCAGCGGCACGTTCTGATCGATGCGCACCCGCTGGCCCGACGTGATGGACGACGCATCGAGGACGGCGCCGGTTCCGGTGGAGACCGTGGTGTTCTCGATGTCGAGCGGATACTTCTCGAGGGCACCCACCGCGTATGCGGGAACCAGGATCGCCACGGCGAGAGCGAAAGTTCCGACGCCGACCAGCACCGACGTGGCGATGCGAGATCGCGCGGATCGTTCCGCCATGGTGTGGGCCTCCTGGGTCGACCGTGGATGAACCGCCCGCACTCGACGAGCGAGGTCACATTAACATCGACGCGCGAGGTGAGGAGTTCTGCGATGACCGTCGAGAGCAGTGCCACAGCGCGCCGCGGTTTCCTCCCCGCACTCGAGGGCCTGCGGGCCGCCGCGGCCCTCGGGGTGGTGCTCACCCACGTCGCGTTCCAGACCGGCACCACCGCTGCCCCCGTCGTCGGGCGCCTGCTGGGGCGCTTCGACCTCGCCGTCGCCGTGTTCTTCGCCCTTTCCGGGTTCCTGCTGTGGCGTCCGCACGCGGAGTCGGCGCGTGGACTCGGCAGCGCGCCGCCGTGGCGGACCTACCTGCTCTCGCGCGCCGTGCGAATCGTCCCGGCCTACGTGGTGGTGGTCGTGGTGGTGCTGGCACTTCTCCCGCAGGCCGGCGTCGGGTTGCGGGTGTGGGTGGCGAACCTGAGCTTCTCGCAGGTCTTCGTCCCGCTGACCCTCGCCCAGGGGCTCACCCAGATGTGGAGCCTGTCCGTCGAGGTGGCCTTCTACCTGGTGTTGCCGCTCCTGGCCGCGGCGATGGCCGCACTCTCCGGTTCGCGTGCGCACCTGCGCATCCCGGTGATCGCGGCCGTGGTGGTGCCGTCTCTGGGGTGGAGCTTCCTACCGATTCCGGTCAGCGACGGCACCAGCCTGCAGAACTGGCTGCCCGGCTATCTGGCGTGGTTTGCGGCCGGGATGATCGTGGCCGAGCTCGCGTGCTGCGCGCCCGGATCCGAGTCGGAGCCGAGCCGGGCCGCCCGGATTTCACGGCTGGTGAGTCGTCGCCGGCCGATGACGGTGATCGCTGCCGTCGCCTTCGGGCTCTCGGCCACCGACATCGCCGGGCCCGAAGGTCTGGTGGCCCCGGCGCCCTGGCAGTTCGCGATCAAGATCGCCCTCGGCGGCGTCCTCGCGTTCGCACTGCTGGCCCCCATCGTCCTCGGCGACGGGCAGCACCGCTGGTTGGCGGGCACGGTGGGTCGCACCCTCGGGCGCTGGTCGTACGGGATCTTCCTGTGGCACCTCGCCGTACTCGCGGTGGTGTTCCCGGCCTTCGCGATCGTGCCGTTCTCCGGGTCCTTCGTCACGGTGCTCGTGCTGACGGTCGTGCTGACCATCCCCGTCGCCTCGGCGAGTTACGCGCTGGTCGAGGAGCCGTCGCGCCGCGCGCTCGCACGGGTGAAGGCAGGCAGGTCCGCGAGAGCGGCCAGGGCGACGGCCACCACGGAGACCACCGCGGCCGCCTGAATCAGCGCACTGTGTCCGATGTACCCGTCGGGCGCGCGCCAGGGCGCCGTCGAGAGCATGGCGCCGGCCACCGACAGGCCCAGTCCGCCGGCGACGACGAGGACTCGTCGGCCCAGACGCCATGCCGCGCCCGCCAGAGCGGCAGCGATCACCGGTCCGAGTGCCCCGGTCAGTACCGCCGACGCGGCCACGACCGCGACCGTGCCGACCACGGCAGAACGCCACGGTCGAGGGGCCGGACCGGCGTCACCCGACGCGCGCCTGCGCACGAGCGCCAGGGCGAGCAGGGGGATCAGCAGCGCCAACCCCCCGAACAGCGCGATCCGATACCACCGATCGGCGGGAAAACTCAGCGTGAGCGGCCCCGAGGTGCCCGCCGGCACGATCCAGCCCTGCTGCCATCCGGAGACGACGACGGGGGTGAGCACCCGGCCACCCGCGGTGGTGGCAATCCAGCCGGGGTTGGTGCTCTCGGGCACCACGAGCAGCCGTTGCGTCGGCGACGGTCCCACAGTGACCTGCCGGGTCGAGGAGGTCCACTGGCCGGTACTCGCCGGCACCGGGAGCGGCGTGGGTCGGGGGAAGGCCAGTACCGGCGCCGCCCGCAGGTACAGGCGATCAACGGTGAAGGCCGTGCCGGGCGCCACCGTCACCTCCCGTGAGCCCGCGGGCAGCGGTACCGGGTTGGAGACGTCCGTGCCCACGGGAACGCCGCCGTCGCACAGCGTCGCCCGCACCGGGGCGCCGTCGAGCAGGTCCCCCACGGTGGTGCTGACGGCGGTCTGCGTGAGCTGCCCGGCGATGCGCAGTACCGGACCCTGGCTGCAGTCGAGGGTGATCCGGCGGCCGGGGTCGTAGGGGTCGGCGCCGATCACCGCTGTTCCCGAGCGCACCGCCACCTCGGCCAGACCCGGCGCCTGTGGCGCGGTGAACCCGAACCCGCCGCGATCGAGCGTCTGCGTCCACCCGGTGATGCTGATCGTGATCGTCGAGGTGAGCGTGGGGAACAGGGAGATCGAGGTGAGGGTGGAGTCGAGGTCGCGGACCTGCGGACCCGATCCGAGATTGACGGTGACCTGCGTGGCGCGGGCCGGCAGCTCGCCGAGGCTGCGCGAGATGTCGAGGCCGGTCACCAGTGTCGGTCGCGGCAGCGTGATGCGCGCCGTCGGGGCAGCGCCGGAGGGCGAGCCGACGGTCGATTGCGGCGCGGTCCACGTGGTGTTCGGGTTGCCGTCGGTGAGCGCGAACGCCGAACCGCGCGGATCCCCCACGTCCGAGTCCGCGACGGCCCGCGGCCGCCCGGGGTCGGCGATCAGGTCCTCGAGAGCCGGCCCGGGACGTGCGCGCACCCACAGCTCGGGTGTCACCGCGGTTCCGCGGGGTACGTCCAGGGTGCGCTCGAACGTCCCGGACTCCTCGGGCGCGAGCGCCAGACCGCTCCCGCACCGCACGCGCTCGGCCGTGCGGACACACGCTGAGCGGCCGGGGAACTCCTGCGCGAGATCCCATCCGGTCACCGCCGCACCCGGTGTGGTGGGCGGCAGCACGGTGTGGTGGGCGATCGGGATCGCCGTGGCGACGCCGGTGGTGTAGTCCTCGATCGAGACCTCGGCGATGCCGAACTGGATCCCGGCGCTGTCGTCCTGTGTCTGGGCGGCGGTGATGCGGATCCACGATGTCGGGCCCGGTGGGATCGAGACGGTCACCGGCGTCCCCGGCTCGGTGACGCGCGCCGCGGTGGTGCCGTTGGCGGTGCTGATCTCGAGCCACTTCACCGGCGACCCGGCCGCGGCGGCCGAGGTGGTCACCGTCAACAGTCCGGCCGTCATGGGCCGTTCCAGATCGATCCGAAGCCATTGCCCCACAGCGGATTCGAGTCCATTACTGGTCCACGCGGTGGCGGGGTCACCATCGACGACGGCGGCCGTCCCGGTGCCGGGTGCGGTCCCACCGAGCTGCGTGGCGTCCGCCGACGAGCTCGACGCGGTGATCCGCGCACCCGACCACGATCCCTGCACCAGCGGCTGCCCGTCGGCGGCCGGGTAGTCGGGCACCCGGTTGAGTGTGCGCCGCGGGTCGTCGGGCGCGCGGAGCGCCGAACTGTGGTTGTCCACCTGGCCGAAGTCGCTCTCGCGGTCGGTGGGGGTGTCGGTGGCCAGCACCCGCTCGACGGGCAGCCCCGCTGCGCGGGCATCGGCGCTGAGCAACACCGGCCCGACGGGGGTGGCGTCGATACCTCCGCTGACCCGTCGTGCGTTCAGTCGCTCGAGCACCTCGGGTCCGCCGTCGACGCGCGGGACGGTGTCGGCGTCGACGAGGTACGGGCCGGTGACTCCGGTGTCGGTGAAACTGTTCACCGCGTAGATCTCGATGGCTCGATACCGCGGCGAGAGGTCGCCGTCGTAGACGAACCCCTCGACTCGGGGCGGGCCCACGAGATCGCCGAACTCGGCGACCTTGCTCAGGCCCGGTGAGTTGTCGATGCTCTGGTGCACCAGGGACGGGCGCGGGGACCGGGCAGCTTCGGCGTCGAGATCGTTGCGCACCACCAGGTATCGAATGTTCTGCCCGAGGAGGGTGTCGGCCAGCCCGGCGGAGGGTCGCCCGTCGGAGAGCAGCCGCTGCACCGAATCCAGCGCACGGATCGCCCCCGGCGGAACAAGGGGAACGGCGTCGCGCACGGCCCACGGCGTCGACGCCAAGGCCTGCAGCGGTTCGTCGCGAGTGACGCCCCAGAACTGTGCGGCCGTCGGTGCGCCGGGAACGACGAGCGCACGAGGTTCGTCGGCGGCCCCGGTGCCCGTGCGATCGCTCTCGGCGCGCAGCCAGGCCGCCGCCTGCGGCCAGAAGTCCGCAACCGCCGGGTACGCGCCCGGCGGCGCCAGGCGTGCGGTCCACACCAGCGACGTCGCGAGCACCAGCGCCACCGTCACCAGCGAGCCCACCGCGGTGATCGGATTGCGCTCGGGGTGGACGAACGATTCGCGGGCCCGGGCGAGCGGCACGGCGCCGGGGAAGGGCACCCTGCCCAGGAGATGGGCGAGCCCGAGCACGACGGGCAGTCGAACGAGCGGTTCGAGCTTGTGCACGTTGCGCAGCGGCGCCCCGGCACCGTCGAGGAACGCGCGCACCGGCTCGGCGATCGGTGACCCGGCCCCGCCCACGTACCCCGCCCCCATCCCCACCAGCCCGACCAGCAGGATCAGCGCCCAACGCCCGCGCGCGGGCATCGACCGCATGCACAGCCCCGCCAGACCCGCGGCGGCCACCGCCGCCGTCATCAGGACGGCCACCGGCTGCGTCACCAGCACCGCCCCGGCCACACGGTCGGGGGAGACGAACGGGGTCCAGCTGGCCGTTCCGCGCAGCACCTCGGTGAGCGAGGTCCACTCGGTGGTGGTGCCGGAGGACTCGATGAAGTTCAGGAACGGCGGGCTGACCCCGGCGAGCAGCAGCAGGGGCACCATCCACCACGTCGTCGCGACCAGCAGGGCGGGCAGCCACCACGCGGTGAAGCGCCACCACCGCCGGTTGGGGCGGTGCGCGATCCACCACAGGACGGCGGGCAGGGTTGCGGCGGCCGTGGCGACGGCGTTGACCGAGCCCATGGCGGCGACGGCCACCGCGGACGACGCCGCGGCCACCCGCAGGTTCACGCGGTCGGGCGATCCCAGGGCCCGCACCACCGGGATCAGCACCCACGGTGCCAGCATGATGGGCCAGGATTCGGAGCTGATCGATCCGAGTGTGGTCAACACCCGCGGCGCGAACGCGAATGCGACCCCGGCCAGCACTCGCGACACCGGGGAGCCGATGCGCAGCGCCTCGGCCAGTCGCACGATTCCCCAGAACCCGAGGAAGAGCAGCAGGCCCCACCACGCTCGCTGGGTGAGCCACGCGGGCAGACCGATCAGGTCACCGACGACGAAGAAGGCCCCGTGCGGGAAGAAGTAGCCGTACGCCTGGTTCTGTACCTGGCCGAACGTGGCCTGGGAGTTCCACAGATGCGCTGCGCGGCCCAGGAAGCCCGTGGGGTTCTGCGTGAGGTCGTACTTGGTGTCGGGGACGATGAACCCGGGAGTCTGAACAGTGGCGATCAGCAGCGAGAGCGCCGCCGCGAGGACAGCCCACCGACGACGGACGGGCGCGTACTGCTCGGTCAGCGTGTGCCGTACTCGACCTGGTTGAGCAGCGAGGACGTGGCATTACCCGTGCGATCGATGCTGGGCCGGGTGTTCTGAGCCAGGGCTGCGGTGCCGCCGAAGACCAGCGCGGCTCCCAGGACTGCACCGACGACGGCGCTGATGGCGACGGGCACGGCTGGCTTCATGGGCAACAAACTATCACCATCGGGCCTCGGTGTTAGCGTGGCGATCATGGCTTCACCCCGCCCGGTCACCGCGGTCTCGACGACGGTCCGGTTGGCTCGGGTTCGGCGGGCGGTGGCCCTGGTCTCGGTGGTCGGCCTGGCTGCGGCATGCGGGTCGGTATCCGGTTCGCCGGTCGCCGCCCCGACCTCCCTTCCCGCCGCGTCGTCCCCCGCCGCGTCCCCCGCGCTCCCCGGTTCGAGCGCCCAGCCGTCCCCGGGTACCCAGCCGACCCCGAGCGCACAGTCGGCGGCGTGCGCGGCGTTCCTCGCCCCGCTGACTCTGCGGCAGAAGTTGGCACAGCTGATCATGGTCGGGGTGACCGGTACCGCCGATGCGGTGGCGGTGACCAGGGCCGAGAACCCGGGTGGGATCTTCGTGGGCAGCTTCACCGACCTGTCGATGCTCACCAGCGGGGGTGTGGCGCAGGTGCAGGCTGCGGCCAGGATTCCCGTCGCCGTCTCCATCGACGAGGAGGGTGGACGGGTCTCGCGACTGCGCAGCCTCCTCCCCGCGGACCCGTCGGCGCGCGAGACGGCCGCGACGATGACCGTCGATCAGACCTACGCGATGGCGCTCGAACGGGGTCGCGCACTGCAGAAGTTCGGGATCACCGTCGATTTCGCGCCCGACGTCGATGTCAGCAGTCAGCCCGACGACGCCGTCATCGGCGATCGGTCGTACTCGAACGATCCGGCGACGGTGGTGGCGTACGCGGGTGCGTTCGCGCGCGGGCTGCGTGATGCGGGGGTGTTCCCGGTGATCAAGCACTTCCCCGGTCACGGGTCGAGTTCGGGTGACTCGCACACCGGCGCGGTGAGCGTGCCGCCGCTGGCGCAGTTGCAGACCAAGGACCTCGTGCCCTTCCGCGACCTCGTCGCCTCCGGTGTGGGAGTCATGGTCGGGCACCTCGACGTGCCGAACCTCACCACGCCCGGTCTGCCCGCGAGCCTGAGCGCGCAGGCGATGTCGTTGCTGCGCGAGGGTGCGGGATACGGAGCGCCCCCGTTCGACGGACCGATCTACACCGACGACCTGTCCGGGATGGCGGCGATCACCGACCGGCTCGGTATCGACGAGGCGGTATCGACGGCGTTGGGTGCGGGCGCGGACGTCGCGCTGTGGCTGAGCACGAACGATGTTCCGGCGGTGCTCGATCACCTCGAGCAGTCGGTGGCGTCGGGGGTTCTCGATCGTGGGCGCATCGACGCCTCGGTGCTGCGGGTGGCCCGCGCCAAGGGCGTCGTCTCCTGCTGATTCGCTGTTCTTACTCCGCAGTAAGATAAGCTCGTTCGCACAGACGACGTTCGGGTGGAGGCACGATGGCAGGTGGTACCAAGCGGTTGCCGCGCGCCGTCCGCGAGCAGCAGATGCTCGACGCCGCCCTGGAGGTGTTCTCCGAGAACGGGTTCCACGAGACCTCGATGGATTCGATCGCCGCCCGTGCGGAGATCTCCAAGCCGATGCTCTACCTCTACTACGGGTCCAAGGACGAGCTGTTCGCCGCCTGCATCGCCCGCGAGGGCGTGCGCTTCGTCGAGGCCATGACCCCCGCCGGCAACCCCGGCCTCAAGCCCCACGAGCAGCTGCGCGTGGCCCTGATGGGTTTCCTGACGTTCGTCGACGAGCACCGCGCGTCGTGGATGGTGCTCTACCGGCAGGCGATCGGCCAGCAGGTGTTCGCCGGCCAGGTGCGCAGCAGCCGTGACCGCATCATCGACATGACCACCGGTCTGCTCGAGGCCAGTACCCGCACCCCCAGTACGCACGAGGACCACCGCCTGATGGCAGTGGCCCTCGTGGGTGCCGGTGAAGCGGTGGCCGACCGGGTGGCCGGCGGCGAGGTCAGCGTCAACACCGCGGTGGATCTGCTCGAGCGTCTGGCCTGGCGGGGCCTGCGCGCCGACGGGGTCTGACGACCCCGTCGGCGGTGCGGTGTCCCGTCCGTGCTCAGCCGATCGGCCGCAGGGTCGCCTCGAGGTACGGGTAGCCCTTCTTCGGATGACGCAGCGCCAGATCCCACCCGTCGTCGGTGCGGGTGGCGTAGGCGTTGACCTTCGCCGGCAGCACCACCGGCTTGCCGAACTTGACCGTGTAGGTCACCGCGTCCGGGATTCGGCCCTCCACCGTGCTCAGAACCGCTGCGGCACTCCACATCCCGTGCGCGATGGTGCGGGGGAACCCGAAGGCCTTCGCCCCGATCGACGAGACGTGGATGGGGTTGCGATCGCCGGAGATCGAGGCGTACCGGCTGATGATCGACTGGTCCACCGACAGCGTGCGAGTCGGTGCGGGAGGAGTCGCGTCCGGCGGTGCCGCCTCGCGCGGACCACCCGAGAGCGAGGTCTTCTGCAGGGTCAGGAACGTGGAGGTCTGCTTCCACACCAACTCACGCCCCACCCGAACCTCGGCGACGACGTCGATCAGCAGGCCCTTGCGGTGCTCGCGCAGGTTCTGCGCGTGCACCGCGATGTCCAGCGGCTCGGACATCGAGATGGGCCGGTAGCTCTCGATCACGTTGTGGAAGTGCACCGAGCCGATCGCGGCGAACGGGAACTCGTCGGAGACCATCAGTTCCATCACCGTGGGGAACACCAGGGTGAAGGGGTAGGTGATGGGCAGATCGTCACCGAACCGCAGGCCGGTGACCTTGGCGTATCCGCCCAGGTTGTCCCGGTCGACGCGAATACCGTCCAGCTTCAGCACGGTGTCCGGCGCGGACGAGCCGGTGCTCTTGCCGATCACCGGCAGGGCCGCGACAGCTGCCTTGAGGTAGATGTCGCGGATGCTCGGCGGCTGCTTCAGCGTGATGACCCTGGCCACGCTCATGACCCGATCAGTGCCTGGCCGCACACGCGCAGCACCTGGCCGGTGACGGCATTGGAGGCCGGGCTCGCGAAGTAGGCGATGGCCTCGGCCACGTCCACGGTCTGCCCGCCCTGCAGCAGCGAGCTCAGTCGCCGCCCGCCCTCACGGGTGACCAGCGGGATCGCGGCCGTCATCGCGGTCTCGATGAAGCCGGGAGCGACGGCGTTGATCGTGATGTTCTTCTTCGCCAGCACCGGTGCCTCGGCGTGCACCAGGCCGATCACACCGGCCTTGGACGCGCCGTAGTTGGTCTGGCCGCGGTTGCCCGCGATGCCCGCGATGGAGGACACGTCGATCACGCGGCCACCCTCCTTGAGGGCGCCGGTTGCGAGGAGCTTCTCGGTGATGCGGTGTGGTGCAGCGAGATTGACGCCGATCACGGAGTTCCAGCGGCCGGCGTCCATGTTGGCGAGGGTCTTGTCCCGAGTGATTCCGGCGTTGTGGACGACGATGTCCACGCCGCCGTGCCGCTCGGTGACGAAGTCGGCCAGGGTTTGGCCGGCGTCGGGAGCGGTGACGTCCAGCGCCAGCGAGGTGCCGCCCACACGGTTGGCGGTGGCCGAGAGTGCCTCACCGGCGGCCGGGATGTCCGCGCAGATCACGTGGGCGCCGTCGCGGGCGAAGACCTCGGCGATGGTGGCGCCGATGCCGCGCGCGGCCCCGGTGACCACGGCGACCTTGCCGGCCAGCGGCTTGTCCCAGGACTCGGGGGCGGTGGCGTCGGCGGCACCGACGGTGATGACCTGGCCGTCGACGAACGCGGACTTGGCCGAGAGCAGGAAGCGCAGTGTCGACTCCACGCCGGACAGGCCGGTGGCGGCCTTGGGGTGCACGTAGACCAGCTGAGCGGTGGCGCCGCGCTTGATCTCCTTGGCCACCGAGCGGGTGAAGCCCTCGAGGGCGCGCTGAGCAATGTGCTCCTCGACCTTCCGGGTCTCCTCCGGGGTGGTGCCGAGCACCACGACGCGCGCGGACGGCGCGAGGTTGCGGATGACGGGCTGGAAGAACTCGAACAGCTGCGACAGGCCGTCGATGGTGGTGATGCCGGTGGCGTCGAACACCAGCGCGCCGTGACGGTCGTCGTGCGGCTGGGAGGCCGGGTAGTCGGCCAGCAGGGCGCGCAGCGGCTCGACGAGCCGACCGGCGCCGCCGATCAGGACGGGACCGGCCAGCGCGGGCTCACCCGCGACGTAGCGGCGCAGCTTCTCGGGCTGCGGGAGCCCGGCCTGCTTGGCGATGAACGCGCCGGGGCCGGACGCGAGGAACTGGGAGTAGAGGTCTGACGCTCCCTGGTTGGCTGCCACTGTTTCCTACCTTCGTATCGCTTCGTGATGTGGGCGGTGTCGACAAGTAACTTACCGGTGAGTAAGAATGACGTCCACGAGAGCCCTCCACGGGCCCACGAACCAACCACGGGAGAGAACAGCAGTGACGAGTCCGACACAGCGCCGCGTCGCCATCGTAGGCGGCAACCGCATTCCCTTCGCGCGTTCCGACAAGGCGTACGCCAGTGCGTCCAACCAGGACATGTTGACCGCTGCTCTCGACGGTCTGGTCAGCCGTTTCTCCCTGCAGGGCGAGCGCCTGGGACTCGTCGCCGGTGGCGCGGTGCTCAAGCACAGCCGCGACATGAACCTCACTCGCGAGTGCGTGCTGGGCAGCGCCCTGAGCCCCTACACCCCGGCCGTCGACATTCAGCAGGCGTGCGGCACCGGCCTGCAGACCATCATCGCCGTCGGCGACGCCATCGCCGCCGGTCGTATCGACGCCGGGATCGGCTCGGGCGTAGACACCACCTCCGACGCGCCGATCTCCGTCAACGACGAGCTGCGCGAGTTCCTGCTCTCGCTCAACCGCGCCCGCAGCACCGGCGATCGCATCAAGCTGCTCGGCGACGTGCGTCCCTCGATGCTCGGCATCGAGATCCCGCGCAACAGCGAGGCACGTACCGGCCTGTCGATGGGTGAGCACGCCGCCATCACTGCCAAGGAGATGGGCATCACCCGCGAATCCCAGGACGCCCTGGCCGCGGCGAGCCACCGCAACATGGCCGCCGCCTACGATCGCGGGTTCTTCGACGACCTGGTCACCCCGTTCCTGGGCCTGACCCGCGACGACAACCTGCGGCCGGACTCGAACGTCGAGAAGCTGGCCACGCTCAAGCCCGTCTTCGGCAAGAGCCTCGGCGACGCGACCATGACCGCCGGCAACTCCACCCCGCTCACCGACGGCGCATCGGCGGTGCTGCTGTCCACCGACGAGTGGGCGGCCGAGCACAGCCTGCCCGTCCTGGCACACCTGGTGGACTCCGAGACCGCTGCCGTGGACTACGTGCACGGCAACGGCACCTACAAGGACGGGCTGCTCATGGCGCCCACCTACGCCATCCCGCGTCTGCTCGCGCGCAACGGCCTGACCTTCGCGGACTTCGACTTCTTCGAGATCCACGAGGCCTTCGCGTCGGTGGTCGAGGCCACTCTCGCCGCCTTCGAGAGCGAGTCCTACTGCACCGAGCGCCTCGGCCTCAAGGGCGCCCTGGGTTCGATCGATCGCAGCAAGCTCAACGTCAACGGCTCCTCCCTCGCCGCAGGCCACCCCTTCGCGGCCACCGGCGGCCGCATCGTCGCCTCGCTGGCGAAGATGATCAGTGAGAACGGTGGTGGCCGCGGCCTGATCTCCATCTGCGCCGCGGGTGGGCAGGGTGTCACCGCGATCATCGAGGCCTGAGCCGTAACCAGATCACCGCTGTAACACTTCACCACCGAGTGCGATACGTGGTGTGACCCCGCACTACTGCCCGACCCCCGACCCGGCAGCAGTGCGGGGTCTCTGCGTGTGTCGAGGGCTCCCGGATAGTCTGTTTCCATGGTCGACACACCTCCCGAGACCGTGCGCCGACCCGTGCTCGGGCGCCGGTGGGTGCGCCGCTCGCTCATCGGCGTCGGCGCCGCTCTGTTGGCATTGAGCGTGCTGTACCTGGTGGACCTGGCCGTCTCGTCCGGACGCATCCCACGCGGAGTGACGGTGGCGGGTGTGGAGGTGGGCTCGGAGAAGCCCGCCGACGCGCAGGCTCTGCTGCAGTCCCGGCTCGGCGCGCGCAACACCACCCCCATCGACGTACGCACCGGGGACGTCACCACCACCGTCACACCCGCCGACGCCGGCCTGTCCATCGACCTGCCGGCAACGCTCGAGCGTGTGGGCCACCAGCCGCACTGGCCGTGGACGCGCCTGACGTCGTTCTTCACCTCCCGCACGGTCGATGTGGTCACCTCCGTCGACGGGGCGAAGTTGGCCGCCACCGCGGCGTCGATCGCCTCCCGTGCGGAGCGACCCGTCGTCGAGGGGACGATCACGTTCGACAACGGTGTGCCCGTCGCCACGGCGCCGACCGCGGGTCGAACCGTGACGTCGGAGGCCGTCGAGAAGGCCCTGGCCTCGCAATGGGTGACCTCGACCGAGGTGGTGGTGGAGGTGCAGGAGCGCCCCACCGCGGTCGACGCCGCGGCGGTCGATGCCGCCATGACGCAGGTGGCCCGTCCGGCCGTGTCGGCACCGGTGACGATCACCGGGGAGAAGGGAGCCACCGCGACGCTCGAGCCGGCCGACATCGCGGCGACGCTGACCTTCGCACCCGACGGCGGGAAGTTGTTGCCCCGCTTCGACATCGACGCCCTTACGCGCACGCTCGCACCGCAACTGGCAGCCACCGAGCGCAAGCCCAAGAACGCGACGTTCGACTTCTCGTCGGGTTCGCCCGTCGTGGTCCCGTCGGTGGACGGGTACACCGTGCAGTGGCCGCAGACGCTCGCCGGTCTACCCGCCGCCGTGGCCTCGACCACCGCGCGCACCGTCGCCGCCCAGTACGCGGCCACTCCGCCCGCGGTCACCACCGACCGGGCCAGGGGACTGGGCATCACGGAGGTGATCGGCGAGTTCACCACGGGGGGCTTCGAGCGCGCGTCGGGCATCAACATCGGGCTCACCGCCCGAATCGTCAACGGTGCCGTGGTGCTGCCGGGAGAGACGTTCTCGCTCAACGGATACACCGGCCCGCGTGGGCTCGAACAGGGCTTCGTCGAGTCGGGGATCATCAACAACGGCAGGCCCGGCCGGGCGGTGGGCGGTGGCATCAGCCAGTTCGCCACGACGCTGTACAACGCCGGGTATTTCGGCGGCATGGAGGACGTCGACCACACCGAGCACAGCTACTACATTTCGCGGTACCCGGCCGCTCGCGAGGCAACGGTGTTCGAGGGCTCCATCGACCTGAAGTTCCGCAATCCCGCCACCACCGGTGTGGTGATCGAGTCGTTCGCCGACTCGTCCTCGGTGACTGTGCGCCTGTGGGGGACGAAAACGGTGTCGGTGCAGTCGATTCCGGGTGAGCGCACCAACCCCACCAGCCCGAACCGGATCACCCTTCCCAAGGGGCCGCAGTGTTCCCCGTCGGCCGGTGCCGGTGGGTTCACCATCAGCGATACGCGCGTGATCACCTCGATCGCGACCGGCGCGGAGATCTCGCGGACCACCAGAACGGTCAAGTACGACCCAGTGCCCATCGTCGAGTGCAAGTGATCCGAGAGCAGTAGTGATGTCCGAGACCCCGACCACGTCCGACAACCCGTCGCTGACAACCGATCTCGATCAGGCCACGCTGCGTCGGGCCTATGGCACGTTCCCCACCGGTGTGGTGGCGATCGCGGCCACCATCGACGGTGCCCCGGTGGGGTTGGCCGCGAGCAGCTTCGTCCCCGTCTCGATCGATCCGCCGTTGGTGAGCTTCGCAATTCAGAACAGCTCCACCACGTGGCCGAAGTTCGCGCGCGCCGAGTCCATCGGGGTGAGCGTGTTGGGGGAGGGGCACGACGTCGCGGTGAGGTCGCTCGCGGCCAAGACCGGTGACCGGTTCGCCGGTGTGGACATCGAGACCACGAACGACGGAGCGGTGTTCCTGGCCGGTGCGGGTGCATGGCTGAACACCACGATCGAGCAGGAGGTGCCTGCGGGCGATCACGCGATCGTGTTGCTGCGGGTGCACGCGCTCGCCGTTGCCACCGAGGTCGAGCCGATAGTCTTCCACGGCAGCAAGTTCCGCCGACTGCTCGAGCAACTCGACTAGAGCACCTCAGCCGCGGTCGAGAAGTGTTGCTGCGCTTCTGTCGTCGATCACGAGGTCGGTGATCAGAGATCCGGCCAGCGCCCCGCGTAGCGCAGTGAGCTTGTATTCACCCGACACCACGCACACCCGCCGCGGAACCTGTTTCAGCCGAGCCAGACTCGGGCCGCTCGCGCGGTCGTTGAGCGGGATGCCGTCGTAGCTGCCGTCCGAGCGCAGGAACACCGTGGCGATGTCGCCCACCACACCGTCGGCGGCGAGGGCGTCGAGGTCGTGCTGTTCGAGGTACCCCGCACTGTAGACGTGGCTGGGCACGCCGCCCCCCATGACGCCGATGCTGAACAGCGCCAGGTCCATTCGGTTCTGCAGGTCCAGGACGCGGGTGATGCTGCGCTCACGCCAGAGCAGTCGCCGGGTCTCGGGGTAGTCGAAGAACGCGGGAACCGGGAAGCCCTGTGCCACGGCGCCGTACGCGTTCGCCACCGACCGCACCAGGTCGCTCGCGTAGGAGACACCGGTGGTGAGCGTGTTGCCGGCTCCGTTGAGCTGGACCACGTGGGTGTTGTGCGTTCGTTTGGGTGCGAGGTGTCGGCTGACCGCGCCGAGGGTGGTCCCCCACGCGATGCCCATCACCATGTCCGACTCGAAGAACGACGTGACCAGCCGGCCGGCGAACGTCGCGACGCGATCGAGCCGCTCCACGTCGCCGATGTGCTCGGGCATCGGCACGATGTGCGCGCGCACCCCGAACCGCTCGGCGTAGGCCCGTTCGAGCAGCGGACCCTGGTCGGTGGGGGTGGTGACCCGAATCTCGACCAGTCCGCTCTCGCGCGCGAAGGAGATCAGCCGCGAGACCGTGGAGCGCGAGACGCCCATCTCGCGCCCGATGGCGGCCATGGTCAGGTCCTGGAAGTAGTACAGCCGGGCGGCGGAGATTGCCTCGGCGATCTTGGGGTCCGTGCCGACGAGTGAGTTCTCGACGCCGTTCATGGAGGAAGATTAAACACTTCTGCACATATGTGCATCTACTTTGCATGAACGTGCAACGCCCTTAACCTCGATCGAAAGATCGTAAGTATGGCTTACGTCACTAACTCAGCGTGGAGGACGACGATGGCACGAGCGCTCGACAAGAAGGGGCTGCCGGTTCAGATGGCGGCGGAGTTCGCCGGGACGATGATCCTGATCCTGTTCGGGGTCGGGGTGGTCGCCCAGGTGACCGCCGGCGGGGAGAAGGGCAGCCTCGGTGGGCACGACTCGATCGCCTGGGCGTGGGGGCTGGGCGTGATGTTCGGCATCTACGTGGCCGGACGCGTCACCGGGGCGCACCTCAACCCGGCCGTCACCCTGGCCTTCGCGATCTTCCGCGGCTTCGCCTGGCACAAGGTGGCCCCCTACGCCCTCGCCCAGGTGGCCGGTGCCTTCGTCGCCGCGCTCATCGTGCGGTGGTCCTACAGCGACGTCATCGATGCCATCGACCCCGGCCACACGATCGCCACCCAGGGGATCTTCTCCACGTTGCCGGGCAACGGCACCCTGCCGGTGAGCATCGGATCGGCCTTCCTCGACCAGATCATCGGCACGGCGATCCTGCTGTTCCTCATCGTCGCCGTCACCGATCCGCGCAACACCCCGCCGCTGGCCAACATCGCGCCGTTCATCATCGGGCTGATCGTGGTCGCCATCGGCTTCGCGTGGGGCACCAACGCCGGGTACGCCATCAACCCTGCGCGCGACTTCGGTCCGCGGCTGGCGTCCTTCATCACCGGCTACGGCGGCGCGTGGCGCGACCAGAACGGCAGCCTCTACTTCCTCGTCCCCATCGTCGCGCCCCTTCTGGGTGGGCCGCTGGGAATCATCCTCTACGACAACCTGATCGGACGTTTCCTCCCCGACGAGGGCGACACCGACGACGATTCCACCACCGACGCCACCACCGCGAACGCCACCACCGAAAGGGCACAGAACGCATGAGCACCCAGTACGTCGCATCTATCGACCAGGGCACCACGTCGACGCGCTGCATGATCTTCGACCACGCGGGCAAGGTGGTCGCCGTCGATCAGAAGGAGCACGAGCAGATCTTCCCGCGCGCGGGCTGGGTCGAGCACAACGCGGTCGAGATCTGGGACAACGTGCGCAGCGTCACCGCCGGAGCGCTGGCCGCCGCCGATCTGACACCTGCCGACATCGCCGCCGTCGGCATCACCAATCAGCGCGAGACCGCGCTGGTGTGGGACCGGACCACCGGCCTGCCCGTCTACAACGCGATCGTCTGGCAGGACACCCGCACCGACCGGATCGCGGCGGGCCTCGGCGAGCCCGACCGCTACCGCAACACGACGGGTCTTCCTCTGGCAACGTACTTCTCGGGCCCCAAGGTCACCTGGATCCTCGACAACGTCGACGGTGCCCGGGAGAAGGCCGAGGCCGGTCTGCTCGCGTTCGGCACCATGGACACCTGGGTGCTGTGGAACATGACCGGCGGTGTGGACGGTGGACTGCACGTCACCGATCCCACCAACGCCTCGCGGACGCTGCTGATGGACCTCGACACCCTGCAGTGGGACGAGAAGATCTGTGCGGACATGACGATCCCGATGTCGATGCTCCCCGAGATCAAGAGCTCGTCGGAGGTGTACGGCCATGTGCGCGAGCGTGGTTCGCTCTCCGGGGTGGCCATCGCCGGTATCCTCGGCGACCAGCAGGCCGCCACGTTCGGGCAGGCGTGCCTCTCGCCCGGCGAGGCCAAGAACACCTACGGCACGGGCAACTTCGTGCTCCTGAACACCGGCACCGAGAAGGTCATGAGCCGCAACGGCCTGCTCACCACGGTCTGCTACAAGATTGGCGACCAGCCCACGGTGTACGCGCTCGAGGGCTCCATCGCCGTCACCGGCTCGCTGGTGCAGTGGTTGCGTGACAATCTCGGAATGATCACCACCGCAGCCGACATCGAGACCGAGGCGCGGTTGGTCGAGGACAACGGTGGCGCCTACTTCGTGCCGGCGTTCTCCGGACTGTTCGCACCGCACTGGCGAAGCGATGCGCGCGGCGCCATCGTGGGTCTGACCCGCTTCGTCAACAAGGGCCACCTCGCGCGGGCCGTGCTCGAGGCCACCGCATATCAGACACGCGAGGTCATCGAGGCCATGAACGCCGATTCCGGTGTCGACCTCGAGGTGCTCAAGGTCGACGGCGGCATGGTGGTCAACGAACTGCTCATGCAGTTCCAGTCCGACATCCTCGGCGTCGAGGTGGTGCGGCCCGTGGTTGCCGAGACCACCGCGCTCGGCGCTGCGTACGCCGCGGGCCTGGCCGTCGGCTACTGGACGAGCGAGCAGGACATCCGCGACAACTGGGCCGAGGACAAGCGCTGGACACCGTCGATGGACGAGGCGAAGCGCGCCGAGCTCTACGCCGGGTGGAACAAGGCCGTCACCCGCACCCTCGATTGGGTCGATGCCTGATGGCGACCACGACGACAGCACTGAGTCCGGAGCACCGCGCCGACACCCTGCGCCGCCTGGAATCCGAGGAACTCGACATCCTGGTCATCGGTGGCGGGGTGGTCGGCTCCGGGGCCGCCCTCGATGCCGCCACCCGTGGACTGAAGGTCGGGCTCGTCGAGGCCAGGGACTACGCGGCCGGAACCTCGAGCCGCTCGAGCAAACTCTTCCACGGCGGGCTGCGGTACCTCGAGCAGTTCAACTTCGCGCTGGTCTTCGAGGCGCTCAAGGAACGCTCGCTGGTGCTCAACGAGCTGTGCCCGCATCTGGCGCGCCCGGTGCCGTTCATCTACCCCCTCGAGAAGCTGATCGATCGCCCGTACGTGGGGCTGGGGATCGGGGTGTACGACGTGATGGGCGCCGGCCGCGGGGTGCCCTCGCACCACCGGCATCTGGGCAGGCGCAAGACCCTTGAATCGTTCCCGTCGGGTAACCGCAAGGGCATCCGCGGCGCCGTGAAGTTCTACGAGGGCCAGGTCGACGACGCCCGGCACACCATGATGATCGCGCGCACCGCTGCAGCTTTCGGGGCCCTGTGCGTCAACAGCACTCGCGTCACCTCCTTCCTGCGCGAGGGCGAGCGGGTGGTGGGAGTACAGGCCACCGATCTCGAGACCGGGCGTGCGTTCGAGATCCGGGCCCGCGAGGTGATCAACGCTGCGGGGGTGTGGACCGACGAGATCCAGCAGATGGTCGGTGGCCGTGGCCAGTTCCAGGTGCGTGCCTCCAAGGGCGTGCACCTGGTGGTGCCCCGCAACCGCATCAACAGCGCCACCGGGATCATCACCCGCACACCGACGTCGCTGCTGTTCGTCATCCCCTGGGGCAGTCACTGGATCATCGGCACCACCGATACCGACTGGAAGCTCGACCTCGCGCACCCGGCGGCCAGCAAGCGGGACATCGACTACATCCTCGAGCAGGTCAACGGTCTGCTCGAGGATCCGCTCGATCATTCCGACGTGGTCGGGGTCTACGCGGGTCTGCGTCCCCTGCTCTACGGGGAGTCCGATTCCACCAGCACCCTCTCACGCGAGCACGCGGTGTCGAGCCCGGTGCGCGGGCTCACCGTGATCGCCGGGGGCAAGTACACCACCTACCGCGTCATGGCGAAGGACGCCGTCGATTCCGCAGTTCACGGTCTCGAGCGCACGGTCCCGCCGTGCGTGACGGAGAAGATTCCGCTGCTGGGTGCGGAAGGCTATGCGGGAGCGTGGAACTCGCGGCGACTCACCGCGGAGCGGGTGGGTATGCGGGTGAGTCGGGTCGAGCATCTGCTCGGTCGCTACGGCACCCTGGTGAGCGAGTTGTTCGACATGATCGCCGCTGATCCGGCCCTCGGCGAGCCCCTCGCTTCTGCGCCGGAGTATCTCGCGGTCGAAGCGGTGTACGCCGCCAGTCACGAAGGGGCGCAACACCTCGACGACATCCTGACCCGTCGTACCCGCATCTCCATCGAGGTCGACGATCGTGGTGTGGCGGCGGCAGAGGAGGTCGCCGCGCTGGTCGCTCCGGTTCTCGGCTGGTCGGCGGCGACGATCGCCGACGAGATCGAGCACTACCGCGCCCGAGTCCTCGCCGAGCGCGACTCGCAGGAGCAACCCGACGACGACACCGCCGACGCGGCCCGCCTCGGCGCCCCGGACGTGCGGGTGGGTGTGGCGGGCTGACACCGCCGAAAAAAGTGGAGGACAGTGCCCGGTCGGCGGGCACTATCCTCCACTTTCTGGTGGTCGGACCGATCAGAACGCGGCGTCGTCGAGTTCCATGATGTCGTTGTCGAGGTTGGCGATGATCTCGCGGGTCGACGTCAGACGCGGGAGGATGTTCTTGGCGAAGAACGACGCCACCGCAACCTTGCCCTCGTAGAAGGCGGTGTCCTTGCCGGCGCCGGCGTCGAGAGCCTTGATGGCCACCTCGGCCTGACGCAGCAGCAGCCACCCGATCATCAGATCGCCGACGCTCATGAGCAGGCGCACGGAACCGAGGCCGACCTTGTACAGCTCGGTGGGCTGCTCCTGCGCTCCCATCAGGTTCTGGGTGAGGGTGGCGACCATGGTCTGCACGTCGTCGAGAGCGGTGGCCAGCAGTGCACGCTCGGACTTCAGGCGACCGTTGCCGGCCTCGCTGTCGATGAACGACTTGATCTGTCCGGCAACGTGAGCCAGGGCCACACCGCGGTCGCGAGCGATCTTGCGGAAGAAGAAGTCCTGCGCCTGGATGGCGGTGGTTCCCTCGTACAGCGAGTCGATCTTCGCGTCGCGGATGTACTGCTCGACGGGGTAGTCCTGCAGGAAGCCGGAGCCACCGAAGGTCTGCAGCGACTGGGCGAGCTGCTCGTACGCAACCTCGGAGCCGACGCCCTTGACGATCGGGAGCAGCAGATCGTTGACGCGGAACGCGACGTCGGAGTCTGCGCCGGAGACCTTCTCGGCCACCACGGCATCCTGGTGGCACGCGGTGAACAGGTACACCGCGCGCAGTCCCTCGGCATAGGCCTTCTGGGTCATCAGGCTGCGGCGAACGTCGGGGTGCCGGGTGATCGGCACGCGCGGGGCGGTCTTGTCGGTCATCTGGGTCAGATCTGCACCCTGGATGCGGATCTTGGCGTACTCGAGGGCGTTGAGGTACCCGGTGGAGAGGGTGGAGATGGCCTTGGTGCCCACCATCATGCGGGCGTGCTCGATGACCTCGAACATCTGCGCGATGCCGTTGTGGACATCGCCCACCAGCCATCCCTTGGCCGGAATCCCGTGACCGCCGAGGGTGAGTTCACACGTGGCCGAGACCTTCAGGCCCATCTTGTGCTCGACGTTGGTGACGAAGACGCCGTTGCGCTCGCCGATCTCGCCGGTCTCCGGGTCGAAGTGGAACTTGGGCACGAAGAAGAGCGAGAGGCCCTTGGTGCCCGGCTTGCCGCCCTCGGGGCGGGCGAGCACGAGGTGGAAGGTGTTCTCGAAGAGGTCGTCCGCGTCGGCGGAGGTGATGAAGCGCTTGACGCCCTCGATGTGCCAGGAGCCGTCGTCCTGCGCGATCGCCTTGGTGCGGCCGGCGCCGACGTCGGAGCCCGCGTCGGGCTCGGTGAGCACCATGGTGGCGCCCCAGTTGCGCTCGGCGGCGATGGCGGCCCACTTCTTCTGCTGCTCGTTGCCGTTGTTGTAGAGGATCTGGGCGAAGCCGGACCCGGCGCCGTACATGAACACGGCGGGGTTGGCGCCCAGGAAGAACTCGGACAGGGCCCAGTAGAGGCTGCGGGGAACCTGCATGCCGCCGAGGGCCTCGCTGATTCCGATCTTGGACCAGCCGCCGTCCTCGAATGCGCGGTAGGACTTCTTGAAGGACTCGGGAATGGAGACCGTGTGGGTCTCGGGATCGAACACCGGCGGGTTGCGGTCGGCGTCGGCGAAGCTCTCGGCCACTGGGCCCTCGGCCAGGCGCCGGACCTCGGCGAGCATCTCGCGGGCGGTGTCGGTGTCGAGATCGCCGAACGCGCCGGACTCGAGGATGGCGTCGAGCCCGAACACCTCGAAGAGATTGAACTCGAGGTCACGAACGTTGCTCTTGTAGTGCCCCATGGTGGTCTGCTCCAGGTTTGGTCTCGTGCGGTCTCGTTCGAGTACCGCCGCGGTGGGCTTCGACGAGTCGCGCTTCTAGCTACTCGCCGGTAACATTACGCGATATTACTCTGCATCCATTTGCTTGCCAACAGTGAGTTTGCGTGCAAGCACGAGCGCTTCAACACCGCCCGGACGATGCCGTATTCCCGATGTCACCACGGTCACCTCGGGGGGTAGAACTGGTATTGAATCCGTTGGCGCACGGCACTTTTCGTGATTTCCGGATGCGGTGTCGGCGTCGCCGAACGGCGCCGGAACCTCGAGGACCATCGCGAGGAATCCCTCATGTTCGAGACCCTCGACAGCCCTCGAGATGGCCGTTTCGAGTTCTCGCGGCCCCATGGTCGGGCACGAAAGCAGCGCAAGGTCATAGTCGACCGGAATCGTGATGTCCGTCACGTCTGCATGCACCCACCGCACGCGCTCGCGGATTGCGCGCGTCGCCGATCGTGCCGTGGTGGCCGCGTACGTCAGCGCCACCGACGAGTGGTCCACCGCGTCGACGCGCCACCCGCGCGAGGCCAGCCACAGTGCGTTGCGACCTGTGCCGCACCCGAGATCGAGGGCCCGTCCGTGCGGCAGATGCGTCACCAACTCCACCACCGACGACGACGGGGGCTCGCCGGGTACCCACCCGCGGCGGGTGTACTCGGCGTCCCAGTCGGCCGCGCTGATCGGCTCCAGAGCGGTTCAGCGCCAGAGCGTCTCGGGGTCCACGGCCACCGTGGGCGGTGCGGCCGGAAGCTGCGGTGCGGTGCGGGAGAAGCGCGGGGCGGGAGCATGCTGGGTGACCGAGGCGATGTCGACGAGCGAGCCGCGCGCCTTCAGATGCGGGTGCGAGGGCGCCTCGGCGAAGGTCAGCACCGGCGAGACGCAGGCATCGGATCCGGCGAAGATCTCCGCCCACTCGTCGCGGGTCCGCGAGGCGAAGGTCTCGGTGAACCGCGCTCGCAGGGACGGCCACTGCGAGAAGTCGTTCTGGTGCGGCAACGTGGCCGGATCGAGTTCGAGCTTGGCCAGCATCTCGGCGTAGAACTGCGGTTCGATGGCGCCGACGGCCATGTACTTGCCGTCGGAGGTCTCGTAGGTGTCGTAGTACGGAGCCCCGGTGTCGAGCAGGTTCGCTCCGCGGGTGTCGTTCCACACGCCCTGGCCGCGTAGACCCCAGATCATGTGCGAGAGCGCCACCGTGCCGTCGACCATGGCCGCGTCCACCACCTGGCCCTGCCCGGAGCTCGCCCGCTCCACCAGCGCCGCGAGGATGCCGAAGATCAGGAACATCGAGCCGCCACCGAAGTCGCCCACCATGTTCAGCGGCGGTACCGGTCGCTCCCCGGCGCGGCCGATCGCGTGCAGCACCCCGGTGACGGAGATGTAGTTGATGTCGTGTCCGGCCACCGGGGCCCACGGACCCTCCTGACCCCAGCCGGTCATGCGCCCGTAGACCAGTCGCGGGTTACGACCGAGAACCACGTCCGGCCCGATACCCATCCGCTCGGTCACACCCGGCCGGAAGCCCTCGATCAGCACATCGGCGCGGTCGAGCAGGTCCAACACGCGCGCCAGGTCCGCCGGGTCCTTCAGATTGGCCTCGACGATGGTCTTGCCGCGCTGCTGCTGATCGCCCACCGCGCCCTCCGGGGGCAGTCCGCCGGGACGCTGCACCCGCACCACGTCGGCGCCCAGATCGGCCAGGAGCAGAGCTGCGTGCGGTCCGGGCCCGAGCCCGGCGAGTTCGACGACCCGAACCCCGGACAGCGGACCGGGGCGCCCGGTGGACCGTGCGGCAGTGGGGTCGGCAGCAGTGGGCTCGGCAGCAGATGTCATGGCGCGAACGGTAACAACCGGCACCGACGCCACTCAATGACCGAACGGTGCGCTCCGGGGGACCGATAGCATCGGCCGGGTGAGCGCAGACCGCATCGGTACCCCCCTGAGCCCGTCCGCCACCACCGTGATGCTCTTGGGCTCGGGTGAACTGGGCAAGGAGGTGATCATCGCCTTCCAACGCCTGGGCGTGGAGGTGATCGCCGTCGATCGGTACTCCGACGCGCCCGGTCACCAGGTGGCCCACCGCGCCCACACCATCGACATGAGCGACGCCTCCGCGCTGCTCGAGTTGATCGCGGCCGAGCGACCGCACTACGTGGTGCCCGAGATCGAGGCCATTGCCACCGACGCCCTGGCCACCGTCGAGGAACAGGGCCTGGCCACCGTCGTTCCCACTGCGCGCGCCACCGCGCTGACCATGAATCGTGAAGGCATCCGACGCCTCGCCGCCGAGGAGTTGGGGCTGCCCACCTCGCCCTACGCTTTCGCCGATTCCGCCGACGAGGTCCGCGCGGCGCTCGCCCGCATCGGGTACCCGGCGGTGATCAAGCCCGTGATGTCGTCGTCGGGCAAGGGGCAGTCGGTGGTCCGATCCGACGACGACGTCGCTGCGGCGTGGGACTACGCGCTGTCGGGCTCGCGCGTGGACCACGGGCGGGTGATCGTCGAGGGGTTCGTCGACTTCGACTACGAGATCACGCTGCTCACGGTGCGGGCCGCCGACGGCACGCATTTCTGCGAGCCCATCGGGCACCTGCAGCGCTCCGGTGACTACGTCGAGTCCTGGCAGCCGCAGCCCATGTCGGAGTCCGCGGCGGCCGCGGCGCGCGATGTCGCCGGCCGGGTCACCGACGCCCTCGGCGGGCGGGGAATCTTCGGGGTCGAGCTGTTCGTGCAGGGTGACCGAGTCTTCTTCTCCGAGGTCTCACCGCGTCCGCACGACACCGGTCTGGTGACCCTGCGCACGCAGCGACTGTCGGAGTTCGAGCTGCACGCTCGCGCCATCCTGGGACTGCCGGTGGACACCACCCTGCTGGTCCCCGGTGCCTCCGCGGTGATCTACGGCGGGGTCGACGCCGTCGGCATCGCCTACGAGGGCCTCGCCCGGGCGCTGGCCGTACCGGAGACGGACCTGCGTCTGTTCGGCAAGCCCGAGAGCTTCGTGCGACGTCGGATGGGTGTCGCCGTGGCCACCGCCACCGACATCGAGACCGCCCGCGAGCGCGCCCGCGAGTGCGCCGGACGTGTCCGCCCGGTCACGCCCTGATGCCGGCGCTCGTCATCCGGTAGAACGACCGGGCGTTCTGGAAGAGCACTGCCTGCAGGTCGCCGCCCACGGCGTCGGCCACGATCTCGAGGTCGCTCGGCTGGAAGGGACGTCGGGCGCGCGTGCCGGGCAGGTCGGTACCGAACATCAGAGCCGTCGGGTCCACCCGGTGGATCGCGGTCATGGTGGCCAGTGGGTCGAGGTCGATACGGCCGAATCCGGCGGCCTTCACGCGAACTCCGCGCTCGACGAGTTCGAGCAGGTACGGCAGGGCCTCGTCGGACATCCCCAGGTAGTCGATGCTCACCGCGGGTAGTCGCACCATGATCGGCTCCAAGGTGCGCAGAAGCTGGGCATCGACATGGAACTCGCTGTGCCAGCCCACCAGCTCGTGCGCCCGCACGGCCTGGTGGGTCAGCCGCGTGATGTCGGCGGCGCCGCGGCGGAGGTTGAACCGCACGGCTCGCACCCCGGCGCGATCGAGCCGCACGATCTGAGCGTCGGTGACGTCCTCGGGAAGCTCGACCACGCCCACCCAGGTCGGGCCGAGTTCGTCGAGCAGGGTGACCATGAACGCGTCGTCGTCGCCGTTGTACGACGCGCCCACCAGTGCTCCACCGGTCACGCCGAGGCCGTCGACCGCCCGCTCGTAGTCGGCGACGGTGAACGTCCCCGGCACGAAACCGGCGTTGGTGACCAGCGGGAACCGTGGATCGATGATGTGGACGTGTGCGTCGAACACACCGTCAAGGATGCCCTATGTTGGATGGTGACCCATGTCACGTCCGTGGAACCGAAGGTGGAATCGATGATGCCTGCACCGACCGTCGTGCTCGAGGGGTACTCGTACCTCGAATGTCCACGTTGGCGCGTCGACGACGACGGCACGGGTCGAATCTGGGTGTCGGACTTCTACACCCACCAGGTGGTCTCCGCGCGCGCCGACGGCACCGACGTGCGAGTCGAGGCGCACGTGCCCGGCCAGCCGTCGGGCCTGGGCTGGCTGCCCGACGGGCGTCTGCTGGTGGTGTCGATGAAGGATCGTCGGGTGCTGCGACGTGAGTTCGACGGCCGACTCGTCGAGCACGCGGACCTCTCCGGCTTCGCCACCGGGCACACCAACGACATGCTGGTCGACGCCCACGGGCGCGCCTGGGTGGGAAACTTCGGCTTCGACCTGATGAACCTCGCGCCCATCGAGTGGGCGGATCTGCTGCGCGTCGATCCCGACGGCACGGTGACGGTGGCGGCGCGAGATCTCTTCTTCCCCAACGGAATGGCTCTGACCGCCGACGGCGACCTGCTGGTGGACGAGACCCTCGGCAACCGGATCAGTGCGTTCTCCGTCGGCGAGGACGGCACGCTGGGCCCGCGTCGGGACTGGGCCACACTGGGACCGCCGCCGGAGGGCACGGACGTCGCAGCGGTCCTGGCGCAGATCGCCGTGGCGCCCGACGGGTGTGCGCTCGCCGCGGACGGAACGCTGTGGGTGGCGGATGCTCTGGGGCAGCGGCTGGTGCGCGTGGCCGCGGGGGTCGGTGTGATCGACGAGATCGCGTTCGACACCGGTGTGTTCGCCTGCGGTGTCGGCGGTGACGACGGCGCAACTCTATTCGTCTGTGCCGCACCGGATTTCAACGAGCACGCCCGCACCGGGGAGCGGGCGGCCCGGCTGCTCGCGGTGCCCGCCCCGGCGTAGGGACCGCTTACTCCTGGGACGCCTTGAGCATGTCCTCGCGCTCGACCACCTTCACCCGCTCGCGGCCCTGGGGCTCACCCAGGCTGCGCTCGTGCGCGTCGAGGCGGTACCACCCCTGCCAGGTGGTGTATTCGATGTCCTTGCCCTCGAGGTAGGCCACGACGGCGTCCTCGGCGGGCTCGGTGGCGCCGTCGAACCCGGGGGCGTCGGCGAGCAGGTTCGCGACGGTCTCGTTGGCATCGCCCTTGGTGTGTCCGATCAGACCCACCGGACCACGCTTGATCCAGCCGGTGACGTAGGTGGCGGGCACCGGTTCACCGTCGACGGTGGTGACGCGTCCGGCCTCGTTGGGGATGGTTCCGGCGAGATCGTCGAACGGCAGGTCGGCGATGTTCTGTGAGAGGTAGCCGACGGCGCGGTAGACGGCCGTGACGTCCCAGTCGGTGAACGTGCCGGTGCCGCGCACGTTGCCGGTGCCGTCGAGTTCGGTGCGCTCGGTGCGTAGCCCGACCACCTTGCCGTCCTTGCCGAGAACCTCGTGCGGGGACTCGAAGAAGTGCAGGAACAGCTTGTGCGGGCGCTTGCCCACGTCACGAATTGCCCAGTCCTGCAGGGTGTTCGCCACCATGTCAACCTGCTTGGACTCGCGCCGGGCCTTCTCCGAACCTTCGTCGTAGTCGATGTCCTCGGGGGAGACGATCACCTCGATGTTCGGGGAGTGGTCGAGTTCGCGCAGCTCGAGCGGGGTGAACTTGGCCTGGGCCGGGCCGCGGCGGCCGAAGACGTGGATCTCGCGGGCACGGTTGGCCTTGAGCCCCTCGTACACGTTGGCGGGAATCTCGGTGGGCAGCAGTTCGTCGCCGGTCTTGGCGAGAACGCGGGCGACGTCGAGCGCGACGTTGCCGACACCGAGCACGGCCACCTTCTCGGCGTCGAGCGGCCACGTGCGCGGCACGTCGGGGTGCCCGTCGTACCAGGACACGAAGTCGGCAGCGCCGTAGGAACCCTCGAGCTCGATGCCGGGGATGTCGAGCGCCCGGTCGGCGTTGGCGCCGGTGGAGAAGACGACCGCGTCGTAGAAGCGCCGCAGGGTGGGCAGGTCGATATCGGTGCCGTAGTCGATGTTGCCGAGAAGGCGAACCTGCGGCTTGTCGAGCACCTTGTGCAGCGCGGTGATGATGCCCTTGATGCGGGGGTGGTCCGGGGCGACGCCGTACCGGATCAATCCGAAGGGGGCCGGCATGCGCTCGAACAGATCGATCGACACGCCCGGTCCGGAGACGTTGTAGTCGGACTTCATGAGGGCGTCGGCGGCGTAGATGCCCGCCGGGCCGGCGCCCACGATGGCGACGCGGAGGGGTCGGGTCTGTTCGGTCATGCCTGCGGCTACCTCACCTCGGGGTTGGATCGTTCACAAAGCAGCATAATTCGTGCGCCGAGCGGGACTCCTCGGCAGGGTGTGGGCCCGATCCTGGATGATCGGGGTGTGCCCCTGTTCTCTCACCCCGATCCCAATCCTGATCACGAGCACCGCACCAGCGCCGCGCCCGTCCTGGCCGCACTGGTGGTGGCCGTGCTGCTCGTCGGCGGAGTTCTGCTGTGGTCGTTCCTGCAGCCGCCCGAGCGCAACATCACCGAGAGCAATCGCGTGGGCACGGCCACCTCGACCTACATCAGTGCGCGGAACTCGGGGGATGCGGCGAAGATCGCGGCGGCGCTGTGCGATGCGAACACCCGTCAACCCTTCGCCGGTGAGAGCGGCAAGTTCGAGCTGAAGACCATCGACCTCATTCGAGTCGACGGTGACACCGCCACCAGCGATGTCACCGTCGACGTCAACGATTCCGAGATCAAGGCCACCCTCGACCTGCGCAAGGTTGCGGGCGAGTGGAAGGTGTGCGCCCGCTAGATCGACCGGCTCAGCCCAGCCCGGCGATCTTGGCGTCGTGCTCGTGCTGCGCAGCGATACCGCTCTGCGTGCGCAGGGGCACCTCCTTGTAGAAGAGGTTGATCACGAAGGCGACGGCCAGCAGCACGGCCGCAGCGACGAACACCGAGTCCATCGCGTTGGAGAAGCCGATCTGGAACGGTGCGGCCAGGACGTCGGGCAGCTTCTGGATGAACGAGGTGTCGTCGAGCACGCCACCCGCTGCCTCGCCGGTGCCGCTCGCGAGACCGCGGGCCAGGCCGGACACCGACGGGTCGGGACTCGACGCCGCCGACTGCAGCGCCGTGACGAACGAGTTGTTGGTGGCGGCCTCGCGCAGGGCCGTGGCGATGGTGTCGGTGACCCGTGAGAACAGCAACGACAGGAACACCGCGACGCCGATGGTGCCACCGATCTGCCGGAAGAACGTGGCCGATGCGGTCGACACACCCATGTCCTGCGGGGGCAGGGCGTTCTGGATCGCCATGGTCAGCGGCTGCATCACGTTGCCCAATCCGAAGCCGAATCCGAACATCGCGATCATGATCAGCCACAGCTCGGTGTCGTAGGCGATGTAGGAGAACGCGAACATGCAGGCCGTCATCAGCGACAGGCCGATGATCGGGTAGGGACGGTAGTGACCGGTCCGTGAGATCAGCTGACCGGAGACGATGGATCCGACCATGATGCCCAGCACCAGCGGCAGCATCTGGAATCCGGCGACGGTGGGCGACGAGCCGCGCACCACCTGCAGGTACTGCGGGAGCAGGGTGATGCCGCCGAACATCGCGGCACCTGTGACCACGCTCAGGATCAGACCCACGCTGAACGTGGAGTTCTTGAAGAACCGCATCGGGATGAGGGCGTTGGTGCCCATCTTGATCTCGACGGCGATGAACGCCAGGATGCCCAGCACGCCGATCACGTAGCAGGTGATCGCGTTCGTCGAACTCCAGCCCCACGTGCGGCCCTGCTCGGCGACGATCAGCAGCGGAACCAGGCCGACGGCCAGGGTGAAGGCGCCGAGCCAGTCGACGACGGCGGCGCCGTGGCGGCGGGGGAGGTTGAGCACACGGGCAACCACGACCAGCGCAATGATGCCGATGGGGACGTTGACGAAGAAGACCCAGCGCCACCCGGTGACGCCGAGGATCTCGTCCTGACCGGAGAGAACGCCGCCGATGACCGGGCCGAGCACGCTCGAGGTACCGAACACCGCCAGGAAGTAACCCTGGTACTTGGCTCGCTCGCGGGGCGGCACGATGTCGCCGACGATGGTCAGTGCCAGCGAGAACAGGCCGCCGGCGCCGAGGCCCTGGAACGCGCGGAACGCCGCGAGCTCGTACATCGAGGTCGCGAAGCCGCACAGGATCGAGCCGATGACGAACAGTGTGATCGCCGTGAGGAAGAACTGCTTGCGGCCGTAGATGTCGGAGAGCTTGCCGTACAGCGGGGTCGAGATGGTGGCCGTGATCAGGTACGCGGTGGTCACCCACGCCTGGACGGAGAACCCGTTGAGGTCGTCGGCGATGGTTCGGATCGACGTCGAGACGATGGTCTGGTCCAGCGCGGCGAGAAACATGCCGAGCATCAGACCGGACAGGATTGTGACGATCTGGCGGTGAGTGAACACGCCTGGTTCAGGTTCGCCGACCACGGTGGTGTCGGCCTTTGCCTCGCTCATGTGTGTCCTCGGGGAACTCGGTTGGATAGGTAATTAATTCACTGAGATATATAGTGCACCCGCGCGCCGCACTCGGGCAAACATCGGACGAACCGGTGTGGGAAAGTTGGCCCCGTGAGCTACGCCGGAGACATAACGCCCGATCGCGCCTGGGCATTCCTGCGCGACGACCCCACGGCCGTCCTCGTCGATGTCCGTACCAGCGCGGAGTGGACCTACGTCGGTGTCCCCGACGTGTCGTCGCTGGGTAAGGACACCGTGTTCGTCGAGTGGGTGAGCTACCCGAACGGGACGCCGAACACCCGGTTCGTCGAGCAACTACGTGAGGAGGGTGTCGACGGATCCGGTCCGGTGATCTTCCTCTGCCGCAGCGGTCAGCGCTCCATCGGCGCGGCCGAGGCCGCCACCGCCGCGGGCATCACCCCGAGCTACAACGTGCTCGACGGCTTCGAGGGCGCCACCGACGCCGACGGCCATCGAGGTGCGGTGGGATGGCGTGCGCTGGGGCTGCCCTGGCGGCAGCAGTGAGCGAGCCCCGCACCGGCGACGTGCGGCCACGCGGCGGTGCGTTCGACAAGCCGCTTCCCGACGGCGTGGGCCCGGCCACGCTGGGGGTGCGCGGCGGCATGAACCGTTCGGGGTTCGAGGAGAACTCCGAGGCCATCTTCGTCACCTCGGGCTACGTCTACGAGAACGCGCGCTCGGCCGAGGCCGCCTTCACCGGCGATGCCGACCACTACGTGTACTCGCGCTACGGCAACCCCACGGTCGGCATCTTCGAGGAGCGTCTGCGTCTGCTCGAGGGTGCCGAGGCATGTTTCGCCACCTCCAGTGGGATGTCGGCGGTGTTCACGGCCCTCGGTGCTCTGCTGAAGACGGGCGATCGACTGGTCGCCGCGCGCAGCCTGTTCGGCTCGTGCTTCGTGGTGTGCAACGAGATCCTGCCGCGATGGGGGATCGAGACCGTCTTCGTCGACGGCGACGACCTCGACCAGTGGCGTGAGGCGCTCGCGGTACCCACCACCGCGGTGTTCTTCGAGACCCCGTCCAATCCGATGCAGGCGCTGGTGGACGTGCGCGCGGTGGCCGACCTCGCGCATGCAGCCGGCGCGAAGGTGGTGTTGGACAACGTCTTCGCCACCCCGCTGCTCCAGCGCAGCCTCGATCTCGGTGCCGACATCGTGATCTACTCCGGCACCAAGCACATCGACGGTCAGGGCCGTGTGCTCGGCGGCGCGATCCTCGGACCCAAGGACTACATCGACGGGCCCGTGCAGACCCTCATGCGCCACACCGGCCCGGCGCTGAGCCCGTTCAACGCCTGGACCCTGCTCAAGGGCCTCGAGACGATGGCCGTACGTGTGCGCGCCATGGTCGACTCGGCGTTGGCGGTGGCGCAGTTCCTCGAGTCGCACGCCGGTGTGCGCTGGGTGCGCTACCCGTTCCTGCCCTCGCATCCGCAGTACGAACTGGCCACGCGCCAGATGTCCGGCGGCGGCACCGTGGTGACGTTCGAACTCGACGCCGACGACGGCAAGGCCGCCGCGTTCGCCTTCCTCGATGCGCTGCGGATCATCGACATCTCCAACAACCTCGGCGACGCCAAGACCATGGTGACCCACCCCGCCACCACCACCCACCGCGCCATGGGCCCGGAAGGCCGTGCGGCCGTGGGCATCACCGACGGCGTGGTGCGTATCTCGGTGGGGCTCGAGGACACCGCCGACCTGATCGGCGACATCGAGCAGGCGCTGGGGCAGGTCTAGAGCCCGAACGGGGCGAGGACGGTCGCGAACTTGGCGGTGGTCTCGTCGAGTTCGACGGCGGCCTCGGAGTCGGCGACGATGCCTCCCCCGGCGCTCGCGGTGCCGCTGCGCCCGTCGGCGGCGATGTCGATGCAGCGGATGGCCACCATCCACTCGCCGTCGCCCTCGGCGTCGCACCACCCGACCATCCCCGCGTAGAAGCCGCGGGAGCGACCCGCCTCGATCAGGTCGATCGTCCGCAACGCGGCGTCCTTCGGTGTCCCGGCGACGGCCGGTGTGGGGTGCAGGGCAAGGGCCAGGTCCAGGGCGGTGGTGGCCGGGTCGGCGAGGGTCGCGGTGATGGGGGTGGCCAGGTGCCACACCTGCGGAGTGGCGGTGAGCTCCGGGGTATCCGGTGCATCGATGCTGCTGCAGAGCGGGCGCAGGGCGGAGACGATGGCGTCGACCACGTAGCGGTGTTCGGCGAGGTTCTTCTCGCTGGCCAGCAGGGCGCGGCCGGCGGCGTCGTCCGCTGCTGGATCCTGCGCTCGCGCAGCGGTTCCCGCGAAGGGGTGGCACTGCACAGTGGTTCCGGTGCGGCGCACCAACAGCTCCGGACTCGACCCGACGAGGTGACGACCGAAGTGGCTCCCTCCCGCAGCCGAGAGGTCGACGGCGAACCCGTTGTGGCCCGGGTTGGCGGCCACGAGGCTCGCCGCGAGGTCGAGCGGGGCGAGCGGGGTGTCGAACACCAGCGTGATCGAGCGCGCGATCACCACCTTGTGCAGTGTCGAGCCGGGGTGGCGCAGAACGCGCAGTGCCCGCTCCACCCGCTCGACATGATTGGCCGGAGGCGGGTTCTGTGCGGCGATCACCGCGCCCGGCAGCGGCGTCGCCGGGCGCGACCACGGCTCGTCGAGGCGGCGCACCCGCAGCGGTTCGACGAGGGCGCAGGCATGGGCGGGGTCGAAGCCGATGGCCCCCACCAGCATGGTGACGTCGCCGTCCGCCAGCGCCGCGCGGGCGTCGGCGATGTCGTCGAAACTCTGCCGTGTCCCCGACGCCTCCACGCTGCGATCGGGGCGCGAGTACACGAACGTCATGCCTAGAGTCTGCACAACGGTTGCTCGCTGCTGCTCGTGCGGGCTCGGCGCTCAGGGCACCCGGGGGTCGATGACGTGCACGTGCGCCTCGCTCAGATCCACCACGACCGCCGCGCCCACCTCCCCGGCACCCGGGCCCGCGACGTCCGCGACGATCGTCGCCGCGACGCCCGCCCAATCCTCACCGGCACCGTCCACCGGATCACCGAGGGCCACGCTCACCCGCCGTCGCATCCCCACCGCGCGCACCGCAGTGATCGTGCCGCGTAGGCCGGGACCAGTGCGGCGCAGGCGCACCGACTCGTGGCGCAGCACCGCCGTCGCGGGCCCGTCGGGTAGGTCGGTGGGGTGCGATCCGAGGGGCGATGTGTGCACGCCGCCGGTCACGATTCCGGCCACCTCGGTCAGCCCACCCATCAACCGGTGCACGGCCAGGGTGCTCGGCCGTACGTAGGCGGCGGCGACGTCGGAGTGATGCTCGAGGCGACCGCCGACGATCACGGCGATGCGGTCGGCGAGGCGCGCGGCCTCGGCCTGGTCGTGGGTGACCAGCACGATCGTGGGGTTCAGCTCGGCTCGGATTGCGTCGAGCAACTCGTACATCTCGTCCCGGAGCGCGCTGTCGAGGGCGCTGAACGGCTCGTCCAGCAGCAGGACCCCCGGCCGAGCTGCGAGAGCGCGCGCCAAAGCCACCCGCTGGGCCTGACCGCCCGAGAGAGTGGACACCCGCTGATCGCCGAACGCACCGAGCTGCACCAGGTCCAGGTAGCGGCGGCTGTGCGCCCGCGACCGGCGCCGCGACGCCCCGGCCGCGCGCTGCGCGAACGCCACGTTGTCGATCACGTTCAGGTGCGGGAACAGCAGGGGCCGTTGCAGCATCATCGCCACCCCCCGCGACTCGGCGGGGACACCGGTGACATCGCGGCCGTCGAACAGCACGGTGCCCGTCGTCGGTCGATCCAGGCCTGCGAGCAGCCGCAGCAGCGTGCTCTTGCCCGATCCCGACGCCCCGAGGACGGCCGTGGCGGTGCCGGAGGCAACCTCGAGGTCGATGCCGCTGAGGGCGGGGGCGTCCCGGCCGGGGTAGCGCCGGGTCAGACCGATGGCCGCGACGGAGGTCATCGGCGCACCAGCCCGACGAGCAGGAGCAGCGCCAGCGGCGGCAGCAGTGCGCCCAGTGAGAGGGCGGCCACGACGGCGGTGTTGCCCGTCCCGGCCGCGAACGAGGCCACCAGCAGCGGCACGGTGATCAGTCGACCCCCACCGATCAGCAGGGTCACCACGTAGTCGCTCCACCCGACGAGGAACGCCAGGAACGCCGAACCCGCGAACGCGGGGGCCAGCAGCGGCAATCGCACCCGTCGCCACCTCGTCCACCGGCCCGCGCCGAGGGTGCGGGCCTCGTCCTCGAAACCCGTGTCGTACCCGGCGATCGCCGAGCGCATCACGTACGTGGTGTAGGGCAGGGCGGCGACCACCAGCAGCACCACCACCGCCACCTCGCCGGGGATGCGCGCCCGCAGGATCGCCACGTTCAGACCCATGGCCACGGTGACCGCGGGCAGGAGGACGGGGGCGAACAGCACCGCCTCGAACAGCCGCGGAACCGGTAGTGCGGGGTTGGTCAGCCCGTGGGCCGCCCACGCTCCCAGCGGGGTGGCGACGGCCGCGACCGCCAGCGCGATCACCGAGGAGGTGGCCATCGCCGAGCCTGCGCCCGCTCCCACGGCCTCGGTGATCCCGTCCCCGCGTCGGGCGAGCGCCCACCACACCAGCGGCGTCAACGGCGCCAGGAACCACACGGCGAGAACGGCAGTGGAGATCCCCCTCGCCGCCGAGGTGGTGGCAGCGATCCTTGTCAGCGCCACGCGCTCGACCTCCGCAGCAACGCCAGCGACACCGCGACGGCGACGGCGGCCACCACCGTGGCCACCAGGGCGGTGGCGGCGGCCTCGTCCCGCGCGGTCAGGTCCACCGATGTGAACAATCGAATTGCCATGACGGGCAACGGCTCCGGATACGGTCGGCCCAGCAGTCGGGCCACCTCGTAGGAGCCCACGACGTAGGTGAAACAGATGGTGCCCGCGGCGATCACCGCGGGTGCGATCAGCGGCAGGGTCACCAGACGCAGCCGAGCCGGTCGACCGGCGCCGAGCACGGCGGCAGTGTCGTCGAAGCTGCGCACCCGCGGCACCGCCGTGCCGAACACCACCAGGGCCACGAACGCCGATTCCTTCCAGGCGTACTCGGCGATCACGGCCACCCACCAGCTGCTGCCGATCAGCCCGGTGGCCCCGAGATCGGTGAGCAGCAGCCCGACCGCGGCCGCGCCGATCAGATGCGGGACGGGCACGGTGAGCAGCGCGGTTCCGCGAACGAGGCGACTTCCCACCAGCGCCGTCGTCACCCCGATCGGCACGGCCAGGGCAGTGGACACCGCGGCGATACCGAGGGTGACCCCCAGCGACGATCGCAGGTCGGGCGCCACGGCGGTGAAGGCGTCCACGCTCGCGCGGGGCGCGCCGACCAGTGGGGCGAGGCCGAACGCGCTCAGCATCGCCCCGCCCAGCCCCACCCCGACCACGGCAAGAACCAGCAGGGTCGCCGGGAGCACGGCGCGCAGTGCCGCCCACCGCATGTGCGATCAGCCGCCCGCCAGCACGGTGCGTCGCCATCCCTCGTCCAGCGGCGGCACCCACGCTGCCGCCAGTTCGGGTTTGGCGCCGCGGGAGAGCACGTCGTAGGGCGGAACGACCGGTGAGACGGGGAGGGCATCGAACGCTGCCCGGTCGGCATCGGTGAGTCGGGCGCGGCTGAGCACCGTGAACTGCCCCCAGGTGGAGGGATTCGCCTTGGCCACCTGCTGCTGCGGCGACAGCGCCAGGTTCGCCACCACCCTGGCGCCCTCGGAGTTGCCCGATGTCGCCGGCACGGCGAGGAAGCTCGCGTTGCCCACCGTGCCGTCGGTGAGGGTGAGCACCTTCGTCTGCGGCGGGAACGTGCCCTTGGCGACGAGGTCGGTGAGGGTGGCCGGGCCGTAGGTCATGGTCATGTCCACCTGACCCGATGCGTAGAGGTCGTCGAGTTCCTTCGAGGTCTGCGGGTAGGTGCTGCCGCCGCGCCACAGCGAGGGTGCCAGTGCCTTCAGCCGGTCGTACAGCGGCGGTGTGAGGCGGTCGAAGTCGTTCTGCGAGAACGTCAGCGGCACCGGCGACGGGGTCACCGCACGCAGCGCCTCACGAACGAACACCGAGCCGGTGAAGTCCGGCGGGGCCGGATAGGTGAACCGGCCCGGGTTGGCCGCGATCCAGTCCAGCAGGCCCGCGTACGTGGTCGGCGGGTCAGGCACCCTGGCGGCGTCGTAGACGATGGTGAACTGAGCCTTGTGCCAGGGGGATTCGCACCCGTCGACCGGTGTGCCGAAGTCGGTGCTCAGCAACGGGTCCGCCGGATCGGTGTACTGCATGTTCGGCAGCGCCGCCGTCCACCCGCACAGCCATGCGCCCGCCTGTTTGCCGGTGCCGAAGTTGTCGCCGTTGACCCACACGAGGTCCACGTCACCGCTGCTCACCCCGGCCTGGCGTTCGGAGAGGATGCGGGTGATCGCATCGGAGGTCTGGGCCACCGGCACCCGCTTCAGCGTCACCCCCGCCGCGGCGGCGGCCGGTGTGAGCACGTCGTCGACATAGGCGTTGCCCTGGCTGTCGCCGCCGTACATCCACAGTTGCACGGTCTGTCCTTTGGCCTTGGCCTCGATCTCGCTCCACGGCACCGCGGCGGCCTGAGTGGGCGCCGGGTCGGGTGCCGCGCACGACGTCAGCGTCAGGGCAGCCACGAGTGCGGGGACGACGATCAGGGTGGGGCGGGCGACGAGCGGGCGTCCGATCATGGACCGAGACTACTGTCGAGGCCGTGGATGCCACATCGGGACGACGACTGCGGGTGGCTGTTCTGGTGGCCATCGTGGTCGCCGCGGTGATCGTGGCGCTGACGGTCGACATCCCTGATCCCGAGCCGCTGCGCGAGCGCGTCGAGGCTGCCGGTGCGTGGGGGGTTGCTCTGTTCGTCCTGGTGTACGCCGCGCTGACCCTCACCCCGTTCCCGGCGAGTGCGCTGACCATCGCCAGCGGGCTGCTGTTCGGCCTCGTGGTCGGCGCAGCCGTGGTGGTGGTGGCCGCGACGGCCGGGGCCTGGCTGGGATTCCTGCTGGCCCGCTGGCTCGGGCGCGACAGCATCGAACGCATCCGGTGGGCGCGGATCGCCGACATCGACGATCTGATCGGGCGCCGCGGATTCCTGTCCGTGCTCGTCGTTCGTCTGGTCCCGGTTCTGCCGTTCGCCGTGGTCAACTATGCGGCCGGACTGAGCGCTGTTCGTCAGCGCGACTATCTGCTGGCCACTCCGATCGGGATCCTGCCGGCCACGGTGGGATACACCGCCCTCGGTGCGTACGGCACCTCGCCGCTGTCGTGGCCGTTCCTGACAGCGGTGGGGGCCGTCGTCGTCATCGGCGTGGTGGCCGGGTACGCCGCGAAGCGGATGCGCCCGGCGCCGATCGACGGTGCCGTCCCGGTGTCGGAGTCGGAGTCGCAGTCGGAGTCCGACGATGTTCGACGCCCGACTGCGTAACGCCCTCGCCGGTCCGTTGGATGCGGCGGCGGCCCGTCTGGCGGGCCGCGGTGTTCGCGCCGATCACCTGACCACGGCCGGATTGGCCACCGGTCTGGCGAGCGCCGCCGCCTCCGCCGCGCAGTGGTGGTGGGTGGCCCTGGCGCTGTGGCTGCTCTCGCGCCTGGCCGACGGTCTCGACGGCCCGGTGGCCCGCCGTACGCCCGGACGAGACGGCGGCGCGGGCGGGTTCTACGACATCACCGCCGATTTCCTGGTGTACGGATCCACCGTGGTGGGGGTGGCGGTGGGGGCCGCCGCACAGTTCGGCGCGCCGTGGTGGCCGTTCCTGGCGGTGCTGCTGGCCTACTACGTCAACGGAACCGCGTTCCTGGCGTTCTCCTCGATCGCCGAGCGCTCGGGCCGGCGCATCGACGACGGCCGCTCCCTGTCGTTCATCGGGGGCCTCGCCGAGGGTGCGGAAACCATTGTGGTGCACTCGCTGTGGCTCGTCCTACCCTCGATCGCGTGGCAGATCGCGGTCGGCTGGGCGGCGGTGGTGGGGCTGGGCGCTCTGCTGCGCATGCGGGCGGGCTACCGCGCCCTGAAGTGAGCGAGAGCCCGCAGAACTCGCCCCACCACCGGTGATGCCAGGCTCGCTCGCACGTCGGCCACCGCGGCGTTCCACGGCGCGTCGCCGTAGGTGGGGTACGGATGGGTGACGGCGGCAAGGTCGCGGGCGCGCAGGCCCTTCTGCACGGCCAGGGTGAGCTCGGCCAGGGCCTCGCCGGCGCGGGGTCCGATCAGCGACGCCCCCACCAGGCGTCCGCGACGATCGATCACCAGGGTGGCCGATCCGGTGGTGTCCGCCTCGGCCACCGCGCGATCGGTGTCGGTGTGCTCGACCACTCGCACGGTCAGACCGGCTGTGGTGCTCGCCTTCTGGACCTCGACACCGACCGCGGCCACCTCCGGATCGGTGAAGGTCACCCGCGGCACCACGGGGCCGACGCGTCGTGGCACACCCAGCACGGCGTTGCTCGCCGCCAGCGAGCCGTGCATCCCGGCGGTGTGGGTGAATTGTGGGTGGCCGGTGAGATCGCCTGCCGCCCAGACGAAGCGATTGGTGGTGCGCAGGTGCGCGTCTACCTTCACGAATCCACCCTCGTCGACCTCGACCCCGGCGGCCGCCAGCCCGAGTTCTGCGGTGGCCGGGGTGCGCCCGAGCGCGACCAGCGTCTGCCCGGTGATGCGCTCGACGGAGCTCGCGCACTGCACCCGCACCCCGTCGGCCTCGAGGGCGGCGCGTATCGCCCGCGATGCGCGCGGGTCCTCGCGCGGAAGGAGACGATCTGCGGCCTCGATGAGTGTGACCTGCGAGCCCAGACGTGAGAATGCCTGCGCCAGCTCACATCCGATGCTCCCGCCGCCGATCACCGTGAGTGTCTCGGGCAGTTCGTCCAGCTCCCACACGGTGTCGCTGGTCAGCGCACCGGCGAACGAATTCGGAACCCTCGGGTGTGCACCGGTGGCCAGGACCGCGCGGCCGAAGGTGACCTCGCGCCCGTCGATCGTCGCCGTTCTCGGTCCCGTCAGGTGCGCCGAGCCAGAGATCACGCGTACTCCCGCCGCGGCCAGTGCCTCGGGGGAGTCGATCGGGGCGATCGCGGCGATCGAGGCACGCACGTGGGCCATCACGGCGGGGAAATCCACGCGTACGTCGGCCTGCACGCCGAGGGCTGCGGCGCGGCGTGCGTGGGCAGCGGCGTGCGCCGCGGCCAGGAGGGCCTTGGACGGTACGCACCCCGTCCACAGGCAGTCCCCGCCCGTGCGGTGGCGCTCGACGAGTGTGACGGCGACGCCGAAGCGCGCAGCGGTCTTGGCCGCCACGATCCCCGCCGTGCCGCCGCCGATCACCAGTAGCTCGATCCGCTCCATCGCCGCTCTCCTCCCTGCGCACCTACTGTTGTCGGTATGGACCGAGTGTCGGGGTTCGCGCCCTTCCAGAAGTACACGGTGTCCGCGCGCTTCTACGATCTGATCTCCTTCGAGCGCCCGGTGTACCGGGCCGGTCGCATCGCTGCCATCGACAGGTTGGGCCTGCGGCCGGGTGACCACGTGATCGACATCGGGTGCGGCACCGGCCTGAACTTCCCTGCGCTGCAGCGCAAGATCGGACCGACGGGGTCGATCACCGGTATCGATCTCAGTGCCCACATGCTCGAGCGGGCGCGACGCCGCGGCGGCAATCTCACCCTCCTGCAGGCCGATGCGACGGAGCTGTCGCCCGAGAACCTGCGCGCCGACGCGGTGATCGCCACCTACACGCTCTCGCTCATGGCCGATCAGCCCGCGGCGGTGGACGCCATGCTGCGGATGGCCGCGCGGGTGGCGATCGTCGACATGGCCCGTCCCGAGGGGCGCGCCCGTGTGTTCGGCCCGCTCGCGCGGGCGGCGTGCGCCCTCGGTGGAGCGGACATCGACGCACACCCCTGGCTCCTGGCGACGCCGCACCTGACCGATGTGGAGTCGATCGTGTTGCGCGGTGGGCACGTTCGAGTCACCGTCGGGTCGTCGCTGCTCGCCTGAGAGCTGGTGCCCGGCGTCGTCGGAATACCGGCCTCGGCGCGCGGCGTTGGCGCTGAGGTGACTTCCCTCGTTCTCGGCCTCGAGGTCGATCCAGCACACGCCACCGATGCCGCCGACCCGGCAGTTCTGGTGCGACGGGTTCGCGCCGCCGAGAACGCGGGGCTGAGCTTCGTGACGTTCCGCGACGCAGCCGGTCACGACGGCGGCCCGCGGCTCGACGCCGTCACCCGCGCTGCGTTCACCGCCGCGGTGAGCAGCACGATCGGACTGGTACCCGAGGTGGCCACCACGTTCACCGAGCCGTTCCATCTCGCCTCGCAGATCGCCTCGCTCGATCACGCGTCGCGTGGCCGTGCGGGGTGGCTGGCCACGCGGGCCGCCGCCGGTGAGGCCGCCGTGTGGGGCCGGCCGTTCCCGTCGGATCCGACGGCCGAGCACCGAGACGCGATCGCCGTGGCCGGGCTGCTGTGGGATTCGTGGGAGGACGACGCGGCCGTCCGTAACGCTGTCACCGGCCGCTACCTCGACCGCAGCAAGCTGCACTACGTGAACTTCCGAGGAGCGAGTTACTCGATCACCGGTCCTGCCATCGTTCCGCGCCCGCCGCAGGGCCGACCGCCCGTCTTCTCCCGTGCAGATCTCGACGGTGCAGATCCTGACGGCGCGGGCGGCGCCGAGTGCGACGTGCTGCTCGTCGACGCAGTGCCCGCGGCTGGGAGCAGCGGCGGTGAGCGGCGCGTGGTGCTCGAACTCGTCGCGGACCTGTCCTCCCGCCCGGCTACGAGC
Organism: Rhodococcus sp. AZ1; assembly: GCF_054979605.1. NCBI lineage: Bacteria > Bacillati > Actinomycetota > Actinomycetes > Mycobacteriales > Nocardiaceae > Rhodococcus > Rhodococcus sp. AZ1. The sequence goes on from NZ_JBUEQF010000012.1 coordinate 80,003, forward strand.
GAATTCCTCGACACTCTGATCGGGCTGGCCGGTGTGGTGGACGGGGTACGCATCCTGCCCACCGACCTCGACCGCGACACCCGGGCCCTCGCCCGCGAGGTGTTGCCGCGGCTGTTCGAACTCGGTGTCGCACACCGGCCGGTGGTCGCCTCGACGCTGCGCGGGCTGTTCGGACTGGCCAAACCGGACAACGTCTTCCGGGCGGGGGTGTCCGCGTGAGCGCCCCGTCCGGTACGCCGTCGTTCCGGCCCGATGCGCAGGTGCACCTGGGGATCTTCTTCCAGGGCGTCAACCACACCACCATCTGGTCCGATCCGGCCTCCGGGTCGCAGATCGACTTCGAGACCTTCCGCGAAGTTGCCCAGACCGCTGAGCGGGGCCTGTTCGACGCCTTCTTCCTCGGCGAGGGTCTGCGGTTGCGCGAGCAGGACGGCAAGATCCTCGACCTGGACGTCGCGGGCCGACCGGATGCGATCACCCAACTGTGCGCGCTGGCGGCGATCACCCGCCGCATCGGGTTGGTGGCCACGCAGAACACCACCTTCAACGAACCGGCCGACCTGGCGCGTCGGCTGTCGAGCCTGGACGTGCTCTCCGGTGGCCGAGCCGGATGGAACGTGGTGACCACCGACAACGCCTGGACCGGTGAGAACTTCCGTCGCGGCGGCTATCTCGATCACAGCCTGCGCTACGTGCGGGCCGGGCAGTTCCTCGAGGCGGCCCGTGCGCTGTGGGATGCCTGGCCGGCCGGCGAGGCCTCGCCCGCGCCGGTGCGCTACGTCAGCGATCAGTTCGACATCACCGCCACCCCGACGCTCCCGCAGAGTCCGCAGGGCCATCCGGTGATCTTCCAGGCCGGGGATTCGGGGCAGGGCCGGGATTTCGCCGCGTCCGAAGCCGATGTGATCTTCTCGCGGCACGGCACCAGCTTCGACGACGCTCTCGCCTTCGCCGACGACATTCGTGCACGCCTGATCGGGCAGGGGCGAGCGGACGACGCGATCAAGATCCTGCCCGCAACGCAGATCGTGTTGGCGGACAGCGAGTCCGAGGTCGAGGAGAAGGTGCGCTGGGTCAAGGACGGTCAGTACACCGGGCCCACCGCGCTGTCACTGGCCGGTCAGGTGTGGGGGCGCGATCTGTCCGACCTCGATCCCGACGGACCGCTGCCCGCGGACGACCCTGTGCCGCAACCTATTTCCGGAACTCGCGGCGCGGCCCGCGACGGCCGCGATCCCATGGCCATCGCCGCCGAGTGGCGCGCGCTCTCGCGCGAGCGCGGCCTGAGCTTGCGCGAGGTGGTCATCGAGACCTCGGCGCGGTCCGGTTTCGCCGGGACGGCGTCGTCGGTGGCGGACGAGTTGACGCGCTGGGTGCGCAGCGGCGCGTCGGACGGGTTCAACGTCTCGCCGTACATCGTCCCCGGCGGGTTGGACGAGATCGTGGACAACCTGGTTCCCGAGTTGCAGGAGCGCGGGGCCTACCGAACCGAGTACACCGGCTCGACACTGCGCGAGCACCTCGGGTTGCGCCCCGTGGGTGGCTGACGGGCCGCGTCGAGCAGGTCCGCGGCGACGGCGTCGTTGTGACGGAAGAAGCCGGCGTCGATGCCCGGCCGGGGGAACGCTGTCGACCAGGTGTGCCCGGCAACCCACGGTCCCACCGCGAAGCGACGCGAATGCGCGGCCCCGGTCACGTCGATCAGGCGTGATCGGCCGTCCACCTTCAGTTTCGCGGCACTGTCGGCGGTGGCCCGCAGTTCCATCACCTCGCCGCGCTCGTGCAGGGTGCGCAGGAGGGGATCGGTGGTGCCGGCGATGGCGGGCACCGGCAGGCGCGCCTCGATGTAGGTACGGCCGCCCACCTCGCCGGTGAGCGTGCGGGCCACGAAAGTGCCGTCGCCCGTGGTGAACTCGACGTCCGGACCGAGGAAGGTGATCACCCCGGCCTCGGCGAGGGCGATCATCTGCTCGAGCCGCTCGGGTGGTGGTCCGCTGGCCATGAAGCTGAAGAACGAGTGCAGTCGGCCCTCGACGTCGCGGGCGATGGACTGCGGTGCCAGCCGCTGCGTGCGCACCAGCTCACCCACCGACGCGTACACCGACAGAAGCGCCGAGAACACCGCCGCGTCGGAACTGAACGCCGGGTCGCGTCGACGTGCGAGATCGGCGCGGGCGTGATCGAGCACCGCGCGGTGTACCTGCGCTGGGTCGGTGAACGAGCGCCCGGCGAGCGGACGGTTCAGGGCCGCGAGGTCGAACCGGTCCTGCAGGTGCGGGATGCTGCGCTCGACCAACGCGGCCACCTCGGGTGAGTCGACTGGGTGAGCGGCGAGCACGGTCTCGAACTCCGCCCACGAGGTTGCGGTGCGCTCGGGGTGCGAGCGGAACAGCTCGGCGTAGTGCGCCCATGCCAATTCCTTGGCGATCAGCGGCCACACCTGCGAGTCGAAGTCCACGGTGGCGGTGCCGCCGATCGCATCGGGGCCGAAGAAGTGCGGCAGGGCAGGTCGAGCGTCGGCGATGGAGTACGAGATCTTCGCGTGGTACGGCACGCCTCGGCGTGAGCCGACGAGCAGCCGTGGCTCACGTCCGGACGGGGTGTAGGTCAGCACGCCGTCGCCGCCGCGGGTGTAGGTGCCGCCGCGGGACTCGGTGAGCAGCACCATCCAGTCCACGAACGCCAGTCCGATACCGGCCACCAGCACCGGCTCCCCCTCGGGGACGAGGGTGGGATCCAGATCGGCGGTGTAGCCGGGGGCGAGGTAGGTCAGGTCGTGGGTGCGCGCGTATCGAGCCAGCTCGACCTCGCGGGGAGCGGGCTCGGTGTCGGGGTGGCCCTGGGCCAGGATCACCGAGTCGGCGTGCAGTGCGGTGCCGTCGTCGAGGGTCAGCCGCTGGCGGCCGTCATCGTCGTCGACGATGTCGATCACCCGCGCCCGATGAACGTCGACTCGGACGTGATCGCCGACACCGTGCACGATTCGCTCGAACACGTCGGTGAGGTAGCGGCTGTGCAGCGTTCGGGAGGGGAACGACCCGGCGCCGAACTCGGCGGCCTCGGCGCCCACCACCGGATCCTCGCGCAGGGCCGCGCGGTTGAGCTCCACCCACTCCGCCAGCGTGGGACCGGGTGCGATGGGCGAGTCGATGCTGCTCGTGGCGTCGGTGAACATGGCGACGTCGGCCGCGGCGGAGTTCATCCACAGCAGCGAGTCCTGCTCACGGCGCCAGATCCGCCCGGCGCCCGGTGGGAAGGGATCGACGACGTGCACGTGCAATGGCCGACGGTCCGAGGCCGCGCGGGCCAGGAGGCGCTCGACGATGCCCGTACCGCGCGGACCTGCACCGACGACGGCGATCGCGGGGACCGGGTGGTCGACCATGATCGGTTCTCCGTCCTGTCCGTCTCGGGTGTCGGTCATGCCAACGTCACCATGGTGCCCAACCTTCCCGTCATCGGGTAGACAAGAGATCGGGTCGAGCGAAACGCGAGCCCGCGCCGCCGCACCCGCCAGGTCACCGCCGACCGATCACCACCGATGTAAGGACGCTCCCGTGGGACAGACGTTGAAGTTGGGTTACAAGGCCTCGGCCGAGCAGTTCGGACCGCGAGAGCTGGTCGAGCTCGGTGTCGCCGCGGAGGCGGCTGGTATGGACTCGGCCGTGGTGAGCGACCACTTCCAGCCGTGGCGTCACGAGGGTGGCCACGCGCCGTTCTCGCTGGCGTGGATGACGGCGGTGGGTGAGCGCACCGAGCGAATTCAGCTCGGCACGTCGGTGATGACCCCGACCTTCCGCTACAACCCGGCCGTGATCGCGCAGGCGTTCGCCACCATGGGTTGCCTGTACCCGGGCCGCGTGATGCTGGGCGTCGGTACCGGGGAGGCGCTCAACGAGATCGCCACCGGTTTCGAGGGGGAGTGGCCGGAGTTCAAGGAACGCTTCGCGCGGCTGCGGGAGTCGGTGCGGCTCATGCGCGCGCTGTGGACCGGTGAGCGAACCGACTTCGACGGTGAGTACTACCACACCAATGGAGCGACGTTGTACGACGTTCCCGAAGGTGGTGTGCCGGTGTACATCGCGGCCGGCGGACCGGTGGTGGCCCGCTACGCCGGACGGGCGGGCGACGGGTTCATCTGCACCTCGGGCAAGGGAATGGAGCTCTACACCGACAAGCTCATCCCGGCGGTGGACGAGGGCGCAGCCAAGGCCGAACGCAGCGGAGACGACATCGACCACATGATCGAGATCAAGATCTCCTACGACACCGATCATGCTGCCGCACTGGAGAACTGCCGGTTCTGGGCGCCGTTGTCGCTGACGGCGGAGCAGAAGCACTCCATCGACGATCCCATCGAGATGGAGCGCGCTGCCGATCAGCTGCCCATCGAGCAGGTGGCCAAGCGGTGGATCGTGGCCTCCGATCCGGACGAGGCCGTCGAGCAGGTCAAGGCCTACGTGGACGCCGGGTTGAACCACCTGGTGTTCCACGCTCCCGGTCACGATCAGCGCCGTTTCCTGGAGTTGTTCAGGACCGATCTGGAGCCGCGCCTGCGCGCCCTCGGCTGAGCGCTGCGGCGAACCGGCTCACCAGGTCCGCAGTGGCTAGGGTGGTTGCCATGGCCGCCACCGCCGAGTTGACGAGCATCTACATCGCCTCCCCGGAAGGCGATACCGGGAAGTCGACCATCGCGTTGGGTCTGCTGCAGATGTTCTGCGCGACCAGTGCCCGCGTGGGGGTGTTCCGTCCCATCGCCCGCTCGACGTCCGAGCCCGACTACATTCTCGAGCTCATGCTCGATCACACCACGGCGGATCTGAGTTACGAACAGTCGCTGGGTGTGACCTACGAGCAGGTGCACGCTGACCCGGATGCGGCCCTGGCGGAGATCGTGCGGCGCTACCACGAGGCGGCCGATCAGTGCGACGCGATGGTGATCGTCGGCAGCGACTACACCGACGTGGGCAGCCCCAGCGAACTCGAGTTCAACGCCCGCGTGGCGGTCAATCTCGGTGCGCCGGTTCTGTTGGCGCTCAGGGGGTCCGGGCGATCGCCCGCCGAGATCGCGCATCTGGCCGAGCTGTGCCGGACCGAGCTGACGGTGCACCGGGCGCACCTGGTCTCGATCGTGGTCAACCGCTGCGACCCCGACGCTCTCGCGGAGACCGTCGCCGCCCTCGAGCCCACCGGGGTGTCGGCGTGGGCACTGCCCGAGGTGCCGCTGCTGGTGGCGCCCACCATGGCCGAACTGCTCGAGGCGGTCGACGGCGAGGTCTACAGCGGCGATCCCGAACTGCTCCAGCGCGAGGCGCTGCGGGTGATGGTGGGCGGGATGACGGCCGAACACATCCTCGAGCGGCTCAGCGAGGGCACGGTGGTGATCGCTCCCGCGGATCGCTCCGACGTGCTGCTGGCCCTGGTCAACGCCCACGAGGCGGAGGGTTTCCCCTCGTTGGCGGGCATCATCATGAACGGTGGGATCGCCCCGCATCCGATGATGGCGCGGCTGATCACCGGTCTGAACCCGCGCCTGCCGATCCTCACCACCGACCTGAGCACGTTCGAGACGGCGAGCGCCGCGGCCTCGACCCGCGGCCGGGTGGCCGTGGGTTCGCAGCGCAAGGTCGACACGGCGATCAACCTCATGGAGCGGCACGTCGATCCCAAGACCCTGCTCGGTGCGCTGGACGTTCCCATCCCGTCGGTGGTGACGCCGCAGATGTTCGAGTACCGCCTCATCGCCCGCGCCCGGGCCGATCGTCGGCACATCGTGCTGCCCGAGGGGTCCGACGATCGCATCGTGCGGGCGGCCGGCCGGCTCCTGCAGCGTCAGGTGGCCGACCTGACGATCCTCGGTGACGACGCCGCCATTCGCCGTCGTGCGTCGGAGTTGGGGGTCGACGTCACCGGCGCCACGATCCTCGATCCTGCCGACTCGGAGCACACCGACGAGTTCGTCGCCGAGTACGCGTCACTGCGCGCCCACAAGGGCATGACGATCGAGCGCGCCCGCGAGGTGATGAGCGATATCTCCTACTTCGGAACCATGATGGTGTACAAGGGAATTGCCGACGGAATGGTCTCCGGCGCCGCGCACACCACGGCCCACACCATCCGCCCGTCCTTCGAGATCATCAAGACCGAGCCGGGGGTGTCGACGGTGTCGTCGATCTTCCTGATGTGTCTGAGCGATCGAGTGCTCGCCTACGGCGACTGCGCCGTGGTTCCCGATCCGACGTCCGAGCAGCTCGCCGACATCGCCATTTCCTCCGCGGGGACGGCCGCGCAGTTCGGGGTCGATCCGCGGATCGCGATGCTGTCCTACTCCACGGGCGATTCCGGCAGCGGCGCCGACGTCGACAAGGTGCGTGCGGCCACCGCGCTGGTGCGGGAGCGTCGCCCGGACCTGTTGGTGGAGGGACCCATCCAGTACGACGCTGCGATCGAGCCGTCGGTCGCGGCGTCGAAGTTGCCGAACTCCGAGGTGGCCGGGCGCGCAACGGTGTTCGTGTTCCCGGACCTGAACACCGGCAACAACACCTACAAGGCGGTGCAGCGCAGTTCCGGTGCCGTGGCGGTGGGCCCGGTGCTGCAGGGGTTGCGCAAACCCGTCAACGATCTCTCCCGCGGCGCACTGGTCCAGGACATCGTGAACACAGTGGCCATCACCGCCATTCAGGCGCAATCGAAGTAGGGGACGGGCCGTTGAAAGTTCTGGTGATCAACTCCGGTTCGTCGTCCGTGGTTCGCGCTCATCGATACCGACAGTCCGGGCGATGCTGTGGTGACCGGTCTGGTGGAGCGCATCGGTGAACCCGAGGGCCGTGTCGCGCTCACCCACGACGGTGGCGACGCCGAACACACCGGGCCGATATCCGATCACGGTGTGGGCCTGCGCGCGGCGTTCACGCTGATGGAGGAGGCGGGGATCGCGTTGTCCGGCGTCGGTGCCGTGGGCCATCGCGTCGTGCACGGCGGACAGGTGTTCTCGGCGCCGACGGTGATCGACGATTCGGTGATCGCGCAGGTGTCCGCGCTGAACTCGCTCGCGCCGCTGCACAATCCGCCGAATCTACTGGGTATCGAGGTGGCCCGCCGGGAGTTGCCCGGTGTCCCGCAGGTGGCGGTGTTCGACACAGCGTTCTTCCACGCCCTCCCCGATGCCGCCGCCACATACGCCATCGATGCGGAGGTGGCGCGTACTAACGGGATTCGACGCTACGGCTTCCACGGGACGTCGCACGAGTACGTCAGCGGACAGGTGGCGCAGTTCCTGGGCCGTGATCCGGCTGCGCTGAACCAGATCGTGCTGCACCTGGGCAACGGCGCGTCCGCCTCGGCCATCCGCGGCGGCCGCGCCGTGGACACCTCGATGGGAATGACGCCTCTCGAAGGTCTGGTGATGGGGACGCGCAGTGGTGATCTCGATCCCGGCGTGCTCACTCATCTTCGGCGGCACGCGGGGCTGAGCGCCGACGAGATCGACACCCTGCTCAACCGGCGCTCCGGACTGGTGGGGCTGTGTGGGGTCAACGACTTCCGTGAGCTGACGATTCGCATCGACTCGGGCGACCCCGACGCCTCCCTCGCCTACGCGGTGTACATCCATCGCCTGCGAAAGTACCTGGGTGCCTACATGATCGGGCTCGGACGGGTGGATGCCATCACCTTCACCGCCGGTGTCGGAGAGAACGCCCCCGCGGTGCGCGCCGACACGTGTGCCGACCTCGAGAACTACGGCATCGTGATCGACCCGTCTCGCAACGCCGTGCGCTCACGCGAGCCGCGGGTGATCTCCGCAGAGTCCAGCGCGGTGACGGTGCTGGTGGTGCCGACCAACGAGGAACTCGCCATCGCCCGCGCGGTGGCGGAATGGGCCGGCCGGGCGGGGTGACGCTGCGGCTTCCGAGCGGTGGGGGGATGGTCGTTGCCCACCTATGAGCGAATTGGCGACCGGGGATCACCGACGCTCATCCGTTTTCACGCGGACCGCGGCGGGTCGGCGATACTCTGTGCCGATCCGGACGGCCGGGTCGGGTTGTGGAGTCGGGCGCGAGCGAAAGGGTTGGTCACCGTGAGTACTTCTCGTCGACTACTGGCGGGTCTTCTCGTCGTGTTCGCGGGCGTTCTGGGTGTCGTGGTGTCCGGCGGTCCGGCCTCCCTGGCGCTGACTGTCCTGTCTGCCGGGCTGGTCACGATCGGCCTGGTGACGTATGTCCGCTCGGGTCGAGGCGGATCGAGCAGACAGTCCTGAGTGCGCCGATGCTCGGCGGTGTCCGGTGAGGCGCCACCATGGCGGTCTGCACGCCATGTGATCCCTGATCCGATACCGACCGGCGACTGCCCGGAACCTCCTGGTGCGGGGTCGACCCCAGCGTCGTCCACCACATTAGTCGCACATATGTTCGATATGTGTGGTAGGGTGATGACCAGGACGTTCGGGGGAACGTGCCATCACAGAGCCGGGGGAGGGTGTTCGATGTCGACAACTCACGCCGCCCCTGCCGCGATGGCTCCCGACGATCGGGCTGGGTCCGTAGACCGAACAGAGCCGGTGGATCGGGCTGTGGGGGCGGTTCTCGAGGGTGGTGTTCGAGGGTTGTCGGCGGCGGCGCTGGAGCGTCGGTTGGCGGGGCTGGAGCGGGCGGCGGCGCGGATCGCCGCCGAGCAGGCCACCGCGATCGCCGAGTTGCACACCGCGGCCACCATCGCAGATGCCGCTCAGCGAGAGGCCCGCGGTGATGGAGACGGGACGACGGTGCCGCCTCGACCGTCGCGGGTACGAGGGTTGGCGATGACGGTGGGACTGGCCTGTCAAAGTTCACCCAATCTGGGGGCGAAGCTGATCACCCGCTCGCGCATCCTCATCGACGATCTCCCCACGGTGCATTCCATGCTGGCCTCGGGGGTGATCACTGTCGGCCGTGCTCACG